>NZ_JBHWJT010000002.1:0-477033 GCF_042731325.1 Streptomyces sp. NPDC059866 | reverse complement strand
GGGTGGTCCCGAAGCCGGGACCACCCCGCCCACCCACATCCGTTTTTCCGTCAGGCCGCCGCGTCCTGGTCGGCCCGTACGGCCGAGATGTCCAGGGTCAGGGTCACCTTGTCACCGACGAGGACACCCCCTGTGTCCAGCGGCGTGTTCCAGGCCAGTCCCCAGTCCGAACGCCGCAGGGTGGCCCTGCCGTCGAATCCGACGCGATGGTTGCCGAAGGCGTCGCTGCCGGCCCCACCGAAGGTGATGTCGATGGTCAGGGGCAGTTCGACGTCCTTGATGCAGAGGCTGCCCAGGAGCTGGAACTCGTCGTCGCCGAGCGGGGTGATCCCGGTGGAGCGGAAGGCCATCAGGGGATACGTCGCCGAGTCGAAGAAGTCGGGCCCCGCCAGGTGCGCGTCGCGATCCGCCACGCCCGTGTCCAGGCTGTCGGTCTGGACACTGACGTACGCCTCCGAGCGGGACGGCTCGGCGCCGTCGAGTTTGAGCAGGCCCTCGAAACGTTCGAACCGTCCACGGACGTTGGAGACCATGGCGTGCCGGACGGAGAAGCCGATCGTGCTGTGGACCGGGTCGATGGTGTAGGTACCGGTCACTGCCGGATATGAAACGACGACCGGTGAAGCTGTCTTGTCGCGATGAATCAGCATGGTGAGTGGCTTTCTCTGCGGTTGCTGTCTGTGCCGGAGGTGAAGAGGGGCCTGCCGTGCCGCGGTGCGGACGACAGGCCCCATCCCTCTGGCCGGCGGGCCCTCGAGGGGCCCGCCACACGCCGACTCAGCTCTGCTGGGCGAGCCAGTCGGCGAACCGGGTCGCGCCGATGTTCGCGTCCGGACCGGGGAGCAGCGTGGTCTCCTTCAGCTCCGCACCGAAGTACGGGGCGTGCACGTCGGTCACGACCTTGCGCGGGTCCTTCTTGGCGGCCAGGCCCTTGCGGATCAGCTCGTCGAGCTGGAACTCGTCGGGGCCGGCGATCTCCACGACCCCGTTGACGGGGCCGCCGACCGCGGTGCGGCCGACCGTGGCGGCCACGTCGTCGGAGAAGACGGGACGGATCTTGACCGGGGCCAGCCGGACGGTGTCACCCTCGGTCGCCGCCTCGGCGATGCCCTTCATGAACTCGAAGAACTGCGTGGCGTGAACGATGGAGTAGGGGATGCCGGACTCCTTGATCAGGGTCTCCTGCGCCTGCTTGGCGCGGAAGTAGCCGCTCTCCTGCAGCCGCTCCGTGCCGACCACGGAGAGCGCCACGTGGTGGGTCACACCCGCGTCCGCCTCCGCCTTGAGGAGGTTGGTGGTCGAGGTCCGGAAGAACTCCATCACGGCATCGTCCTCGAAGGACGGCGAGTTGGACACGTCGATCACGACCGACGCACCGGTCAGGACCTCGGCCAGCCCCTCGCCCGTGAGCGTGTTGACGCCGGTGTTCGGGGCGGCCGGTACCGCCTCGTGACCGTGCTCATTGAGCTTGGCCACCAGCTTCGAGCCGATCAGTCCGGTACCGCCGATGACTACAACCTTCATGGTGACGATCCTTTCGAGACGTGCGGTGTCGTCCGCACCGGGAACGACCGAGTGCGGACGTTTTCTGTGACACGGGAGCTGTGCGTGAAGCGTTTCTCTCGGCCGGAGGGCCGCTATTCGACGAGCTTTCCGTCGGTGGAGACTTCCGCCATGAGGGACGCGATCTCGTCCGGAATGGCAGGGATGCTCTCGCGGGTGATTCCCGTCGTCGGGGACCAGACGAGGTTCACGCGGAGGGCGGGATCCATGTCGGGGAAGTCACTGCGGTTGTGACACCCGCGGGTCTCCCGGCGTTCCAGCGCCGCTTCGAGAGTGGCGCGGGCCGCGAGGGCGGCCGACTTCAGGTCGAAGGCGTGGGCGAGGTCCTGGAAGCCGGCGATGTCGGGGTGCACCCCTACGTTCTGCATGCGTTCCTCGATGGCGTCCAGTTCCGCCAGCCCGGTGCGCAGACCCTCTTCGTCGCGGACGACACCGGCGTGCTCGGTCATCGTGTTGCGGATCGCGCGCTGGAGCGCGCGGACGTTCTCGGGCCCGTCGGCGGCGAGCAGTTCCTCGACTTCGGCGCGCGCCTGGGCCACGGCGGTCGCGGACCGGGGCTGCGCGGTGAGCGACTCCGAGTAGGCGGCCGCCGCCTGACCGGTGATACGGCCGTAGACGAGGAGTTCGATCAGGCTGTTGCCCCCCAGCCGGTTGGCGCCGTGCAGTCCGCTGGACGCCTCGCCGATGGCGTACAGGCCGCGCACGTCGGTGCTGTGGTCCTCCGGACGGACCCAGACGCCCCCCATCGAGTAGTGCGCCGTGGGGGCGACCTCGATGGGTTCACGGGTGATGTCGAGCATCTGCAGTTCGAGGAGCGTCTGGTAGACCCGGGGCAGCCGGTTCATGATCGTCTGACGGGGCAGATGGGAGACGTCGAGCCAGACCCCGCCGTTGGGGGTGCCGCGGCCTTCCTTGATCTCGGTGTAGGAGGCGAGGGCCACGCGGTCGCGAGTGGACAGTTCCATGCGCTCGGGGTCGTAGCGGTTCATGTACCGCTCGCCGAGGGCGTTGCGCAGGATGCCGCCCTCGCCGCGGGCGGCCTCGCTGACCAGGGTGCCGGCGGCGTTCTCCGGTTCGATGATCCCGGACGGATGGAACTGCACCAGCTCGGGGTCGCGCAGGCGGGCCCCGGCCTCGACCGCCAGGCGGAAGGAGTCGCCGGTGTTCTCGTCCCGCCGGGAGGAGGTGCGGCGCCAGATGCGCGTGTGCCCGCCGGCCGCGAGGATGACGGCGTCCGCGTGGACGAGGTAGCCGGTGCCGTTGTTCAGGTCGAAGCCGTAGGCCCCGAAGACAGCACCTTCGTGGACCAGCAGCCGTGTGATGTACACGGTGTCGAGCATGGGTATGTCGAGCTGGCTCGCACGCCGGATGAGGGTGCGCTGGATCTCCAGGCCGGTGTAGTCACCGGCGAAGGCGGTACGGCGGAACTTGTGGGCGCCGAAGAAGCGCTGGGAGATACGGCCGTCCCCTTCACGGGCGAACTCCATGCCGTACCGCTCCAGGTCGTCGATGCCCAGGGCCGCCCCCTGGGTGACGATCTCGGCGGTGCGGGGGTCGCCGAGGAGGTAACTCTCCTTGAGCGTGTCCGCGGCGTGCTGCTGCCAGGAGTCCTCGGGGTCCATCGTGGCCAGCGCCGCGTTGATGCCCCCGGCGGCCAGGGACGTGTGGGTGTCCTCCTTGGGACGCTTGCCGACGGCGACGACGTCGACACCGGCCTCGGCCAGTTCGATCGCGGCCCGAAGGCCGGCACCGCCGGTACCGATCACCAGCACCGTGGTGGAAATTTGTCGTTCGGTGATAGGCACGATTGCTCCCGGTCGCAATGGGTGGTCACTGACTAGACCAGGTCAGGCGGCGGTTTGTGACAGTGGCAGAACCCGTGTCACAACGTGACGGTGTTCCTGGTCATACAGACGAGCCCGACGTCCGCGCGAGCCGGCCCCGCGACGCGTTCGACGTTCGAGGAGGAGGAGAGGGATGACATACGTCATCGCGCAGCCCTGCGTCGACATCAAGGACCGGGCCTGTGTGACCGAATGCCCCGTGGACTGCATCTACGAGGGCTCACGCACGCTCTACATCAACCCCGAGGAGTGCGTCGACTGCCACGCGTGCGAACCCGTCTGCCCCGTGGAGGCCATCTTCTACGAGGACGACCTGCCGCCGGACTGGGCGCACTACCTTGCCGTCAACGCCGAGTACTTCACCGCGGCGGCTCCGGAGCCCCGCCGACCGCGTGACACGGTGGGCGATCACCCTCTCGTCGCGGCACTGCCGCCGCAGAGTCTGAGCAAGAAGGAGATCTCCGTCTTCACCGCCCGCAAGGAAGAAGCCGCCGACGCGGACCTGTGGTTCCCGTCCTGACCGCCGCCCCGCGACGAGCAGCCGCCGCCGGGGCGGCTGCTCGTCGCGGGGCGTGCCGGTCAGGAGGCCAGCGTGATGGTGGTCGGCGTTCCCCGCCAGGCCATGCGCGCGTACGGACACAACGCGTCGGCCTTCTCGATCAGGTCGTCGGCCGTCTCGGGAGCGACTCCGGGCCACCGCACCACCAGATCGACGTGCAGCAGATAGCCGCCGTCCTCCGGGTCCCGCCCGAAGGCGACGGTCGCCTCGACGGAGATCGCCGCCGGATCGAGGCCCTCCTGACGTGCCAGCAGGCTCAGCGCGCCGTGGAAGCACGCCGCGAAACCCGCCGCGAAGAGCTGCTCGGGGTTGGTTCCCCGGCCGTCACCGCCCAGCTCGGCCGGCATCCGCAGGTCGAGGTCGAGGGCGCCGTCGGACGAGCGGGCCCGGCCGGAGGCCCGTCCATGTGAGGCCACGCCGCCGTGGACGGTCACGGTGGTCGTGTAGATGGGCGAGAACTCCTCTCCGTTGTAATCCTTCTCGGTCGACAGGGTGGGCAACTGGATCCGCTCGGTCACGGCATGACTCCGTTGTCGTCGAAGTGCGCAGTCCCGGCAGAGGCCGGGACTACTGAATGACCGACAAGCAGCCGTAACTGTGACGCCCGGTCCCTCGATGCCCGCGAAGGCCCGACCGCAGCTCGGTCAGTCCCTCAGCGAGGCCACGAACGGCTTCAGCTTGTCCGGGTTCATCACCCACATGATCCGGTCGATGCCGCCCGCCGAGATGTCGGCGGTCAGCAGGGCGACCGGCTCCCCGCCGGACGAGACCAGCACGGCCGACCGGCCGTTCGCCTCGACCCACCGGATCTCGGACTGCGGCCAGAAACGCGGAGCGAAGGCCACGAGGTACTGCGAGACGTGAGCCCGTCCGACGACCGGGACCTTGGACGCGCCGCGGATTCCGTTGCCGTCCGAGTAGCTGACGACATCGGCGGTGAGTACGTCCTCCAGTACCGACAGGTCGCCCGTCCGCGCCGCGGAGAGGAAGACCTCCAGCAGCCGCCGATGGGCCGCCGGCGTGACGCGCTCCTTGCGCTCGGCAGCCAGGTGCCTGCGCCCGCGGCTCACGAGCTGACGGGCGTTGGCCTCGGTGATCTCCAGGATCTCGGCGACCTGTCCGTAGGGGTAGTCGAACGCCTCCCGGAGCACGTAGGCGGTTCGCTCCAGGGGATTCAGCTTCTCCAGCAGGAGCAGCACCGCCATGTCCAGGGCTTCGGCCCGCTCCGCGCCCAACTGCGGATCCTGCGCGGTGTCGACGGGCTCGGGAAGCCAGGGCCCGACGTAGGACTCCCGGCGTACCCGTGCGGACTGGGCCAGGTTGATCGCCAGCCTCGTGGCGACCGTGGTCAGGAAGGCGAGCGGCTCATTGACCTTCGCACGGTCGGTGTTCTGCCATCGAAGCCAGGTCTCCTGCACGATGTCCTCGGCCTCCACCGCGCTGCCCAGGACTCGGTACGCGATGCCGAAAAGCCGTGAGCGCGCCGAAAAGGAAGTCCTTCGTCGCTTGGTCCAGGGTGCCGGGTTGGGCGCCAGCGTGCATGGGTCGTCCCTTCTGGCTTCGTGCGCCCCATGCTACAAGCGGCCGCGGACGGACGCAGCGTCGGATGGTCGTCCGGCCGCCCCGGCGCCGTCACGTTGGCACACCGTGTCATCCGGTCGCTCCCGGACAACCGTCGTCGCTGTCACGGATCGATCGCACACCTGGTCAGGACTGAGAAACCGTCATGGACCAGGAGGTGCACCCAGTGTCGGACAAGACGCCAGCACTGCACATCGTGCACTGCATGCTGACGCTGCTCTTCGTCGTCGTGTCCCTGCATGTGCTGCGGCGCGGGGTCCGGTCACCGGGAGCGGGCCGCCGCGACCGGGTGGACCACCTCCTGCACTTCGCCATGGCGGCGGCCATGGCGATCATGCCCTGGAGCCTCGGCCGGTCGCTGACCGGCCGGACCACGGTGGTGCTCTGTGCGGCGGCCACGCTGTGGTTCCCGCTGACCGCGCTGTACCGCCGTACGACGGGCACGGTGGCGGCGATCGCCGGGCGGCTGCCGCCGGCCGCGGGCATGGCGGCGATGGCCTGGATGTCGCGGACGCCCCACGGTGGGGCCGCGCCCGGCCACGAGACCCTGGCCGGAGGTGTTCCGGTCGCCCACCACACCGCGGCTCACGGCCCCGCGGCGAGCGCATCGATGACGGCGGCCCTGGTCACCGCCGCGCTGACGCTCAGTCTCCTCGGCTTCGCCGTACGGTCGTTGATGCGCCCCATGCCCGCGCTGCGGACCGCCACGGGCGCCGCGCACCGCGCCGCCGCGGCGGACCCGTACGGGCACGTCCGCGACGGGGCAATGGCGTTGGGGACGGCCGTGATGCTGGTCCTGCCGCACTGACCGCCGTTCACTCGAAGCCGACAACGGCCTTGCTGCGCATCAGGAAGTCCGACAGGTAACTGTCGTGCGGCACGCCCGGAGCCATCCAATGGGTAGGCCGGTCACCGGCGTACACATTGGCGATGGTGGGTTCCGCCAGCAGGGTGTCCAGCAGGGCGTGGTCGCGCGAGAGGACCGAGAGGACGAGGGTCTCCCGCAGCGGCGCGATTCCGTCCGAGCGGTTCCACGGCGCGACCCACACGCAGGGAAAGGGGAGTTCGGCCCGCAGTTGCGCGGCTCCCGCGTGGTCGACCTGGTGGACTGCCGGACGCAGTACGGCACTTCCGTCCCCGAGGTCGTCGACGATGCCGTCACCGCCGAGCCAGGCGCGGGTCCCCGCCGCCACCTTCTGCAGATAGGAGTCGAGGGCCCAGGCCCGGTCCAACGGGCACACCGGGAGTACCGCCCTGGTGTCCTGGGGCGGCAGGCCGGGCAGCCGGGACAGGCGGTCAGCGACGGCCTCGGCGAGCGGTGCCGGATCGCCTTCGACGAGGACGGCGGTGGCGTTGACGCACGCGGTGCCGCCCTCGTCGGCGACGGATTCGACGATGGTGTCGAGGTACTCCCGCCAGTCCGTGTCCGCGGGGACGAGGATCTTGGTCCGGCCGGGCCCCTGCGGCAGCACGCGGGCATCGTGCGCGTACCGGGCGACCACGTCGTCACCGCCGTACACCACCGCGCGGTCCGCACCGCGGATCAACGCCCCGGCGGCCTGGTGGTCCGTGGGCAGCAGCACGAGCTGGTCCTCCCGGACGCCCGCCCGGTGCAGGGCTCCGACCAGGCGGTGCGGAGTGAACGGCTCCCGCCGGGACGGACGTACGGCGACGCGGTAGCCCAGCGTCAGCGCCTCCAGCCACAACCGGTGGACACCGGGATGGTTGCCGGAGGCGTTGACGGCGAACACCTCGCCCCGGCGGGCCCATACGGCGTGCCCGGACCCGAGGGCCGGATCCCAACTGTCCCGGGCCGCCCCGCGCGGCCTGCCCCGGTCGGCCGAGGAACGGGCCAGGCTGACGAATCTCGCGGTGTCCCGTGTCGCGGTGCGCACCACCGTCAGTGGGCTGCCGGAGGTGCGGCTCACCAGGTGTTCGTACTCGCGTACGCCCAGCCCGCCGATGGTGCCGGTGGCGAACTCCTCGGCGGCCGCCTCCAGAAGGGTGTCCATGCCGGCCGTCGGTACGGCCTCGGCCTTGCGCAGCGCGGCCAGGGCGCGGTCGACGTAGACCGGCGGCACCAGGCTCAGTCGCGCCACCTCGGCACCGGACACGTCCGTCACGCTGCTCGGTACGCGCGTCCGGTAAGGGCCGCCTGGGCCCAGCGCGTCCAGGTACACCGGCCCGTCGGCCTTCACGACCGTCATCAGTACACGCCCTCGATCACGGTCTCGCCCTTCACCGTGGCCACGGGCGCCACGTCCGCGACGGCGTCGCCCGCGTGGCCGTCGGCCGGCCGCACACGCACCGCCGTGTCGCGTTCCGCGTTGTTGGGGATGAGCATGGACTTGCTGACGTGACTGACGATCACCTGGCCCCGCTCACCCACCTCGACGCGTTCCCCGGTGGCGGGGTAGACGACCGACAGGAACACGTACGGCGACACCGGGTCGAAGACGCAGGGCTGCGAGGCGTCGAGACCGGGGCGTTCGAGCAGCGCGGTGAGCATCATGGTGTTGCCGTACATGCCGATGAGCGGCACATCGGGAAAGACCTCCGTGGCCAGCAGGTGCCGGGTATCGGGGTCCATGTGGGTGCCGCCCCAGAGGATCGCCCGGACGGAACCGTTGATCCGCTCCAGGAGGTCGTCCTCGCGGGCGAAGCGTTCCAGCAGCGGCGTGGTGGCGGCCAGTACCCCGATGTCCTGGGTCAGCAGGATCCGGCGGCACTGTTCGACGAGATGGTCGGTGTAGGACTCGACCTCGTCGCTGCGGCCCGCGGCGATCAGCTTCTTCACCCAGCGGGGGTCCATGTCGATGCTCAGGCCCGGGCCGCCGAGCGACGCCGCCGCCCGCTGCAGTACGTCCCCCACCAGGTGCGGACCGGTCGGCGCCACGGTCAGCCACTGGGCGCCGAGGGGCAGGCCGTGCTCCCGCAGCCGCCGGTCGACCTGCTCGGTGCTGCGCCGCATCCAGTCGTCGAGCTGGACGACCCGCTTGGGCGCCCCGGTCGTCCCGCCGCTGTCGAAGACGTTGATCAGCCGGGCGTCGCTGCCGTAGCCCCGGGGGATCAGGTCCGCCACCGGTACGTGCCGCAGCTCGTCGGTGAGGTCGGGGAAGAGCGACAAGTCGTCCACGCCCTTGACGTCCCGTCGCGGATCGAAGGCGAGCCGCTCGGCTCGGTCGAGCCAGTAGCGGGAGCCGGTCGCCGGGTCGAAGTGCCAGCGCATGGCCGCTCGTACGAACTCGTCCGGATCGACGCCGTCGGACGGCCCGGCGTCCAGAACGGCGGGGGACTCGTACGTCATCAATGGTCCTTTCTCGGTGCGGCCCGTGCGGATGACGGGGCTGCCCTGCGAAGCACGCGGATTGGCGGACGTCGGTCATCGGCTGAACAGTTCGAAGGCGACGGCGGGACCGCCGGTGAACCGCGCGCTGTGGAGGCGGGTGCTGTCGGCCAGGAAGCGACGCACGTACGTCTCGGGGTCCTCGTCGGTCAGGGCTTCGAGGTAGGCCCGGTGCCGCAGCAGGGACTGCACCGCCTGTTCGAAGCCGGCCTCGGCGGACACGGCGTGGGACGGCGTCGGCGAGTTGGCGACGGCCACCCACCGGACACCGTCCCAGGGCCGGAGCCCTTGTTCGGCGAGTTCAGGGAAGATCCAGCGGTTGCCGGCGTCCGCCGCCGCGTCCAGCACGGCGCGACCCACCGCCACGTGGTCCGGGGTGTTCCAGGCGCCGCCGGCCCAGGTGTCCCGGTGATTCAGCGTGAGCACCAGCTCGGGCCGGTGACGCCGGACGGCGGCGGCGATGTCGCGGCGCAGGGCCACGCCGTACTCGATCACACCGTCCCGGTGGTCGAGGAACTCCACCGCCGGGACACCGACCGCCGCCGCGGCGGCACGCTGTTCCGCCTCGCGCAACGGGCCGGCCCGCTCGGGCGTGAGGGTGTCGATGCCGGCCTCACCGCGGGTGGCGAGCACGTAGGTGATCTGCCGGCCCTCGGCCACCCAGGCGGCCACGGCCGCCGAGCATCCGTACTCGAGATCGTCGGGATGCGCCACCACCGCCAGGGCGCGCTGCCAGTCGTCCGGCATCGGCCGCAGTGGTGCGAGGGAAGCGTCGGTCACGCCTCAGCTCCCGCCGGCCGCGCGTGCCGCGGAAGCAGGCTCTCCAGCGGGACCGAAGGATCGGCGAGGACGGCGTCGTCCGTCTCCGTGCCGGACTCGATCAGGGCACGGACCGTCCCGATGACGTCCCACACATTGACGCTCATCCCTGCCACGACCCGGTTTCCGGACATCCAGAAGGCGATGAACCGCCGCTCTTCCCGCGCCCCGCGGAAGACCACACGGTCGTAGCCGCCCGGTTCGGCGTACCCGGTGTACTCCATCCCGAGGTCGTACTGGTCGGTGTAGAAGTACGGCAACCGGTCGTACACCGCGTCCTTGCCCAGCATGCTCAGCGCGGCGGTACGCGGCTGGTGCAGCGCGTTGGCCCAGTGCTCGACGCGCAGGTGCCGGCCGAGCCGCGGGTGGTAGGCGTTGGCGACGTCACCGGCGGCGTGGATGCCGGCCGCGGAGGTCCGCAGCCGCTCGTCCGTCACGATGCCGTCGCGCACCTCGAGGCCCGCCTCCTCGGCGAGACGGACGTTGGGCGTGATGCCCACGCCCACCACGACGGCGTCCGCGGGCAGGTGAACCCCGTCGGCGAGCTGCACGCCGTCGACGCGGCCCCCGGTTCCGGTGATCCGCTCGACACGGGCGTGGGGACGCAGGTCCACCCCGTGGTCCTGGTGCAGACGGGCGAAGACCTCGGCCGCTTCCCGGCCCAGCACCTTCAGCAACGGCAGTTCGCCACGTTCGAGAACGGTCACGTCCGCGCCGGCGGCCCGGGCCGCGGCGGCCGTCTCCAGACCGATCCAGCCACCGCCGACCACCACGATCCGGGCACCCTCGGTGAACGCGGCCTTCAGCCGCTCACTGTCGCCGACGCGCCGCAGGTACAGCACGTTCTCCAGGTCCGCGCCGGGTACCGACAGACGGCGCGGGGAGGAACCCGTCGCCAGGAGCAGCTTGGCGTAGGGCACGCGACGGCCGTCGTCCAGCGTGACCTCCGCGGCATGCGCGTCGACGGAGGTCACGCTGGTGCCCAGGAGCAGCTCGACGTCGTGTTCGCGGTACCAGCCCTCGGGGTGCACGTGAATGGACTCGCGGTCCTCCTTGCCCAGCAGATAGCCCTTGGACAGCGGCGGTCGAATGTAGGGCCGTTCCCGCTCGTCCCCGATGACGAGGAGCGGCCCGTCGTGGCCGTGCTCGCGCAGTTCCTCCGCGGTCTTGCCCGCGGCCAGGCCGCCCCCGACGATGACGAACGTATTCACAGGCGACATGAGATCCCCGTCCCAATTTGTGAGGCGCACACAGCGAGTCGTGTGGTCCGGTAATCCATCAGACCGGTCGACGACACCGTTTGTGACATCGCTGTGCGGGGGTGCCGGGGCGGTCACCGTGGCGTCTCCGGCGCCTTCCGGCGGCCGGTTCAGGTGTGGTCCGGCCGTGTGACGGCCAGGACGCGGGGATCGTCGTGGCCCGGCAGCGGGACGAACTCGTGCCGTTCGAGGTCGGCAATGAGGCGAGCGCGCGAGGCGGGCCACATCCAGAACGTCTCCGTGTGCTCCCGCAGCACACCTTGGGCGCCGCGCACCCAGTATTCGACGCGGTTGCGGATGCGATATCCGGCGGTCGACATCGTCATGCGGCCCCCGTACACGTGCTCGCCCACCCGCTTCTCCGGCAGGAGGCGTACGACGTCACGGGCGGGCAGCACGGCGGGCGGGAGCTGCAGGAACAGTGAACCCCCGGGGACCAGGGCCGCCCGGACCGCGGGCCAGAGCACGTCCCGCGCGGCCGGGGGGAGACAGGCGACCGTGTTGTGGCACACGGCCACGTCCGCGACCGCGTACAGACCCGCCCGGTCCAGCGTGTACGGGTGCACGGTCACCCGCTCCCGCTGGGGCGCGGGCAGGACGGCGAGGCGGGTCAGCAGCGATGTGCGCATGGCCCGTGCGGGCTCGACCGCGTGCACGTCGACCCGGGACTCGGTCAGGCTCATCAGGGTGACCCGCCCGGTCCCGGCACCGATGTCCAGCACACCGAGACGGGCCTTCGCGACCTCACCGCCGTAGATATGACGGACGCGGGTCTCGTCCTGGTCGGCCTGCAAGATGTCGTAGAACTCGGCGGTGACGGCATAGGAGTCCGGGTACGGCCGGGTGGGCGGTGCTTCTGTGCTGACAACAGGGTGCATGTCAGCAAGACAGTGTGTGAGCCGAGCGTGTGACAGGCGGGTCGCCTGCGACGACCGGCCGGTGTCTCGCGGAAGTGACCGCTGCCCCTGGGGAGCGATCGCTGCCCCCTGGAGAGTGACCGCTGTCACGGGCGTGTGCTGTCACAGATGAATGACATGTGCAGTCAGTTCTCTTGGTCCGGCCTCGGAGCCGGACCGGCCGTGCACCGGCCCGAGTGCCGTGTGTTTCCGGCCCACGAACCCGGAGTGAAAGCAGAGCCCCGTCGACATGAGCGCGAACTCCCCCCAGGTATGGCTGCCCGCCGACTTCGCCGATCTGGCCGACCTGCCGCCCGGACTCAACTACGCCCGCTGGGACGGCCGTTCGGACTTACCCTCGGACCCCGCGAAGGTCGAGTTCTACGCCCCGCCGCTGACCCAGGACATCGACATCATCAGCAGGCCGCTGAACCGGATGACACGTCTGCGCGTGGTCCAGGCACTCAGTTCGGGGACCGACGAACTGCGGGCGGCTCTGGACCGGCTCCCTCGCCAGGTGACGCTCTGCAACGCGCGAGGAGTCCCCGCGCCGAGCACGGCGGAACTCGCCCTGACCCTCATCCTCGCCTCGCTGCGGGGCATACCGGAGGCACTCCGCGCCCAGGACCGCGGGGCGTGGCGCCCGCAGTTCTCCCCCTCCCTGTACGGCCGGTCCGTGCTCATCGTCGGCTACGGCGCCGTCGGTTCCGCGGTGGAGGACCTCCTGGCGCCCTTCGGCTGCGCGGTGACCCGCGTCGCGAGCGAGGAACGGGACTCGCGGCGTGGGCGGGTGCACTCCGTGACTCGGCTGCCCGACCTCCTCGCGGACGCGGACGTCGTCGTACTGTCCATCCCGCTCACCCCGCAGACCCGTCAGCTCTTCGACGCGGGCCTGTTGGCACGCATGAAGGACGGCGCCCTGCTCGTCAACGTGTCCCGAGGAGCCGTCGTCGACACCGACGCCCTGCTGAAGGAGGCACACGCCGGTCGGTTGTGGGCTGCGCTCGACGTGACCGACCCCGAACCGCTACCGCAGGCACATCCGCTCTGGACGACACCGGGCGTGCTCATCACCCCGCACGTCGGAGCGTTCACCCTCTCCCTGTGGCCGCGCCTCGAAGCGCTCATCCGACGCCAGTTGGCCCGATTCGCCGCGGGCGAGGAACTCGAGAACATCGTGACCCGCTGACACTGCTGATCCTGCTGACCTCGGGCCGGGCCGTCGGCGTCACACCCCAGCCGTCTCCCCGGTCAAGGTGTCGACAGAAGTTCACGAATTATGCCCGAACGGCACAGTCGTGGAGGAGTCGGCCTGACCGCGCCGTATGCACGCCGAACGGGCCTCGCGGCCGGAACCCGGGACTGCGGCGCGGGCCGCGGTGAGCGTCGGGTGACGCAGAGATGAGTGGTGAAGAGATGAGCAACGACAGCCGGCCGGCCGAGCCGGAGCAGGGGCGCACGGGGGAGAGGGTGGCCCAATGGGCGGAGGGCCGACTCGGCTACCGCCGTGTCGTCCGCTCCGCACGGCGCCTGGTCTTCCCCGAACACGCGTCGTTCCTGCTCGGCGAGATCGCGCTCTACAGCTTCGTCATCCTGCTCGTCACCGGCGTCTATCTGAGCTTCTACTTCCACCCCTCCTCCGAACTTGTGGTCTACCAGGGCAGCTATGCCCCGTTGCGGGGGCAGTTGGTGTCGGAGGCGTTCGACTCGACCCTGCACATCTCCTTCGACGTCCGCGGCGGTCTGCTCATCCGCCAGGCGCACCACTGGGCAGCCCTGGTCTTCGTGGCCGCCGTCTTCGCGCACATGATGCGGGTCTTCTTCACCGGCGCGTTCCGCAAACCGCGAGAGCTGAACTGGATATTCGGTTTCCTGCTGCTCACATTGGCGATGTTCGCGGGACTGACCGGCTACGACCTTCCCGACGACCTGTTGTCCGGAACCGGGCTGCAGGTCGTGAACGGCACCCTTCTGTCGATCCCGGTCGTCGGGACCTATCTGTCCTTCTTCCTCTTCGGCGGCGAGTTCCCCGGCGACGACCTGATCGCCCGCTTCAACGTCCTGCACGTCCTCGTCATCCCCGGACTGATGGTCGCGTTGATCGTCGGCCACGTGGCCCTGGCCGTACGCCACCGGCACACCCAGTACCCCGGCCCCGGCCGCACCAACAGCAACGTCGTCGGCCTCCCGCTCAAGGTGTACGCCGCCAAGGCCGCCGCCTACTTCTTCTTCGTGTCCGGCGTGATCTTCTTCATGGCCGCCGTCGCGCAGATCAATCCCGTGTGGAAATACGGACCCTTCCGCCCCGACCAGGTCTCCGCCGGATCCCAGCCCGACTGGTACATGGGCGTCGCCGACGGCCTGCTGCGCGTCATGCCGGGCTGGGAGATCGACTTCTGGGGTCACACCCTGGCCCTGGACAACTTCCTGCCCCTGCTGATCGGCGTGCTGCTCTTCCTGGCCATGGGCGCCTATCCGTTCCTGGAGTCCTGGGTCACGGACGACGACCGCGATCACCACCTGCTGGACCGCCCACGCAACCGCCCGGTGCGGACCGCCCTGGGCGTTGCCTGGCTCAGCGTGTACGCCGTGGCTCTCGTGGGAGCCGCCAACGACATCATCGCCATCCGGCTGAACATGTCCGTCAATGCGGTGACCTGGACCGTGCGCATCGGCCTGTTCGTCGTCCCGGTCCTGGCCTTCGTCGTCACCAAACGGCTGGCACTGGGCCTGCAGCGCCGGGACCGCGACAAGGTGTTGCACGGCCGTGAGAGCGGTGTCATCAAACGCCTTCCGGACGGCGGGTACGTGGAGATCCATGAGCCCCTCGCCCCGGCGCGACTGCACACGCTGACCGCTCATGAGCAGTACCGGCCCCTGACGGCCGTAGCCGTGCGGGACGCGGACGGTGCCATGCCGACCCGTACCCAGCGGCTGCGCGCCGGGCTCAGCCGTGCCCTCTACGGCACCGGCACACAGGTCTCCAAGCCCACGGCGGCCGAGTACAAGGAGATCTCCGACCGTCACCGGCCCTGACCGGTGCACGCCTGGCGGAACCTGACATCGCGACATGTCACACCTTCCGTTGTTCTCCGGTCTTAAGGAATGAAAAGGCGACACAACGTGTGGGCGGGTGCGACCAGCACCGCCCACACCGCCTCACCCCGTGCACCCGCGGCTCGCCGCTTTCAGCGCGCACCTTCACCGCCCACCGGCACCGCCCCTCCCGCCCAGGGAGACCTGCGCACCCAATCCGCCCGAAAGGCACTCGACATGATCCGTAACCCCCGCATCAGCAGGGCCCGCAGTGCGTTCACCGCGCTGGCCGGCGCCAGCATCGCCGCCGGCCTGCTCGCCACCACGGTCGCCCCGGCCTCCGCCGACAAGGGCACTCCCGACCAGGAGCCCAAGCCCACCGTCGTCCTGGTCCACGGTGCGTTCGCCGACTCCACCAGCTGGAACGGCGTCATCAGCAGGCTCCGGCACGACGGCTATCCGGTCGTCGCCGTCGCCAACCCGCTGCGCTCCCTGAGCGGCGACTCCGCCTACCTGAAGAACATCCTGGCCGACATCGACGGGCCCATCGTGCTGGCGGGTCACTCCTACGGCGGTTCGGTGATCAGCAACGCCGCCACCGGCAACGAGAACGTCAAGGCGCTGGTCTACCTCGCCGCCTTCCTCCCGGAGAAGGGTGAGAGCGCCGACGACCTGTCGGGAAAGTTCCCCGGCAGCACCCTGGGGGCCGCGCTGCGCCCTGTGCCGATCACGAACGCCGACGGTTCGCAAGGCACCGACCTCTACATCCGGAACGACAAGTTCCGCCACCAGTTCGCGGCCGATGTGCCCCGTAACAAGACCGAGCTGATGGCCGTCACGCAGCGACCGATCACCGAGGCGGCGCTCGCTGAGGGCGCGGCCGAACCGGCCTGGAAGACCATCCCGTCCTGGGTGCTCGTGGCCACGGGTGACCGCAACATCCCGCCCGCAGTTCAGGAGTTCATGGCTGAGCGAGCCGGCGCCCACACCACGGAGGTCCGCGCCTCCCACGCGGTGAGCGTCTCGCGGCCCGGCACGGTGACCGAGGTCATCGAGGAAGCTGCTCGCGCGGTGCGCTGACCCCGCACCCGGAGATCGAGGGCCGGCGGTGTACCGCCGGCCCTCGACCGGCATCTGGGAGGGCACACCCGACCGGTCCGGCCGGTCAACGGAACCGACCCCGCTCAACCTACCGCCGGGCCCGCGCGCACGGACAGGCACCGGCCCGGCCGCGCAAGGACGTACTCATGCGCCGCGAACCGCGCATCACCCCAACAGGACTCGGCGACCTCGCCCGCCACGTGGCGATGCACCGCCGCTGCTCACCGCAGTCCGTGTGGAGCCGCTACCACCGGGCCATGGCCGACCCCCGGACCTACCTGCCCACTCTGCTGTCCCGCCCCGGCTCGGTGCATCTGGCCGCGCGGGACACCATCGGTCGTGTCGTCGCCGTCGGCCACTTGCTGCCGGACCGCACGGGCGTGGAGGCCGCACTCCTCGTCGAGGACTCCTGGCAGGGCCGCGGACTCGGTACCCGCCTACTGCGCCACTTGGGCCACCACGCGCTGACCGGCGGCTGGGAGACGCTCTACGGGTTCTTCCTCGCGGGCGACGAACGGATCGACACCATCCTGCGCCACGTACCCGCCCCTGTGGGACGGAGGGAGGACGGGGGCGCCGTCACCGTCTCGATCCAGGTCCACGACCTGGCGGACAGACTGTCGGTCCGTCGACCCTGACGCCCGGCCGTGCCGCGGGCGGAGACGGCGAAGGGCCGGTGCGAGCGTCCGCCCGCACCGGCCCTTTTCCGCGCCCAGGCGCCGGGAACTACACAGCGTCCTCGAAGGACCCGGACTCCAGGATCGCCCTGACCGCGGTCAGATAACGGGCCGCGTCCGCCCCGTCCACCAGCCTGTGGTCGTAGGACAGCGACAGGTGCACCAGGTCCCGGATGCCGATGACCTCGTCGTCGCCGTCGCGCACCACCGCGGGTCGCCTGACCGTGGTCCCTACGCCCAGGATCGCGGCCTGGTTCGGGGGCACGATGACGGTGTCGAACAGGGCACCGCGCGAACCGGTGTTGGAGATCGTGAACGTCGCGCCCGACACGTCGTCGGGGGTGAGGTGACCACCGCGGGCCCGCTCGGCCAGGTCGTGGACGGCCCGGGTGAGCCCGGCGACCGTCAGGTCACCGGCGTTCCTGATGACCGGGGTCATCAGGCCGTTCTCCGTGTCGACCGCGATACCGATGTTCTCGGTGTCGAAGTAGGTGATGGTCCCCTCGGCCTCGTTGATCCTGGCGTTGACCACCGGGTGGGCCTTCAGCGCCTGGGCGGCGGCCATGATGAAGAAGGGCAGGGGGGAGAGCTTGAGGCCCTCGCGGGCCAGGAAACCGTCCTTGGCCCGATTCCGCAGCCGCATCAGCCGTGTGACGTCGGCCTCGACCGTGCTGGTCAGTTGCGCCTGCTCGTGCAGGGCCTTCTTCAGGTTGTTCCCGATGGCCTTGCGGATGCGAGTCATCGGGACCGTCCGACCGCGGAGGGTGGATGCGGCAGGCGCAGGCGCAGGCGCAGGCGCCGGTGCAGGCATAGGTGCGGCGGGTGCGGGGACTGCGGGCGTGTCAGGCACGACCGGCGCCGGGACGGCCTGCGGAGCCTCGGCGGGCGCGGGCGCGGGCGCGGGCGCGGGCGCAGGCACAGGTGCGGGTGCGGGGGCAGGCGTGGGAGCCGGGGTGGGCGTCGGGGCGGGCGTCGGCGTCGTGGCCGCCGGTGCCGGTGCAGGCGTCGGCGTCGGCGTGGCCGCCGGGACGGCGTCCGACGTGCCGATGACGCCGAGACGGGCGCCGATCTCGACGGTCTCGTCCTCGGCGACGGTGATCTCCAGCAGGACGCCGGCCGCGGGGGAGGGGATCTCGGTGTCGACCTTGTCGGTGGAGACCTCCAGCAAGGGCTCGTCGGCCTCGACTCGTTCGCCGACCTGCTTCAGCCAGCGGGTCACGATGCCCTCGGTGACTGACTCGCCGAGGGCCGGCAGGGTCACGGAAACCGTCATGATGTCGTTCAACTCCTCATGGATCGGCAGGGCGTGAGTGCCCCCCGAACCTGTTGTCCACGGTTTGCGGCATGCGGCCCGTACGGCGCATGCGGGGTCGGTCGCGGCACGCCGGCACTCACCGGTCGAGGCCGTAACGTGCGCGGGCCTGAGCGACGGTCGCCGACGGGATCTGCCCGGCTCGGGCCAGCCGGTCCAGCGCGGTCACCACGATCGACTCGGCGTCCACCCGGAAGTGCCGACGCACGTCCTCACGGGTGTCGGACAGCCCGAAACCGTCGGTGCCCAGGGAGTAGTAGTCCTGTTCGACCCACTGGCTGATCTGGTCGGGTATCTGCCGCATCCAGTCGCTGACGGCCAGCACCGGCCCCGGCGCTCCGGCCAGGGCCCGGGTGACGAACGGTGTGTGGTCCTCGCCCCGCATCCGGGCGTCGTCGGCACGCATCGCGTCCCGGCGCAGCTCGGTCCAGGACGTCACCGACCACACGTCGGCGTACACCTGCCAGTCGGAGGCGAGCAGTTCCTGTGCCCTCAGGGCCCAGTGGATGGCCGTACCGGAGGACAGCAGTTGCAGCCGGGGACCGTCGGTGACGGGTTCGGCGGGCCGGAACCGGTAGATGCCCCGGAGGATGCCCTCCTCGATGCCGGGGACCGCCGGCATGGCGGGCTGCACCTTGGGCTCGTTGTAGACGGTCAGGTAGTAGAAGACGTTCTCGGGCCGCTCGCCGTACATCCGGCGCAGACCGTCGCGGACGATCACCGCGATCTCGTAGGCGAACGCCGGGTCGTAGCTGATCGCCGCGGGGTTGGTGGAGGCGAGCAGGTGCGAGTGGCCGTCCCCGTGCTGCAGGCCCTCACCGGTCATCGTCGTACGCCCTGCCGTGCCGCCGACCACGAAGCCGCGGCCCATCTGGTCGGCGAGCGCCCAGAACTGGTCGCCGGTGCGCTGGAAACCGAACATGGCGTAGAAGATGTAGAACGGGATCATCGGCTCGCCGTGTGTGGCGTACGAGGTCGCCGCGGCGGTGAACTCGGCGACCGAACCGGCCTCCGTGATGCCCTCGATGAGCAGTTGCCCGGTGGTGCTCTCCTTGTAGTGGAGCAACTGGTCCGCGTCGACCGGGTCGTAGTTCTGGCCCTGCGGCGAGTAGATGCCGGCCGTGGGGAACATCGACTCCATGCCGAAGGTGCGGGCCTCGTCGGGGATGATCGGCACCCAGCGGGCCCCGCTGTGCGGGTCGCGCATCAGGTCCTTGACCAGCCGGACCAGCGCCATCGTAGTGGCGACCTCCTGGTGGCCGAACCCCTTCTCCAACGCTTCGAAGGGCCTGGCGGGCGGCTCCGGCAGCGGCTTGGCGGTGACCCGGCGCAGCGGCACGGGACCGCCCAGCGCGGCCCGGCGTTCGCGCAGGTACCGCACCTCGGGCGAGTTCTCCCCGGGATGCCAGTACGGGACCTGGTCCCCGGCGAGCGCCGCGTCGGGGATGGACAGCTCCAACAGGTCGCGCATCGCCCGGAACTGATCCATCGTGAGCTTCTTCATCTGGTGGTTGGCGTTGCGGGACTCGAACGCCGAGCCCAGCGTGTGCCCCTTCACCGTCTGGGCGAGGACCACCGTCGGCGCGTCCCGGTGCTCCACGGCGGCCCGGTAGGCGGAGTACACCTTCAACGGCTCGTGTCCGCCCCGCGAGTTCTCGAACAACTCGACCACCTGCGCATCGCTCAGGGAGGCGGAGAGCGCGGACAGGGCGTCACCCTGGAAGAAGTTCTTGCGTATGTAGGCGGCGTCCCGCACGGCGAGCGTCTGCATCTGCGCGTCGGGCACCTCGCCCAGCCGGCGCACCAGGTCGCCGGTGGTGTCCTGGCTCAGCAGCGGGTCCCAGGCTTCTCCCCACAAGGTCTTGACCACGTTCCAGCCCGCACCGCGGAACCGTGCCTCCAGCTCCTGGACGATCTTCGAGTTGGACCGTACCGGCCCGTCCAGGCGCTGCAGATTGCAGTTGACGACGAACGTCAGGTTGTCCAGGCCCTCGCGGGAGGCCAGCGTCAGGGCCGCCATGGACTCGGGCTCGTCCATCTCCCCGTCGCCCAGGAACGCCCACACCCGTGAGGCCGAGGTGTCCTTGATACCGCGGGCGTGCAGATAGCGGTTGAAGCGGGCCTGGTAGATGGCGCCGAGCGGGCCGAGCCCCATGGACACCGTCGGGAACTCCCACAGCCACGGCAGCCGTCGGGGGTGCGGGTAGGACGGCAGGCCCTGACCGCCCGCCTCCCGCCGGAAGGCGTCCAGCTGCGCCTCGCTCAGGCGTCCTTCGAGGAAGACCCGGGCGTAGATGCCGGGGGAGGCGTGCCCTTGCAGGAAGAGCTGGTCCCCCGAGCCGTCCCCGTCCTTGCCCTGGAAGAAGTGGTTGAACCCGATCTCGTAGAGCCAGGCGGCCGAGGCGTACGTGGAGATGTGGCCGCCCAGTCCCAGCCGGGAACCGCGGGTGACCATCGCCGCGGCGTTCCACCGGTTGAGCGCGGTGATCCTGGACTCCATCTCCAGGTCACCGTCGAACTCCGGCTGCGCCGCGGCCGGGACGGTGTTGACGTAGTCCGAGAACAGCAGCCCCGGCAGCGACGTTCCCGTCCGCGCGGCGAACTCGTGCACGCGCCGCATCAGATACACAGCCCGTTCCGGCCCGGCGTTGCGCACTACCGCGTCGAGGGACGCCTGCCACTCGGCGGTCTCCTCGCGGTCCCGGTCGGGTAGCTGGTCGAGCTCACTGATCACAGGTGTCTCAGTGGGCCGGGACGGTTCATTCATGGCAGCCTTCCTGTCACGGCGTGAGCGCCGACGATGTCGGACGCGGACACGGTGGGTGTCGTGGGCAGTCGACCTGGTGGGTTGCGCGGGCGACGAGGCGGCGCCGCCCGGTCACCTCAGCGGTTCTTGAGCCACTGGGCGAACGTGTGGTGGCCCAGGTGGGCGTCCGGCCCGGGGAGGAGGGCCCGCTCCTCGACCACGGCGCCGAAGAACGGGGCACGCGCGTCGGCGACGACCGGGCCGGGCCGGCCCAGGGTGCCCAGCAGCGCGGCCGTGGCGTCGTCGAGGCGCACCTCGCCGGGACCGGCTGCCTCGACCACGCCGAACTCCGGCAGCCCCACCGCGACATGGGCGACCGTCGTGGCGACGTCGTCCGCCGCGACCGGCCGCAGCAGCAGGGGCGGCACGTGCACACCGTCGGACCGGGTGCCGGCCACGGCGGCGGCCGCCACCGACTCGTGGAACGGCGTGGCACGGACCACGGAATACGGGATGGTGGTGTGCCTGATCAGGTCCTCCTGCGCGGCCTTGGCCCGGAACCAGCCCGAGCCGACCCGGTCGGCGCCCACCACCGACAGCGCCACGTAGTGCTCCACGCCCGCCGCGGCGGCGGCCTTGAGGAGGTTGCTCGTCGAGGTGGTGAAGAAGTCCGTGCTGACCTGTTGGTCCCGGGAGGGCGCGTCGGTGACGTCCACGAGCACCTCGGCGGTGCGCAGCATCCGGGCGAGACCTTCCCCGGTGCTGACGTCGACTCCTTCGCCGCGGGAGATCGGCACGACCTCCACCCCGTGGTCTCGGAGCCTGGCGACGGTCCGGGAACCGATCAGGCCGGTGGCACCTACGACGACGACTTTCATCTGGGTCTCTTCCGTCAGGGGGCGTGTGAACCCGCTGGATGTCGGTGGCAGACAGTGGCGGACATTGGCGCGTGCCACCGTGCTCACCAGACCTAGACAGCGCGCATTCGTTTCTTGTGACACCGCGCCCTGCCTCCCGGGGTGCGGGACGCGAACCGACTGTCGTCCCTTGTCACAGATCCGGCCGACACCTGGTCAGAAGGATCGAGCGGTCTTACGACCGGACATGAATCGTGTCAGCGGACGATGTGTCGCCCGTGCACGGTGGAACCACGGAAGGTGCGACCCAGTGTCGGAGAACTCACAGCACGACCACCACGGCCACGGTCACGGAGACGGCGGCGCGGACGGCCCCAGCTGGACCCGCGCGGCGAAGATGCTCCAGGACGCCTCGCCGATCACGGTTCCCGAGGGCGCCTCGGCGATGACCATCCACGTCCAGTGGGAGCCCGGTGACCCCGGCACCCCGCCGCACCGTCACTCCGGCCCGGCCTTCGGGTACGTCGTCAAGGGTGCCGTTCGCTTCGAACTCGAGGGTGAGCCCGAGCGCATCATCGAGGCCGGCGGCACCTTCTGGGAGCCGGGCGGCGACGCCATCCACTACCAGGACGGCAACGCCCTCGACGACGAGACGACGGAGTTCGTCGTCACCATGATGTGCGCCCCCGGCAAGCCCATGCTCGAACTGGTCGAGGAGGAAGAGCTGAAGGAGCGCGCCCACCTGCGCGCCCCGAGGCCCACCGCCTGACCTCGCGGTCGGACGCTCACAGCGGGCCCCGTACCCGTGACACCGGTCGTCGCCGGGAGGTCACGGATACGGGGCCCTTCCGCTGCCGGCCGCTCCTACTCCACGAAGTACGAGTCGTGCCTGTCGAAGAACGCGGCACGCTCCTCCTCGGAGGCGTGCGCCAGCTGGGAGACCTGCTCGAAGTACTCCTCACGCGGGGCGCCCGGGGTGAACAGCAGCAGCATGTCGGCCGGGGCGTCGGAGTCGTTGCGGAAAGCGTGCAGCCCGCCCTGGGGCACGTGCAGGAAGTCCCCCTTGCGGGCGTCGACCCACCGCACACCGTCGAACACCCGCACCGTGCCGTCGAGGATGTAGAACGACTCCGAGATCCGCTTGTGGTAGTGGGTCTTGGGGCCGCCCGCCCTGGGCCGCATCTCCACGCGGTACAGCCCGAACTCACCCCGTGTGGTGCCGGTGGTCGCCAGATAGTGGAGGGCGTCCTTCCCGGTACCGCTCTCACCGATGTCCGGCGGTGTGGTGGCCGGCCGGAAGACGGCGCTGACCTCACCGTCCTCTCCCCAGTACTTCTGTTCCGGGTACGGGTACGACATGTCTGGTTCCTTTCCTGGGGCCGGCGCGCTGTGACGCGCCGGCGCGGACCACCGCGACAGCGGTCCTCTGCACTACGGGACCGGTGAGCCCGCGGCGGTGTGACCGCCGAGGCTCCGGTCGTGTCATTCGACGGCTTCGTGACGGATGAAGCGGGACACCAACGGGGGTTCCATCAGCCACCCGTGAGTCCGCCCGTGCGGCGGATGCGGGGCGGTGGCGGTCTGCCGCAGTGTGCCGAAGGAGACCGCCGCGCCGACGGCCAGCAGGGCCGCGCACAGGGGCATGGCCCGGGTGAAGGCCGCGTCGAAGGCCGCGTCCGACCGGTATGCCTCGGGGCCCATCCCGACCAGCAGCGGCAGCGCCGCCACGGACACCAGACCGGCCGCCCGGGCGGCGGCGTTGTTGATGCCGCTGGCCAATCCGGCGTTCGAGGCGTCCACCGAGGCCAGCAGGGTCACCGTCAGCGGAGCGACCATGATGACCATGCCGCTGCCCATCACCAGCAGGGCGGGGAGGATGTCGTAGACGTAGGACGCGCCCTGCCCGACCCGCAGCATCATCACCATCCCCGCTCCGCACACCAACGGGCCGACGGTGAGCGGCACCCGCGGTCCCAGCCGCTGGGCGAGCATCCCGGAGTGGGACGAGAACAGCAGCATCAGCACGGTGCTGGGCAGCATGGCCGCACCGGCGGCCAGCGCCGAGTAGCCGACGACGATCTGCAGGTGCAGGGCCGTCAGGAAGAAGAAGCCCCCCGTACCGGCGTACACGCACAAGGTGATCACATTGACGGCGGTGAACTGCCGGGAGGCGAAGATCGTCGGCGGCATCATCGGGTCACCGCTGTGTTGCTCCACGCGGAGGAACGCGGCCCCCGCCAGCACGCCGCCGACGGCCGCGGCGACGGCCACCGGACCTCCGTCGCGCGCCTCGGTCAGCGCGTAGGTGACCAGAGCGAGCGCCAGGGCGCCCAGGGCCGCACCGGGTATGTCGAAACCGGCCCGCCACCACCCTCCCGCGCGGGCCGCCTCCTTGTGCGGTGCGCCCACGGACTCCGGGACATGACGCAGCGCCACGGGCACGCACACCAGCGCCGGGACGATGCTCAGCAGGAAGGTCCAGCGCCAACCGGGGCCGTCGACCAGCCACCCGCCCAGGAACGGTCCGAGGGCGGCGCCGATGCCGCCGAACCCGGACCACAGGCCGATCGCGCGCGGCCGGTCGTCCGGGTGGAAGGAGGTCTCGATGATCGCCAGTGAGCCGGGGGTGAGCAGCGCTCCGCCGACGCCCTGGAGTGCCCGGGCGGCGATCAGCGTGTTGGTGTCCGGGGCCAGGCCGCACAGCAACGAGGCCACCGCGAACCACACGATGCCCAGGACGAAGACGCGGCGCCGCCCGAAACGGTCTCCCAGGGAGCCGCCCAGCAGGATGAGTCCTGCCAGGGTCAGCATGTAGGCGTTGACCGTCCACTGGAGCACGGCGAGGTCGGCGTCGAAGTCCTCGCCGATGTGGGGGAGCGCGACATTGGTGACCGTCGAGCCGAGCAGCACGACGCCGGATCCCAGGACGGTGGCCAGCAGGGTCCACCGGCCACGGGCACTGGCGATGCGGAGGACGGCGGTGCCCTCCGGAGTGGGGGCCTGGTTCATGGCGCGTCCTGGCGTCCCCGGGCGAAGGGTTCGCGGCCGGCCTGCTCCTGCCGCAGGTCGCGCACGTCGCGTACGGCCGCCGCGAACGCCTCTGGGCGCTCCTGCGGAAGGTTGTGGCCGGCGTCCGCCACCTTGCGGTGGAGCCGGGGGCCGGTGAAGTGACGGGCGGACGAAGAGCCGTCCGTGGCCGGGAAGTTGCCGTCGGCCAGACCGTCCAGGGTGATGGTGGGCACCGTGATCGCCGGCAGCCCGGCCAGACGCGCTTCCAACTCCGCGTACTGCTCGGCGCCCGGCGCGAAACCGAGCCGGTGCCGGTACGAATGGAGCACTACGTCGGTGTAGTCGGGGTTGGTGAAGGACTCCGCTGCCCGATCCAGATCACTCTCGCGGAACGGCCACTTCGGGGAGTTCCGCTTCCAGATGACCCGTGCGATCTCCCGGGGGTCGTTCGCCAGGCCGGCCCGTCCCCGCTCGGTGAGGAAGTAGTAGAAGTACCAGAAGCCCGCCTCCCGTTCGGGTGCGAGAGGGATCGCCGCCGCGCCGATGTCCTGGATGAGGTAGCTGTTGACCGAGACCAGGCCGAGGACGCGCTCGGGCCACAGGGCGGCGGCGACATTGGCCGCGCGCCCGCCCCAGTCGTAGCCGGCGAGGTAGGCGCGCTCCACGCCCAGGGCGTCCATGAAAGCGACGACGTCCGCGCCGAGGGCGGCCTGCTGACCGGAGCGCGGAGTCGATCCGAAGAGGAATCTGGTGGGGCCGTGCCCCCGCAGATACGGAACGACGACCCGGAACCCGCTGTCCGCGAGCAGTGGGGCCACGTCCACGTAGCTGTGGATGTCGTAGGGGAAACCGTGCAGGAGCAGCACGGTGTCCCCGTCCGCTGAACCCGTCTCGTAGTAGGCGACTTCCAAGACTTCCGTGCTGACCCGTCGCAGGGGGGCGAGTGCGTGGCGTTCTGACATGAGGGTCCTTGGGATGCGTGGCCCGCGACGGATGGCACGGCCCGCCCGGCGGGCGCAGCCGGTCGGCTCACGACGACAGCGGTGCCGTGTTTTCACGACGACAGCAGCGCCGCGTGCGACGCGACCGTGCGGGCATCCGTCGACCGGCTGGGGCGGGCTTGGCCCGTCGCCTGGTCGGTGGTCGGGGCGACCAGGCGACGGACGGTTCGTGTCCGGCCGGGCCGGAGCGGCTGACTCAGCCGAACATGCCGGGCTTGTAGCCGCCGGCCGGCTGCTGGTTGATGACGTTGATGCGGTTGTAGGCGTTGATGACGGCGATCAGCGAGATCAGCGCGGCGAGCTGGTCCTCGTCGTAGTGCTTCGCGGCGTTCGCCCACGCCTCGTCCGACACACCGCCCGAGGCGTCCGCGATGCGCGTGCCCTGCTCGGTCAGCTCCAGCGCGGCGCGCTCGGCGTCCGAGAAGACCGTGGCCTCGCGCCACACGGCCACCAGGTTCAGACGCTGCTGGTCCTCACCTGCCGCGGCGGCGTCCTTGGTGTGCATGTCGGTGCAGAAGCCGCAGCCGTTGATCTGGCTGGCACGGATCTTCACCAGCTCCTGAGTGGTGACCGGGATGGCCGCATGCACTGCCGCTCCGGCCGAGTTGAGGTGCTTCATGACCTTTCCGGCGAGGGCGTTGCCGAAGTAGTTGATACGCGCGTCCACGATGTATCTCCTCAAGTGGGAACAGTGACAGCTCATTGACCGTGAGCCCTCGCGTTTTGTGACAACGCCTCGTTCACAACACCGTGCGAGTGCGCACTGTGTGCGTGGCCCACTTCCGGGGGCACCGTCGGGCGCCGATACCATCGAACGAGTAGATCAGGGCCCGTCGGCCCGAGCCGGCGCCGTCCTCCCGCGCCCACGGACACCGGGCGCGGCGAGTGCCGCACCTCCGAACACAAGGTGAACACCATGGCATCCGAAAGTGTCCTGCACCCGAGTCTCATCGTCCCGATCGGGCACGTCGAGCCCGTTCCCCGCCGGATCCGCGGGATGATCGGCGGCCGGGTCGCCTTCGACACCCGCCGCGCGCTGTACGTCTGGGAGTGGCAGGCATATCCGCAGTTCAGCATTCCGATCGAGGACCTGGTGGAGGGTGTGCTCCACGACGACAAGCACACCGAGCAGCTCGGTGCCGGATCCGCGCACCGTCACACCCTGCACGTCGGCCCGGAAGTCCGTGCGGGGGCGGCGTGGGTCTGGGGGGAGGGTGCCCCGCGAGCCCTGCGCGACACCGTGCGTTTCGAGTGGGAGGCGCTGGACTCCTGGTTCGAGGAGGACGAGCCGGTCTTCGTCCATCCGCGCAGCCCGTACTCCCGTGTGGACGCTCTGCGTTCCAGCAGCTCGGTCCGAGTGGAGCTGGACGGCGTCGTGCTGGCGGAGGCGGCCGACTGCGTGAAGCTGTTCGAGACCGGCCTGCCGACCCGCTACTACCTCGATCGCACGAACATCGACTGGACGCGGCTGCGGCACTCGGACACGGTGACCCGATGCCCCTACAAGGGGACGACGAGCAGCTACTGGTCCTTCGACAGCGACACCGCCTCCCACGAGGACATCGCCTGGACCTACGACTTCCCGACCATCCACGCCAACCGCATCGCCGGGCTCACCGCGTTCTACAACGAGCACGTCGATCTGTATGTCGACGGCACTTTGCTGCCGAGGCCCGTGGACCCCACCCGAACATAAATGTCGTGCCGTTTTCCCGGACGCGTCACACTTTGACTCCCGGCACGGTCTCTTGAGGTGGAAAGCCTTCCAATATCCACCTCTCTCAAGGAGCAAAACCGTGAGTGACATCATCCTCGAGCCCGCGGCGCAGGAATTCGCCGACGCGACCGCCAAGCCGCCGCTGCTGTACGAACTCGGTGTCGAGGGCGCCCGCAAGCTGCTCGACGACGTACAGTCCGGGCCGGTCGAGAAGCTCGACGTGGACGAGAAGTGGATCACCGTACCCGCCCAGGTCGGCGACGTGCGGGTGCGCATCGTCAAGCCCGTCGGCAGCACCGGCGTCCTGCCCGTCATCCTCTACGTGCACGGCGGCGGCTGGATCCTCGGGAACGCCGGCACCCACGACCGCCTGGTGCGCGAACTGGCCGTGGGCGCCGAGGCGGCCGTGGTCTTCGTCGAGTACGACCGCTCCCCGGAGGCCAAGTACCCCGTCGCCATCGAGCAGGCGTACGCCACCGCCCAGTGGATCACCACCAAGGGCACGCAGGAGGGCCTGGACGCCTCCCGGCTGGTCGTCGCCGGTGACTCCGTCGGCGGCAACATGAGCGCCGCCCTCACCCACATGGCCAAGCGGCGCGGCGACGTCACCTTCCTGCACCAGTCGCTGTACTACCCCGTCACCGACGCCGCGCAGGACACCGAGAGCTACCGGGTCTTCGCCCACGGACCGCACCTGACCGCCAAGGCCATGGAGTGGTTCTGGGACGCCTACACCACCGACCCGGCGGAGCGGGACCAGATCACGGCCTCCCCGCTGCGCGCCACCCTGGAGGACCTCCAGGGACTTCCCCCGGCGCATGTCGTCGTCGACGAGAACGACGTGCTGCGCGACGAGGGCGAGGCGTACGCCCGCAAGCTGATCCAGGCCGGCGTGCCGACGACGAGCGTCCGCTACAACGCCAGCCTGCACGACTTCATGATGCTGAACACGGTCCGCGGAACTCAGGCGTCCACCGCGGCGATCGAGCAGGCCATTCACGTCCTGCGCAAGGCCCTCGGCACCGACTGACCCATTCCGCGCGGCAATTCCGCGGGGCTTCCGGCACAGCCGAGCCCGATGACGCGCGCAATTCGCCGGTTGACTGAAAGGCCCACTTCTATGAATGCAATGAAACCCACCGTCGTCCTCGTGCACGGCGCGTTCGCGGACTCGTCGAGCTGGAACGGCGTCGTCGACAAGCTCCAGTCGCACGGCTATCCCGTGGTGGCCGCGAGCAATCCGCTGCGCGGGCTGACCGGGGACAGCGAATACGTCAGGCAACTCCTGGTGTCCATCGCCGGACCCGTCGTCCTGGTCGGCCACTCCTACGGCGGCTCGATCATCAGCAACGCCGCCAAGGGACTCGACCACGTCAGGGCTCTCGTCTTCGTCGCGGCCTTCCTGCCGGAGCAGGGCGAGAGCGCGGCCGACCTGGCCGGCAAGTTCCCGGGCAGCACGCTCGGGGAGTCGCTCCACCCGGTGCCGGTCACGCTCCCCGACGGGAGCCAGGTCGCGGATCTCTACATCGAGAAGAGCAAGTTCCACCAGCAGTTCGCCGCCGACGTCCCCGCGGAGACCGCGGCGATCATGGCGGCCACGCAGCGGCCCGTGGCCGATGCCGCGCTGGCGGAGGGCGCCTCCGCCCCGGCGTGGCGGGACATCCCGTCCTGGGTGCTCATTGCCTCCGAGGACCGGAACATCCCGGCGAGCGCCCAGGCTTTCATGGCCGAGCGCGCGGAGGCCACGGTGGTCGAGGTCGCGGCCTCCCACGCGGTCAGTGTCTCGCGTCCCGGTGAGGTCGCGCGACTGATCAACGAGGCGGCGAAGGCGACCGGTTGAGTGTGCGGTGGGTCGCCGTCCGAGGCCGGCGGCGACCCACCGGCACCACCGCCCGCACTCCGACCGGGCGCCTCCGACACTGGGAGCACATCATGAACACGAGTAAACAGGTTGCTCGTGGGCTGGCCGACCTACAGGCGTACCTGTACCGCGAGGCGCATCTCAGCGCCGCTCGCCGGCGTGTGTCCGCCTTCACCGAGAGGACGGCCGGGCTGACCCACGGGCAGAAGCGGGATATCGAGCAGTGGTATCTCGAGGAGCAGAAGTACGTGGCCCGCATGGTGACCGAGCACATCGCCGACAGCGTCGGCGCGGCCGAGGCGGCGCATCACCTCCGGTTCGGACGCTGGCTGCGCGGGACGATGCTCGCGATGGCCGTGATCAGCCTGGTGATGTTCGTGTGCACGGCGGTCGTCGTGGCATCAGTGGCCTGACCCGCGGATGCGTCACCCGGCCTTCAGGAGAGATACGGGCCGCGAGTGACTGAAACTGATCGGTTGTGCGACGCCGGGGTATGGTGGCGGCCGGGAGGCTGCCATGGCGAGGGACGGAGCACGGACCGAACTCATCGGGCGGCAGGACGAGTGTCAGCTCCTCGAAGGTCTCCTCGCGCAGGTCAGGGCCGGTCAGAGCGGGGTTCTGGTGCTGCGCGGCGAAGCGGGGATCGGGAAGACCGAACTGCTGAACCATCTGCTCGACCGGGCCACCGGATGCCGTGTCGTCCGGGCGGCCGGCGTGCAGTCCGAAATGGAACTCTCCTACGCCGGACTGCACCAGCTCTGCGCCCCGCTGCTGTCCCACCTCGACGGTCTCCCCGAGCCGCAGCGCGACGCACTGCGCACGGCCTTCGGCATGCGGGTCGGCGCCGCTCCCGACCGCTTCCTGGTCGGTCTGGCCACGCTGAGCCTGCTCGCCGCGGCCGTCGGAGACCAGCCACTGCTCTGCGTGGTCGACGACGCCCAGTGGCTGGACCGGGTGTCCGCCCAGACCCTGGAGTTCGTCGCGCGACGGCTGCTCGCCGAACCCGTCCTGCTCGTCCTGGCCGTCCGCGAGTCCGGCTCCCGTGAGGTGCTCGCGGACCTGCCCGAGCTTCCTGTGCGGGGACTGAACGAGCGTGATTCCGGCGAGCTTCTCGACTCGGTCGTCACCGGCCCGCTCGACCCGCGGGTACGGGACCGCATCGTCGCCGAGACGCGCGGCAACCCGCTGGCCCTGCTGGAGCTGCCACGCGGCCTGACCCTCCTGGAGATGGCCGGCGGCTTCGGAGGACTGGAGACCCGCCCCCTGTCCAGCCAGATCGAGGCGGGCTTCCTCCGCCGTATCCGAGCCCTGCCCACGGAGACCCAGCAACTGCTGCTGATGGCGGCCACCGAGTCGGTCGGTGATGTGTCGCTGCTGCGGCACGCCGCCGAGCGCCTGGGCATCGACGTGGAGACCGCCGCGACCGAGGCTGAGGCCGCGGGGCTGATGACACTCGGCACCTGGGTGCGTTTCCGCCATCCACTGGTGCGCTCCGCGGCGTACCGCGCCGTCGGCTTCGAGGAGCGCCGGCGCGTGCACCGAGCGCTGGCCGAGTCGATCGACCCGACGCTCTACCCCGAACGCCGTGTCTGGCACCTGGCGAGCGCCACGACGGGACCGGACGAGGCGGTGGCCGCCGAACTGGAGGAAACCGCCGGGAGGGCGCACGCGCGCGGTGGTGTCGCGGCGGCGGCGGCCTTTCTGCACCGGGCCACCGAACTCACGCCCGATCCCGTGCGCCGCGGAACCAGGGCATTCGCCGCGGCGCGGGCGAAGTACCAGGCAGGCGCCTTCGACACCGCGCGGGAACTGGTCGGCGCGGCGGAACTGAGCCCTTTGGACGGGCTCGGAGCCGGACGGGCGACCCTGCTGCGAGGGCAGATCATGTCCGCGGGCAAGAGCGCCAGCGCCGGACTGCCACTGCTGCTCGAAGCGGCCAAGCGGCTCCAGCCGTACGACTCCGCACTCGCCGGTCAGACGTACCGGGACGCGATCTACGCGGCCCTGACCGCCGGCCGGCTGGCCACGGGCGGGGTCCGCGACGTCGCCGAGGCGGTGCTGGCGACGGCGGAGCACGTCGACAGCGCGAGCCGCGAGGACCGCCTGCTGACCGGCCTCGCACGGGTCATCGTCGAGGGCTACTCCGTGGGCACGCCGATCCTCATGGACGCCGTCGCGGAGTTCCGGTCGGAAAAGCTCTCACGGGAGTACGGCCTGGGATGGCTTCCGCTCGTGTGCCGTACGGCGCACAACATCTGGGACTTCGCCGCCTGGTCCGAGCTGTCGGCGGAGCTGGTCGACCTCGCCCGCGACAACGGAGCGCTCGCCGTGCTGCCCTCGGCGCTCCTGCTGCGCCTGTCGAACCGCGTGTTCGCCGGCGACCTGCGCGGCGCCGCCTCCCTCGTCGTCGAGGCGGACGCGATCGGTGAGGCCATCGGCAGCAGCTTTTTCGCGCACTACGGCGCACTCGTCGTGGAGCCCTTCCGGGGACGGGAGTCGACGACCCGGCACGCGATCGAGACCGTCACCCACGACCGTCTCCTGCGCGGTGAGGGCAAGGTGACGACGGCCACCCAGTGGGCGACCGCGGTCCTGTGCAACGGTCTCGGCCGGTACGACGAGGCATACGTCGCGGCCGAGCGTGGCTGCGAGAACCCGCAGGAACTCGGGCTGTCCCTGCAGTCCCGGGTGGAACTCGTCGAAGCGGCCGTCCGACTGGGCCGTACCGAACGTGCGGCCGAGGCCGTGCGAACCATCGACGAGATGGCGCAGGTCAGTGGTACTCCCTGGGCGCTCGGCACCTCCGCCGCCACGCGGGCCCTGGTGAGCGAGGGGGAGGCCGCCGACGTCCTGCACCGGGAGGCGATCGAGCGGCTGGACACGGCCGAGACCCGGATGGACAGCGCCCGGGCACGACTCCGTTACGGCGAGTGGCTGCGCCTGCAACAGCGGCGGGCGGAGGCCCGTACCCGGCTCAGCGAGGCACACGAGATGCTCAGCGAAGCCGGAGCGGACGCGTTCGCCGAGCGCGCGCGACGGGGGCTGCAGGCCGTCGGCGTCAAGGTGAGCGTCCGCGCCTCTACGGCGTCGGCCGCCCTCACCGCGAAGGAGGTCGAGATCGCGCGGCTGGCCCAGGGAGGCTTCACCAACCCGGAGATCGGCGCCCGGCTGTTCCTCAGCCCGCACACGGTCGAATGGCATTTGCGCAAGGTCTTCGCGAAGTTGGGCATCTCCTCCCGCAAGGAGATCGGCTCGGTGCACCTGGACGCGTTGGCGACCACATCCTGACCGCCGACGTGCCGACGGGGCCTAGACGGGCGACGCGTCCGGTTCCGCCAGCAGAGCGGGTACGGTGACGATCTTCGCCTCCCGGGTCAGCAGCCGGTGAATGGGACAGCGCCCGGCCGCCGCCAGCAACTGCTCCCGCTGAGCCGGGTCCAGGTCGCCGGTCAGCCCGACGTTCTTGACGATGTGCCCCTGCTCTCCGAACCGGACGGCGACGTCGACCCGTTCCAGTGGCCAGCCGTGCCGGTCCGCCATCGCCCGCACCGCCATGGAGGTGCAGGACCCCAGCGCGGCCAGCAGCAGCTCTCCCGGGGTGGGACCCGAGTCGTCGCTCATGGGCTCGGGCTCGTCGGCCGTCAGATGGTGAGGGCCGATCGTGACGGAACGGGTGAGCCGCCCACCTTCGGCGACGGTCACGATGCGCGTGGTCATGGGTCTTCCTCTCGGCCGAGATGCGGGGACCATGGTGTGGCTCATCCCTCTGCCTCAGAGACCGAGCGGTGTACGGGCATGTGACAGGTCGGCCCGGAAAAGATCGAGGCGTCCTGGCCGGTCCCGGACCGCGGCGCGCGACCACGGTCCCACCACGGCCTGACTACGGCACCACCACGCAGCTCCCACGGACCGTCAATGGCGCGGTGCCGGCGCCGCCGCGCGAGGTTGGGACCAGCGGTGTTCCGAAGCCGCTGACCCATCCCGGCGGAGGAGTCGACCGTGGAGACATATCTGTGGGAAGCCAGGCGCACGCCGGTCCGGGGCGGTCGCCCGGCGGCCTCGACCATCGACGACTTGGAGGACGCGGCAGCCGTCTACTGGCGGATCCGACCCTCACTCATCACGATCGCCCATAGCATCCTCGGCAACGCGACCGAGGCCGAGGACGTGCTGCAGGAGGTGTGGCTGCGGCTGCACCGCACGGACCGCCATGCCGTGCACAGCCCGTCGGCGCTGCTCCGGACGATCACCGTCCGGGTGGCGATCAACGTCCTTCACTCGGCCCGCAGACGGCGCGAGTACTGCGCCACCCCCTGGCTTCCGGAACCGCCCGACCCCGACGCCACACCGGAGGCCGTGGCCGAGCGACAGGACGCGGTCGAGGGAGCGGTCGGCCTGCTGCTGGAGACGCTGACACCCCGGCAGCGCGCCGCGTTCGTCCTTCGGGAGGGATTCGGATATCCGTACGATCGAATCGCCGCGCTGCTCGACATCAGCGTCGTCAACGCGCGACAGCAGGTCACCCGTGCCCAGCGGCACCTCCTCGGACACGGCCGGCGGCGCTCGGTGGACGCCGTCACGCACCGCCGCCTCGTGCAGGCGTTCTTCGCGGCCGCCCAGGCAGGTGACATGGCCCGGTTGGAGCAGGTCCTCCTGAACGACGTCGGACGGCCCGAGGGCGCGCCGGTGAGCCGGACTGCGGACGCCTGGCCGACCCGCTCGGGAGTAGGCTCGTCAAGGTCAATGCCCTGTCAATGCCTTTCGCGCGGTGCGGGGTGTGCGTAGTACTCGGACGCGATCGTGAACGCCAGGTCATGAACGATCTGATGGCCGAGGTACGAGGCGGCCGGAGCGTCGTCCTCGTGGTACGCGGGGAAGCCGACAGCTCGGCTCCGCCCTCGCCGACGGGCCACCGACCACATCGGTCCGGGACGACTGAGGGCCCTTTCACGGACTGCCTGGGGCGGACTATCCCGATTCCGTGGCCGCGTGCTGTCACCGACGCGGTGCCTGTCTTGTCTGTAGGACGGAGCTGACAACCAGGTCGATGGAAAGAGGGATCACATGCGGGTGGCCGTGGCCGGAGGTACCGGTCTGGTGGGAAGACACGTCGTCGCGGAGCTGCGAGCCGCCGGACACTCGCCGGTGATCCTCGCCCGTTCGCACGGCGTGGACCTGACCACCGGCGCCGGCCTGGCGGAGAAGCTGGCCGGCAGCGATGCGGTGATCGACGTGGCGAACGTCGTCACCACGCGGAAGAAGGTCGCCGTCGACTTCTTCTCCCGTGCGACTGGCCACCTGATCTCCGCGGCGCGCTCGCACGGAATCGGTCATCTGGTCACCCTGTCGATCGTCGGCAGCGACGAGGTCGACCTCGGCTACTACTTCGGCAAGCGCGTGCAGGAGGAACTGGTCCGCGACGGCGGAGTGCCGTGGACGGTGCTGCGCGCCACCCAGTTCTTCGAGTTCCCCGAGCCCCTGCTGGCCGCGAAATTCCCCGTGGTCATGATGCCGAGAATGCTCACGCAGCCCGTCGCGGCGCAGGACGTCGCGGAGGCCCTCGTCGAGCACGCGGTACGCGGCCCGGCCGGAATGGCACCGCAGATCGCGGGGCCCGACCAACTGGACATGGTGGACATGGCGCGTCGCATCGTGCGCTCCCAGGGCCGGCGCCGCCTCGTCGTGCCGGTGACACTTCCGGGCAAGGTCGGCAGAGCGATGACAACGGGCGGCCTGCTGCCGCGTGGAGAGTACGTCCGGGGGCGCCGGACCTTCGATGCCTATCTCACGTCCCGCGGGGCGTCCTGAGACGCCACGTCCGCGAAGCGCCGCTCACAAGGCCGTTCGCAGCAGCCGCCGGGAAGTGATGCCGAGCTTGGCGTACACCTTCCGCAGATGCCATTCCACGGTGTGCGGGCTCAAAAACAGCTGAGCGCCGATCTCGGAGTTGGTGAGCCCGTCCCGGGCCAGACGTGCGATCTGGGCCTCCTGAGCGGTGAGCGCCGTCGCGGCGGTGCCGTCGCGACGGGCCACCGACTCACCGGTGGCCCGCAATTCACGTGCGGCGCGCTCCGCGAAGGCGCCCGCACCGAACTGCGCGAACAGGGCGTGCGCCCTCCGCAACTGCGCACGGGCGTCAGCGGTGCGGCCCTCGCGCCGCAACCACTCCCCGTACAGCAGATGCGACCGGGCCGTCTCCATGGCGACGCGGGTACGTCCGAGCCGCTCGATCGCCTCCCGGTACAACTCCTCGGCTGCACTGCCCTGACTGAGCAGCGCCCGGGAACGCGCCTGGACGCCCAACGCCCAGTCCGTGGCGGCGGCGTCCGTGATCTGGGTCAGCCGGACCAGCGCTTCCTCCGCCGCGTCGGGGCGGCCGCTGCGCACCCCCGCCTCCACCTGCTCGACCAGTCCCCAGTTGGCCGCGACCAGGTCCTGCGGATGGGCACTCGCCAGCCGGGCGGCCTCCCACGCCTTCTCGTACTTGCCCAGACCGTTGTGGAGCAGGGCTCCTGCCCGGCGTGCGACGGCCACGCCGAGGCCCTCACCTCGCTGGACGGCCTCCTCCATCCTGGCCCCGATCAACGCGGCGGCTTCGCTCGCGTGCCCCTGCCAGGCGGCGAGCGTCATCGTGCCGTACGGCGCGAAGCCGCTGCCGACCGCCTCCTGGACCCGGTCGATCTCCGCGACGAGCAGCGCCGCCGCGTCCAGTTCACCGGCGCATGCGTGGATGACGACCCGTGAGTTGAGCGCGAGCGGCAGCTCGGTCAGCGCGCCGACGGCGCGGGCGGTCCGCACATGGCGTGCGGTCAGCTCCGTCCAGCCCTCGAAGTCCCACATCTCGGCCGCCAGCGTCGAGGCCAGCCACGACCAGCGCAGCACCTTGTCGGGCTCGGTCTCCCGGCGGAACGCGCTCACCGCGGCGCGCGATACGGCGACCGCGTCGCGGAACCCGGCGGTGAAGCGGGTGGCGAGGGCCTCCAGGAGCAGATCGGCGCTGGTCGGCGGTCCCGTGTGCGGCGGGGACGTCTGCTGCGCCGCCGCCGCCACCTCGCGTACGCCCGCGTCGGACGCGAGGCGCCCGGCGAAGATGGCGGCCGACAGGGTGTCCAGGAAGGTTTCGCGAGCCAGCCCGACATCGAGCGGCACCATGCGCCGCGCGGTGACCAGCAGTTGGGGGAGCGCTTCGGTGATGCGACTGGAGGCGAGCGACAGCCGGGCCTCGACGAGGTCCGCGCGGGCGCGATCGAGTCCGTCGAGAACTCCGGCCCGCGCCAGCGCCAGCAGATCGCGAGCCGCGGCGGGCGCGCCGGCCCGGAGCTTCGCCTGAGCCGCGGCGAGGGCACGCTCGGCCTTGCGCCGTGGGTCGGGCGTCAGCACGGCCGCGTGGGCGAGGAACGCGGCCGCCGCCGCCGTGCCGCCCCGGGCCACCGCCCGCCCGGCCGACGACTCCAGTTCGGCGGCGATGGTCTCGTCCGGCCTGACCGTCGCCCGCGCGAGGTGCCAGGCGCGGCGGTCGGGGTCGAGAACGGGGTCGGTCACCTCCGCCAGGGCTCGGTGGACCTCCCGCAGCTCCGCGAGTCCGGCCGACCGGTAGACGGCGGAGCGCAGCAACGGATGCCTGAAACGCACCAGGGCCCCGACTTCGAGCAGCCCCGCCGTCACGGCCGGGCCGGCCGCGTCCGGGCTGATGCCCAGGAGCTCGACGGCGCTTCTGAGCAGCGTCATGTCACCGATCGGCTCGGCGGCCGCGGTCAGCAGCAGTCGCTGCGTCGCGGTCGGCAGCGAGCGCACCCGCGCCAGATAGCTGCGCTCGATCCGGCCGGTCACCCGCCCGGGGCCGGGAGGAGCGGATCCCTCCACCGGTTCCGCGTCGATGCGGCCGTGGGAGAGTTCCAGCAACGCGAGGGGGTTGCCGCGTGCCTCGGCGAGGATGCGGTCGCGGATCCGCTCGTCCATCGGGCCGTCGACCGCCGTGTCCAGCAGCGCGCGGGCGTCGGCGTCATCCAGGCCGTGCAGCGTCAGCTCGGGCAGGCCGGCCAGGTCGTCGTGTCCGCGCTGCTCACGGGAGGCGAAGACCAGAGCCAGCGGTTCGGCGAGCATCCGTCGCGCCACGAAGGCCAGTGTCTGGGCGGAGACCCGGTCGAGCCACTGCGCGTCGTCCACGAGACAGAACAGCGGCTGCCGGGCGGCCACGTCGGTGAGCAGCCCGAGCACGGCCAGACCGACCAGGAACCGGTCCGGAGGCGGCCCCGCGCTCACCCCGAACGCCGTGGCCAGGGCTTCTTGCTGAGGCGGCGGAAGGGAATCGGCGTGCCCGAGGAAGGGAGCGCAGAGCTGATGCAGTCCCGCGAAGGGGAGCTCCATCTCCGACTCGGCGCCCGCCGCACGGGCGACGCGGTGCACCGCGACGCGTGCCGCGAGGTGATCCAGGAGAACGGACTTCCCGATTCCGGCGTCACCGCGCAGGACCAGGACCGCGCTGCGTCCGGCCTCCACCTCGGAGACCAGCTCTTCGAGCGCTCCGTACTCGCGGCGCCGACCACGCAGTCGCTCCGCACCGCCCCCGTTCACGCCCGCCCCCCCCGCACGCGGCGAGCATAACAACACCGCTGGCTGCTGAGGCCGTTGCGACCAGGGGCGGGCGGCCTCCCGCACGCTTCACGGCAGCCGGACCGGACCGACGGGTTCCGGGCGGGTTGTCACAGATTGGGGAGCTATCTCGTCAAATAGGTAAAAGTTCAACTATCGGGTCGATCAATCCGAAATCCCGGCACCGGGATCAACCGGCCCGGCGTCGGAGGCGGAGAGGAGATGAGACCCATGCTGGTCGAGATGGACCGCCCCATCCTTCGGGGCACCGCGGACACAGGGCTCGGCGTCAGGGTGAAGTGGCTGATCGGCGTGCCGTTCCGGGCCGACACTTCCCGACTGGTTCGGCTGTACTACGTGGTGGACGGCGCCCGCGACGTCGCCCAGGCGGTACAGGCCGCCATGGAGCGCGCCAACAGTGCCCAGGAAAGGCGCGCCCGAGGCGGAACGCCCGTGACGGCAGAGGACATCGAGGTGCGCAGGATCATGCTGGACGCCCTCGGGTACTCGAGCCTGGAGGCTGACGGTGACGGGTCGGCCGTGCCGAAGTAGCGACGCCGAAGCAGCGCCTCCGAAGTGGCGCCGCCCGCCAACCCCTGAGCCGCGCACCACGCGATCCTCACCGGCGCAGCGCCGAGATCCACTGCCGCGTGACCTGTGCTGCATGACCTGGATCATGGGCATGAGAGGGCATGGATGTCCCGCGACGAGCGATGTTCCCTTGGCGACATGAACGAAAGCGTCAAGACTCCTTTCCCGACTCCGTCCCACTGGATCGACGGCCGCGCCGTCCGCGGTTCCGGGCCGTTGATCGACGTGGTGAACCCCGCCGACGAATCGGTCGTCGCCCAGGTGCACGAGGGCACGGAAGAGGACGTGAACGCGGCGGTGGAAGCCGCGCTCGCCGCCCAGCCCGGATGGGCGGCGACGTCCCCGCAGCACCGTGCGGACGTCATGCGGCGTCTGGCCGAGGGCTTGCAGGCACGCAGCGAGGAACTGGCGGCCACCATCACCCTGGAGATGGGCGCCCCGATCGCCTTCTCGCGGCAGGCGCAGGTCGGATTCCCGGTCGCGTCGACCCTGGCCGCGGTCGCCTCGGCCGAGCAGTTCGAGTGGACGGAAGTGATCGAGAACTCGCTCGTCGTCCGCGAGCCCATCGGTGTGGTGGGGGCGATCACCCCGTGGAACTTCCCGTTGCAGCAGTTGGTGACCAAGGTGGTCCCCGCGATGCTCGCGGGCAACAGTGTCGTCCTGAAGCCCTCGGAGACCTCTCCCCTCAGCGCCCGAATGTTCGCGGAGATCGCCACCGAGGCGGGTGTCCCGAACGGTGTGTTCAATGTGGTGCAGGGCACCGGCCCGGTCGTCGGTGAGGCCCTCTCCCGGCATCCGAAGATCGACATGATCTCCTTCACCGGGTCCACCCGCGCCGGCCGGAGCGTCTCCGTCACCGCGTCCGGAACGGTGAAGCGCGTCGCGCTCGAACTGGGAGGCAAGGCGGCCCACATCATCCTGCCCGAGGCCGACCTCGACTCCGCCGTCACTCGCGGACTGGCCTTCGCCTGGGCCAACGGCGGTCAGGCATGCGGCGCCTACGTACGCATGCTCGTGCCCGCGAGCCTTCAGGAGACGGTGGTCGACAAGCTGCGGACGGCGGCCGAGGAGTACGTGGTCGGCGACCCCGCCGACGAGGCCACGCGGATCGGCCCGCTCGCCTCGGAGACCCAGCGCCGACGCGTCGACGACTACATCCGGCGCGGCATCGCCGACGGCGCCACGCTCGTGGTGGGCGGCCCCGGCCGCCCGGAGGGCTTCGAGACCGGCGCCTACGTCAAACCCACGATCTTCTCCGACGTCGACCCCGAGTCGGTCATCGCCCAGGAGGAGATCTTCGGGCCCGTCCTCGTCGTCATCCCCTACGCCGACGACGATGACGCCGTCGCGATCGCCAACGGCACGATGTACGGGCTCAACGCCGCGGTGACCGGTGACGAGGACCATGCCCTGGCCATCGCCTGGCGGCTGCGCGTCGGTCAGGTCGACATCAACGGTGCACAGCACAACTTCCAGGCCCCGTTCGGCGGGTACAAGCAGTCCGGCAACGGCCGGGAGATGGGCCGTGCCGGCCTTGAGGAGTTCCTCGAGATCAAGGCGATCACCCGCTGACGCGACACCGTCAGGACCGGAGAACACACTGTTCGATGGAATGCGGGAGCTGGTCGGACTGTTCACACAGCGTTGACAGACCGAGTGGCTCCCGCGGTCGCGTGCGAAACGAGTCTTTCCCGCGGCCGCGTGCGAACCGACTGTTCCCGCGTCGCGCGGAGGCCGACTGTTTCGCGCGGTCGTGTGCGAAAGGACAACCATGGCAGACCGGGCAGCGCTGGCCGCCTTCCTGCGAGCCCGCCGCGAGGCCCTTCAACCCGAGGACGTCGGGTTGCCCCGCGGTCGCCGCAGGCGCACCGGAGGGCTGCGCCGCGAGGAGGTCGCGGCACTGTGCGACATGTCGGTCGACTACTACAGCCGGCTCGAGCAGCCGCGCGGCCCCAACCCCTCGGAGCAGATGCTCGCCGCGATCGCCCGCGGACTGCACCTGTCGCTGGAAGAACGCGACCTCCTCTTCCAGCTCGCCGGTCACGCCCTGCCGCGCCGTGCGCCGGGCGGTGACCACATCGCCCCCGGGATGATGCGCATCCTGGACCGGCTGGAGGACACTCCCGCCCAGGTGATGAACCACCTGGGCGAGACACTGAGGCAGACGCGCCCCGCGGTGGCGCTGCTGGGTGACCAGACGGCCCACACCGGACTGGCGCGCAGCTCCCACTACCGGTGGTTCACGGACCCCGGCGCCCGCCTCGTCCACCCCGAGCACGACCACGCCGAGCAGAGCCGCCTGATGGTGGCGGACCTGCACAGGGCCTACTCCCGCGACGGGCGCGACTCGCGCGCCGCCGAGCTCGTGGACGCACTGAACAGGGAGAGCCCCGAGTTCGCCGCCATCTGGCGGGAGCGCCCCGTGCTGGGGCCGTACTGCGCCACGAAGCGCTTCCACCACCCGCAGGTCGGGACGCTCGAACTGCACTGCCAGACGCTGGTCGACCCCGACCAGTCCCAGCGGCTCGTGGTGTACACCGCGGCACCGGGAACCGAGAGCCACACCAACCTCTGGCTGCTGTCCCTCCTGCCGGTCGTGTAGGGGCACGGCCCCGGACCGACCGGCAGGAGGAACCGGTGCCCCCTGGCGTCAGGCCCAGTCGAGGGCGTGCTCGTGGTCCAGCCGCGGCATGCGGTCGAAGGCCGGGGGTCCGGCCGGGTGGCCGATGTTGACGACGAGGATGGAGGTCCAGTCGCCGTCGGCGAAGAACTCCTTGTCGATCCCGGCCGGGTCGAAGCCGCCCATCGGACCCGCGGCCAGACCGAGGGCGCGGACGGCGAGGATGAAGTAGCCGGCCTGCAGCGGACCGTTGAACGCGGTGACGGCCTCGCGCTGGGCGGGCTCGCTCTCGAAGTGCTCCTTCATCTCCGGGCGGATCGGCAGGATCTGCGGGATGTGCTCGTGGAAGCGGCGGTCCACGGCGAGCACCGCGACGACGGGCGCGGAGGCCGACTTCGGCCGGTTCCCCTCGTCCAGGTGCGGCAGCAGTCGCTCCTTGCCTTCGGGCGTACGGACGTACAGGACACGCAGCGGCTGGGTGTTCGCGGCGGTCGGGGCCCAGCGGGCGAGCTCCCATATGGCGGTGAGCGTCTCGTCGTCGACCGGTGTTTCCGCGAAGGAGTACGCGGTGCGTGCGTCGGTGAAGAGCGCGGCGCGGGCCTCGGCGTCGATGCGGGGGAGGGCTCCTGGGACGGACATGCGGAATTCTCCTGGCTCGTTTTAGTGAAGTAACTAGCAAAAGCAATGGTGCTCTGAAAAACAGAGCGACCATTCGCAGGCTAGCACCCGGATACCCTGAGGTCATGGAGCAGGCGAAGGAGACTCAGTCGGCCGAGGCGAGCGGCGCGGATGCCGGGCAGCACCATCCGGCGGCCTGTGACGGCGCGCTGACCAGGGCGTTCAGCTTTCTCGGCAAGCGGTGGAACGGTGTCATCCTGGCCACCTTGCAGCACGGGCCCCTGGGCTACGCCGAATTGCGCCGCGCGGTCGAGGGCATCAGCGACTCGGTTCTCTCGGAGCGGCTCTCGGAACTGTCCGCCGCCGGTCTCACGCTCCGGGACGTGGAGCCCGGCCCGCCCGTCACGGTGCGCTACCGCCTCACCGCGGACGGGAGAGCTCTGATGCCCATCCTCGGTGAGCTGGCCGGGTGGGCCTCCCGGCACCTGCCGGAATCACGGACCTCGCGGGGCGGGCGGACCCCGTGAGCAGGCCCGCTGAACCACCGGGCCGGCCCGCGGATCAGAGGGCATGGCCGTGGTGGAACGCGTCGGCCGAGACGTCGTGCATCAACTCGGCGAGGTGGGCGGGGAGGGAGGGGGCGGGCTCATGACGTACCCCGGTCGTCGGGGACCAGACCAGGTTGACGCCCGGATCGGGGTCGACATCGGGGTGGTCCGACCGGTGGTGACCGACCCGGGTCTCCCGCCGCTCCCTCGCACACTCCAGCGTCGCGCGCGCGGCGAGTACCGCGGACCTCAGATCGTAGGCGTGCGCGAGGTCCTGGTGACCGCCGATGTCGATGTGTACGGCGATGTGCCTCATGCGGTCCTCGATCTCGTCGAGGCCGGCGAGCCCGGTGGCCAGCCCGCTCCCGTCCCGTACGACACCGGCGTACTCCGTCATCAGGTGGCGCACCGTCCCTAGCAGGGCGCGGGCGTTCTCGTGGCCGTCGGAGGCCAGCAGCCGGTTCACGTCCGACACCGCGGCGCGCACCGCAGCCGGCGACCGGTGCTGGGCGGCGAGCCCGGCCGAGTAGTCCGCCGCGGCCCGGCCCGCGATACGGCCGTACACGAGGAGTTCGCTCAGCGAGTGCTCCTCGAGCCGGTTCCCGCCGTGCGGCGCGCCGGCCGCCTCCCCGACGACGTAGAGCCCGCCGACGTCGGTGCCGTGGTCCTCGGGCCGGACCCAGACGCCCCCCAGGGAGTACTGGGCCGTCGGCGCGACTTCGACCGGGTCGTGGGTGATGTCGAGCATCTGGAGGCGCAACAAGGACCGGTGAAGCTGTGGCAGACGCGTCAGGACGGTCTCACGCGGCAGGTGGGACAGGTCGAGCCACACACCGCCGGCCCGCGTGCCCCGGCCCTCCCTGATCTCCGTGTAGGACGCCAGGGCGACCCGGTCACGGCTGACGAGTTCCATGCGCTCGGCGTCGTAGCGCGCCATGAACCGCTCGCCGAGGTTGTTCAGCAGGATCCCACCCTCACCGCGTGCCGCGTCACCGAGGAGTACGCCCGCCGCGGGCTCGGGCGCGATCAGGCCGAGGGGGTGGAACCGCACCAGCTCGGGGTTGCGCAGCCGGGCACCGGCCTCGACAGCCAGGCGGAAGGCGTCACCGGTGCTCTCGTGGCGACGTGAGGTCGTACGCCGCCAGATGCGCGTGTGACCCCCGGTCGCGAGGATCACGGAGTCGGCGTGCACGAGGTAGCGCGCGCCGTCGACCAGGTCGAAGCCGTAGGCACCGAAAACCGTGCCGTGGTCGACCAGCAACCTGGTGACGTAGACGCCCGACAGGACGGGAATGCCGAGTCGCTCCGCGTGTTCGCGCAGGGCCCGCCGCACCTCCGTGGCGGTGTGCTCGCCGGTGACCGCGATGGGGCCGTACAGGGGGTCGGCGAACCGGCGGAGGACCGGTCCGTCGTCCCGCCGTTCCCGAGCCACGGCAGGACCAGCGGTGGCAAGCGCCCCTTCGACTCGCCCGGATGCCATGACGTGGTGATCGTCGTCAGCCGTGTGTTTCGCCACCACCATGACCGCGACGCCCGCCTCGGCGACCTCGACGGCGGCTCGAAGGCCCTCCTCACCGGCTCCAATCACGAGAACGGATGTGGCGAGCTGATGCCCGAGTGAAGACATGGGACCTCCTGCTGCAGTGGACGAGCGAGATCGTAGGCAGTGGTCGACCGGATGATGAACGAGGGTGTGACAGCTTCGCGGTGTTTGCTCACGTGGACTGTGTCACACGGTATGCACACAAGGTGTGGACACTCTTCCAGGTATCGTGACAAGGACCCTTCCTCCAACCATTGCGGGAGCTCCCATCCCGGTCCGCCTAAGGAGCCACGTCTCATGATCGCCAGCCCGCTTCCGGACCTGGTCGGCCGGCACCGCGAGTGCGCGGCACTCGACGACCTGCTGGTCGACCTCCGCGAAGGCGGGTCCCGAGTACTGGTGATCCGGGGCGAAGCCGGCATCGGGAAGTCCGTGCTGCTGCAGTACCTGGCCGAGCAGGCGTCCCGGGTGAAGGTGACCTGGGCGCACGGCATCGAGGCCGATATGGAGCTGCCCTACGCGAGCCTGCACCAACTGTGCGCACCGTTCCTGAACGAGCTCGACGCGCTGCCGGAACCGCAACGCGACGCCCTGCGCGTGGCGTTCGGCATGGCAGCCGGCGACCCGCCCGACCGCTTCCTCGTCGGCCTCGCCGTACTGACCCTGCTCACCCGCGCCTCGGAGACCCGACCGGTGCTCGTGCTGGTCGACGACGCCCAGTGGCTGGACCAGGTCTCCCTGCAGACCCTGGAATTCGTGGCGCGAAGGCTGCTCGCCGAGGCGGTCGCGATGGCCTTCGCGGTCCGCGACCCCGAAGGGCAGACCGCACTCAACGACCTGCCGGTGCTGCGAATCGGCGGCCTCGACACCACCGCCGCCGGAGAACTCCTCGAAGCCGCCGTCGGCGGACGACTGGAGAAGCGGCTCCGGGACCGGTTCGTGGCCGAGATGCACGGCAACCCCCTCGCGCTGCTGGAGTTCTCCCGAGGCCGCAGCGCCGCCGAACTGGCCTACGGCCTGGACTCGTCCAGTCATCCGACTGTTCACGGGCCGGTCGCCAGTCGTGTGGAACGGGACTTCGCCAGCCGGCTCAAGTCCCTGCCGGAGGCAACCCGGACGCTGCTGCTGATCGCGGCGGCCGAACCGGTCGGTGACGCACGCCTGTTGGTCCGTGCGGCCGCCTCGCTCAAGATCACGCCCCATGCGGCTCCGGCCAAGGCCGCCGGCCTCATCGAGTTCGGTGAGTCCGTGCAGTTCCGGCATCCACTGGTCCGTTCGGCGGTCTACCACGGGGCCGCACCCGCAGAACGCCGAGCGGTGCACCGGGCGCTCGCCGAGGCCACCGACCCGGTCCTGGACCCCGACCGCCGTGCCTGGCACGCCGCCCAGGCCGCGGACGGACCGGACGAGGAGGTGGCCGTGGGCCTGGAACAAGCGGCCGACCGCGCGCGGCAACGCGGCGGCATAGCGGCCGAGGCGGTACTCCTCGAACGCGCCGCTGAAGTGACGCCGGACCGTGGGCAGCGAGGACGCCGCGCCCTGGCGGCAGCGGAGGCGCACTTCTCGGCCGCGGCGCCGGACCGCGCCACGGAGCTCGCGACGGTGGCCGAACTGTGCCCCCTGAGCGCCCTGGACCGCGCCCGCCTGGCACGGCTGCGGGCCAGGATCCTCTTCGCCCGCAGCCGCAGCGACGAAGCGGCGCCCCTGCTCCTCGACGCCGCCGCGCAATTCACCGCCGCCGGATCGCCGCTGGCGCGGGAGACCTACCTGGAGGCGATCAGCGCGATCATCTTCGCGGGCCGCGTGCACGGCCCCACGGGCGCCCGCGCCACCGCGATCGCGGCCCGTGGGTCGGGCACGCCCTCTTCCGGCTCCGAGGCCGCCGACCTGCTCCTGGACGGTGTGTCCGCGCTCATCGCGGACGGATACGAGACCGGCGTCCCGGCGCTGCGCGGCGCCCTGGAACTGCTGGCCCACGAAGAGCTCCGCACCCGGGAAGCGACCGTGCGCTGGCTGCTGTTGGCACCGGTCGCGCTGGAGGCGTTCATCCACTACGCCTGGGACCTGCACGCCTGGGACACGCTGTCGAGCCGCGCGGTGCGCCTCGCCCGTGACATAGGAGCGCTCGGCGCGCTGCCACCGGCCCTCATCTACGCCGGCGGGGTGCACATCCACTACGGCGACTTCGCCCAAGCCGCCAGAATGATCGACGAAGCCGACGCGCTCGCCGCCGCGACCGGCCACGCGCCGCACAAGTACGCGACCCTGGTGCTGGCGGCGTGGCGGGGTGAGGCGGACGTCGCCGCCGGCATCGTCGAGGAAGCCAGGCAGCGCGCCGAACAGCGGGGCGAGGTGTCCCTGCTGGGCGCCATGGGCTACATCCAGGGCGTGCTCTACAACGGCCTGGCACGCTACGAGGAGGCACTGCAGGCCGCTCGCGCCGGCATCGACCACGACGGGTTCAACTTCACCGGCCTCTCCCTGGTCGAACACGTCGAAGCCGCCACCCGCTGCGGTGAACTCGACCAGGCCAGGGACTCGTTGGAGCGGTTGGTGGAACTCACCCGCGCCGCCGACTCCGGCTGGGCCCGTGGCGCCAGCGCCCGCAGCCAGGCACTGCTCGCCGACGGTGACGAGGCGGACCGTCTGTACCGGACCGCGATCAAGGAGTTCGGGCGGGGCGGCGTGGCCGTCGAGGTGGCGCGCACCCACCTGCTGTACGGGGAGTGGCTGCGCCGCACCAACCGCCGATCGCTGGCCCGCGAGCACCTGCGCACGGCCCACGAGATGTTCGACGGGATGCCGGCGCAGGCATTCGCCGAACGGGCCCGCCGCGAACTGCTCGCCACCGGCGAGAAGGTCAGGGCACGGGAGACCAAGCCGGCGAGCGCACTCACCCCCCAGGAGTCCCAGGTCGCCGCGCTCGCCGCCGCCGGCTTGACGAACGCGAAGATCGGCGCGGAGCTGTTCATCAGCCCGCACACCGTCGAGTGGCACCTGCGGAAGGTGTACACGAAGCTCGGGATCAACTCCCGTCGCGCGCTGCCCGGCGCTCTCAAGAGCACGCTGGCCGCGGACGCCGACGACGAGGGCATGATGCGCGCGTGCTGAGCGCCCGTAGGGGAAATCCAGGGGGCCCACGGACCGGACTACGGACACTAAGGGCGCGGCGGGGGGTGCCGCGGACGGAGGGTGGAACCAACGCCCTCAAGGGCGCCGTTCGTAAAAGAGGAGCCCCGATGCCCGCGCCCAGTCCAGATATGAAGTCGCCGGACGTCTTGCGGGCCGACGGGCCCGCCGGGGACGACCTGGACATCGCCCTCGACCACTTCCTGGCCCATCGCAAACGACTGTTCCGCATCGCCTACCGGATCGTCGGCGATGTCTCCGGAGCCGAGGACGTGATCCAGGAGGTGTGGCTGCGCTGGCAGCTCACCCACCGCGCGGAGATCAAGAAGCCGGGCGCGTTCCTGACCACAGCCACCACCCGTCTGGCCATCAACGTCATCCAGTCCGGGAGGCACCGTCACGAGACGTCGGCCGATCCGCAGTTGGCCGAACTCGGTGACGACTCCGCCCACGACCCTCTGCTGCACGCCGAGCGAGCCGCGGCGCTCGAGGCGGCCCTGGCCCTGCTCATGGCCAGGCTGACACCGGACCGGCTGGCCGCCTACGTGCTGCGCAAGGGCTTCGGTTACCCCTACTCCGATCTCGCGAAGCTGCTGCGGATCAGTGCCCCGAACGCCCGGGTGGTGGTCCACCGCGCCCAGGCCCGCCTCGACAGCGACCGCGAGCGGCCGGTCCCCGTCGAGTCGCACCGTCGTCTCGTCGCCGCGTTCCGGACGGCGGCCAGCACCGGCGACCTGGACTGCCTCGTGCGGGCCCTCGTCGAGGAGGACGGGGCCCCTCGTTCGGCGCGGAGGATTCGCGACTAGAGCCCTCCGCTGTCACAACGGGGGCCGCGAACCTGTCTACCTGGTGCGGGCAAGCGCCGGCGGCTGATGCGCCGCGCTCTCCTCCCGGGACGCCGTCCCGGCAGCAAGCAGTCGGACCGTGGACAGCAGGGAGGGCACCGCCGTGAACGACGATGCCACGTTGATCAAGCAGTGGAACAGGCTGACTCGTGTCCATCGTCGGATCGAGGCCGGCATGGAGCGACTCCTCCACCAGCAACTGGGCCTGGGAGTCAGCGAGTTCTACGCCCTTCGCACCCTGAGCGAGGGTGTGCGGGCCGGTACGGGGCTGCTTTACCTGAACGACCTGGCCAACGGCATAGGGCTGAGCCAGTCCGCCACCAGCCGCCTGGTGACCCGCTTGCAGGACCGCGGCCTGATCACCACACACACCTCGTCGCGCGACCGGCGGAGCGTCGAGATCGAACTCACCGCCGTCGCACACCACGTACTGCGGACGGGCGCACCCCTGCTGCGCCAGGCGATCGAGCAGGTCGTACGGCAACTCGGCGTCGAGGGGACGGACCAGGACCTGCTGCGCTACCTCTGTGGGAGCGCGGGCGACGGGGTGGCCGCCCACGCTCGTCCGACCGGCTCCGTCGCCGCTCGCTGACGAACAGCGGCCCACTCCCGCGCCGTTCGGGCGGCAGCTCAGGACGGAAAGGCGAACAGACGGTACTCGGACACTGCGGTGAAGCCGAAGCGGCGGTACAGCGGTTCCCCCATCGGGCTCGCCACGAGCGCCGCGGAGTGCATCCCCCGTCGCCGGCCGTGCCGGAGCGCGGCCACCGTCAACGCCGTACCGATGCCCTGCCGGCGGTTCTCCTCCGCCACATGCACCAGGAAGATCCCGGCCACCCCGTGGGCGGTGATGACCACCGTCGAACCGACCACCCGGCCGTCGACGACCGCCGCCAACCGGATGATGTCCGCGTTGTCCTCGCGTCGCTCCTCCGTGCGCACCATCTCGGCCTCCAGGTCGGGGGAGATGCCCATCGACGCCCGGTACGTGCCGACCAGCTCCGCCAGTCGTTCCCCGTCCCGGACCGTCTCCACACGCAGGCCGGGTGCGTCGTCCGAACCGGCCGCACTGACGGCCGCGCCCGGGTCGGCCGGCCGGTCGAGATGCCTCACCATCACCGGGAGTACGGCGAGTTGTTCCGCGCCCTGGCGCCGCAGGGCGTCGGCGGTGGCGTCCGGGCTGTCGGCACCGACCCACCACCACCAGGGAAGGCCCGCCAATGCCTCACGGGCGGCAGCCGCGGACCGCTCGATCGAGGACGCCGACCGCACGCGCGTCACGCCATTGAACTGCGGGGTGAGAAGTCCGCTGCGAAACAGGTCGAGTCCATGCACACGAGGGCTCGAACCGCCCCAACCCGCGAGGTACTGGCGGAAATTGGCGAACACCGACACCAGCAGGCCCGGATCCGGGGCCGTCCTCGGAACTCGCGCCCGATCATCCTGCGGTCCGCCGGTCGCCCTTGCTGCATGCGCCATGAACGTAGCCTTCTTCACATCTTGTGTCCGCCCAACAGCGGCGGGGGTTGCCATCGTTGCACACCGTGTGCGCTAAGGTTCTGACCAGCACTTTCCGGCCCCACGACTGTCCTCAGGACCGAGGATCAGCGATTCCTTCCGTAGGGAACGGTGCCGGCTCGCAGTTGCTTTCAGCGTCTTCACCCGATCACGTCAGAGAGAATCGGATGCGCATCAAAAACGTGAGCCTCGCGCTCGCAGGCACCGCCGTCATGACCACCTTGGCCGTGACACCCGCGAGTGCCGCCACCACCAACCTTCCCAGCCCGTCGATCACGGGCGTGCTCGCCGTGCAGAAGCAGGCGATGGCCAACGGGGCGCCCGGCGCGCTCACCCGCATCGACTTCGGTGCCTCCAGCTACCGGATCGCCTCGGGCAAGGCCGACACCGCGGCCGGCACCGCGATGGACGCGGACCGCAGGTTCCGCGTCGGCAGCGTCAGCAAGAGTTTCACCACCGTCGTACTGATGCAGCTCGTCGCCGAGGGGCGCGTCGACCTGGACGCGCCGGCGAACGATTACCTCCCCAAGCCGCTGCCGGACGACCGCATCACCGTGCGGCACCTGCTGAGCCATCGCAGCGGTCTCTGGGACTTCACGAACGACATGTTCTACCACACCGTTCCGGGCTTCGAGGCAGTCCGGAACAAGGTGTTCTCCTTCCAAGAGCTCATCGACCTCTCGACCGCGCACCAGCCGACGGTCGTTCCGGGGGCCGCCTACAGCTACTCCAACACCAACTTCGTGGTGCTGGGCCAACTGATCGAGCACATCACGGGTGTGCCGATGGCCACGCACTACGAGCAGCGGATCTTCCAGCCGCTGGGCTTGCGGAACACCTCGTACGTGCACCCGGGGACGACCATCACCGGGTCCCACGCGCGGGGTTACCTGCGCGACGACGACACGACGCTGCCGCTGGTGGACTCCACCGAGCAGACCGTTTCCTGGGCTCAGTCCGCCGGAGCCGTGATCTCCAACTCGGCGGACCTGAACCGGTTCTTCGCCGCTGTCGTCTCCGGCAAGCTGGTTTCCCAGCCGCAGTTGCAGGAGATGCTGAGCATGGTCCCGGTGAACGCGGACGGCACCCAGTTCTACGGCCTCGGCCTCCGGGGCAGGGCGCTTTCCTGCGGCGTGAAGGTCTACGGCCACACCGGCACCATGCAGGGCTACTACACGTACGCCTTCACCTCGGCCGACGGCAAGCGCAGCATGACGTCGATGGCCAACACGTCGAACAACGGCACGGTCAACGCCGCCCTCGCGGGCACGCTGGAAGCGGCCTTCTGCGGCGTCGACCCCACCAAGAACACCAAGGTCGCCCGATCCGGTGGTGAGGCATTCACCGAGGACATCGCCCCCAACGTTGTGCGCGACTGAGAGTGTGACATGTCCGTGAGGTGACTCGGTCACCACGGGCGGGTCGAGGCGCAGGTCAGAAGGGCCGGCGCCTCGACCCGGCAAGCCGAAACGGCCTGCGGAATCGTCCGTCGGTCATGAGCCGTTGGGCTCGTATGCGTCACATAAGTCGGGCGAAAGCTGTCTTCCAGTACATCCAGCAAATCTCGCACCGCCTGCTTCGTCCTGGTGCCCGCAACGGCACTGAGAGGCAGCGACGTCCCGGCACAGTTGCCGGTGGCCCGAGGAGTACATGTGACCAGCACAGCGCAGGCATCCCAGTCAGGAGCCGGAGCGGCTCAGCCCGATCATCTCGGGCACGTCATCTTCATTACGGCGGCGGCCGCGATGGGCGGTTTCCTCTTCGGCTACGACAGTGCCGTCATCAACGGCGCCGTCGAGGCCATCCGGGACCGCTACGACATCGGCTCCGCGGCGCTGGCACAGGTCATCGCCATCGCGCTCATCGGCTGTGCCGTCGGCGCCGCCACCGCGGGCCGCATCGCCGACCGTATCGGCCGTATCCGCTGCATGCAGATCGCCGCCGCCCTGTTCACCGTCAGCGCCATCGGCTCCGCGCTGCCGTTCACGCTGTGGGACCTCGCCTTCTGGCGGGTCGTCGGCGGCTTCGCCATCGGCATGGCCTCCGTGATCGGCCCCGCCTACATCGCCGAGGTCGCCCCGCCCGCCTACCGTGGCCGGCTCGGCTCCTTCCAGCAGGCCGCGATCGTCGTCGGCATCGCCGTGTCCCAGCTCGTCAACTGGGGCCTGCTGAACGCCGCCGGCGGCGATCAGCGCGGTGAGCTGATGGGCCTGGAGGCATGGCAGGTCATGCTCGGCGTCATGGTCGTCCCGGCCGTCCTGTACGGCCTGCTGTCCTTCACCATCCCCGAGTCGCCGCGCTTCCTGATCTCCGTCGGCAAGCACGCCCGCGCCCGCCGGATCCTCGAAGAGGTCGAGGGCAAGAGCGTGGACCTCGACGCCCGCGTCATCGAGATCGAGACCGCGATGCACAGCGAGGAGAAGTCCAGGTTCAAGGACCTGCTCGGCGGCAGCTTCTTCTTCAAGCCGATCGTCTGGATCGGTATCGGCCTGTCGGTCTTCCAGCAGTTCGTCGGCATCAACGTCGCGTTCTACTACTCCTCGACGCTGTGGCAGTCGGTCGGTGTCGACCCGACGGACTCGTTCCTCTACTCGTTCACGACGTCGATCATCAACATCGTCGGCACCGTGATCGCGATCATCTTCGTGGACCGCGTCGGCCGCAAACCACTCGCCCTGATCGGTTCGGTCGGCATGGTGATCGGCCTGGCGCTGGAGGCGTGGGCGTTCTCCTTCGACCTGGTCGACGGCAAGCTGCCGGCCACGCAGGGCTGGGTCGCCCTGATCGCCGCCCACGTGTTCGTGCTGTTCTTCGCCCTGTCCTGGGGTGTCGTCGTCTGGGTCTTCCTCGGCGAGATGTTCCCCAGCCGGTTCCGCGCCGCCGCGCTGGGCGTGGCCGCCGCCGCGCAATGGATCGCCAACTGGGCGATCACCGCGAGCTTCCCGTCGCTGGCCGAGTGGAACCTCTCCGGCACGTACGTGATCTACACGCTCTTCGCCGCGCTCTCCATCCCGTTCGTCCTGAAGTTCGTGAAGGAGACGAAGGGCAAGGCGCTGGAGGAGATGGGCTGACCGGCCCCGCACCGGCGCTGACCCTCCCCGTTGGGGGAGCACCCAGACCGGGGGAGGAGCCAAGTCCCCGCTGCCCTCCCCCGACCGTGCTGCCTCCGTCCGGACCGAACCGGGCGGAGGCAGCACTCCGGATCGCGGGGCCCGTCAGCCACCGACCGAGGACTCACGCCCCTTCGTCGACCCAGCTCATGAGCTTGCGCAGCTCCTTGCCGGTGGTCTCCAGCAGGTGCTCGGAGTCCTGCTGCTTGTACTCGTTGTACTTCTTCAGACCGCCGTGGTACTCGTCCATCCAGGCCTGGGCGAACGTGCCGTCCTGGATCTCGGCGAGGACCTTCTTCATCTCGGCCTTGGTGGCGTCGGTGATGATCCGCGGACCGGTGACGTAGTCGCCCCACTCGGCGGTCTCGGAGATCGACCAGCGCATCTTCTCCAGGCCGCCCTCGTACATGAGGTCCACGATCAGCTTCAGCTCGTGCAGGCACTCGAAGTAGGCGATCTCCGGCTGGTAGCCCGCCTCGGTCAGTGTCTCGAAGCCCGCCTTCACCAAGGCACTGACACCTCCGGCGAGGACGGCCTGCTCACCGAACAGGTCGGTCTCGGTCTCCTCGGTGAACGTCGTTCTGATGACGCCGGCCCGGGTGCCCCCGATGCCCTTGGCGTACGACAGGGCCAGCGCGAAGGCGTTGCCGCTCGCGTCCTGCTCGACGGCGGCGATGCAGGGAACGCCGCGGCCCTCCTCGTACTGACGGCGCACCAGGTGGCCCGGGCCCTTGGGGGCGACCATGCAGACGTCCACGCCGGCCGGGGGCTTGATGAAGCCGAAGCGGATGTTGAAGCCGTGGCCGAAGAACAGCGCGTCGCCGTCCTTCAGGTTCGGGGCGATGGACTCCTCGTAGACCTGGGCCTGGATCGGGTCCGGCACCAGGATCATGATGACGTCGGCCTCGGCGGCGGCCTCCGCGGGCGTCACCACGCGCAGGCCCTGCTCCTCGGCCTTGGCCTTGGACTTGGAGCCCTCGTGCAGACCGACACGCACGTCGACACCCGAGTCACGCAGCGACAGCGCGTGGGCGTGGCCCTGGCTGCCGTAACCGATGACCGCGACCTTGCGGCCCTGGATGACGGACAGGTCGGCGTCGGCGTCGTAGAACAGCTCGGCCATGAGACTCACCTTTCATGGGCAACTCCCCGGGGCGACAGGAATGTCGAGGGCGCTCGCGAGTGAGTGCTGCGCCTCCGAAGAGTGTGGAGGGTGGAAACCTGGGCCAGGAGGGTGGGCGCCCGCGCTGCTGCGCGCGAGCCGGAAAAGTGTTGCCTCGCCCATTCCGGCCCGATGGAAAAAACACTATCTCACACCTACCGTGCGTCACCGCCGGTGTGCTGAGGGGCGCCGGATGTCACAGATACTTTGCCTGCCCTGTCAGTGAGTTGACTGCAAGGAGCCCTGTCCATCCTTCGGGCGGCGTGAGAACAGCTCCGTCTTCGACGTGACGACGCCGCCGTTCGGCCGTCGACGGCTCCGGACCCTCCGCCCTTGCGACGACGACTCGAAAGTGAGCCCCTGACCCATGTCCCAGGCCCGGCCCGACAACTTTGACACCGTTTCAGCGACAGGCATCGCAACGTTGCAGGACCTGCGTACGCACCTGCAGTGGGCCATCGAAGTTGAGCACGCCACCCTTCCGCCCTACCTCACCGCCCTGTACTCCCTCGACGCCGAGCGGAACCCGGACGCCGCGCAACTCATCAGCGGTGTCTTCGTCGAGGAGATGATTCACCTCGCGCTGGTGGCGAACCTGCTCAACGCCGTCGGTGGACAGCCCCGCCTCGACGCACCGCACCTGCTGCCGCCGCACCCGCGGACCATGCCGCATGCCGATCCGTCCATCGAACTGGCCCTGCTGCCCTTCGGCAAGGAGGCCCTCGACATGTTCCTCCGACTCGAACAGCCGGCGCATCCCGGCGATCCGGCCGAGGACGACAACTACGAGACCATCGGACAGTTCTACGACGCGATCGAGAAGGGGCTGCGCCACCTGTGCGCCGAACTCGGTGAGGACCAGGTCTTCACCGGCGACCCCGCCCGCCAGGTCGCCGGCGGCCCGTTCGCCCACACCGCGGGCCACCTCAGCCCGGTCACGGACCTCGACTCGGCGCTCGCCGCGCTGAAGGAGATCGTCGAGCAGGGTGAGGGCGCGGCCCGAGCCGAGGTCTGGGACGGGGACATGGACCTGTTCCACCCCGAGACCAAGGCGGTGTCCCACTACTACCGGTTCCAGGAACTGGCCCTGGGCCGGCGTTATCAGCCCGGTGACACGCCCGCGTCCGGACCCACCGGGGAAGCGGTCACCGTCGACCCGGCGGGAGTTCGCCCGTTGCGCCCCAACCCTCGGCTGGAGGATCACCCCGAGGGCAGTGCGATCCGCAGCGCGCAGGGGGCGTTCAACAAGACGTACTGCAAGATGCTGGAACAACTGGAGCAGGCGTTCAACGGCAACCCGGCGATGCTGGGCATCTCGGTGGGCACGATGTACGCGATCAAGGGACAGGCGCAGAACCTGATGGCCATGCAGGACGAGGACGGACAGGTCGTGGGCCCGACCTTCGACTACGTCGCGCCCGAGGACCGCGCCTGACGGCCGCGCCCCGCCGCGGCGGGGCGCGAACGGTCAGTGCGCGAACGGTCAGCGTTCGACGGCTTCGCGTCGTGCGGCGACGAGATGCGTCCCGATCAGCAGCGACGCGATGACGCCGGTGAACAGCACGGCGTACGTCGCCGTGAACGTGGTGGCGAGGACGGCGAGCGCCGCGACAGGGGGCAGCACGTTGGCCTTGCCGGACGGCTGCGCGGCCCGTCGGTGCAGCAGCCACACACAGGTGATGAACAGGGCGACGGGCAGCGTGTACGTGGCTGCGGCTTGGACATCGGTGAGAGCGTGCTGGTGGGTGACGTGGGCAACGTTGACCGCCAGCCCCGCACCCACGGCAGCCGCGGCCGCGAACACCACGTAGTGCCCGTACCCCCACAACATGGCCGTGGACTGGGTTCTGAGGCGGCGCGGCGCATCCTGGGCGAAGTACAGCCACCAGAGTGCGAAGACGGTCAGCACCCCACCCAGCGCGATGACCAGGACGGAGCCGAGTTCCTTGTGGGTGTCCAGGGCGGCACGGACGGCCAGGCCGGCGGCCATGACGGACTCGCCGAGCACGATCAGGGTGAACAGGCCGTAGCGCTCGGCTATGTGCTGCGGGTGCCAGGTGGTGCCTATCGCACGCTCGGCCCAGACCGGCACCGCGAGTTCACCGATCGCGAGGACGACGAAGGAGACGGTGCCACCGTCGTGCGGGAGGAGCAGCCGGACCAGCCAGCCGATCTGGAGAACGAGGATTCCCACCGCGTACCGCAGCGCGGACCGTCGGCGCTTTCGGTCCGTGTACGCGGCGCGCAGCCACTGACTGACCATGGCCAGCCGCATCACGACATAACCCCAGGTGATGACCGTGAAGTCGCCGTGCTCCAGAGCCTGGGTGGTGCCTGCCGCCATGAACAGGGCGCCCGTGATCTGGACGAGAGTCAGGAGACGGTACGGCACGTCGTCCGTGTCGTAGGCGGAGGCGAACCAGGTGAAGTTCATCCAGGCCCACCAGATCGCGAAGAACACGAGAGCGTAGCCGAGCAGGCCGTGCAGCGTACGGCCCGCGACGATCTCGTGCTCGAACGCCGAGGACGCCTGCGCCACGGCGACGACGAAACAGAGGTCGAAGAACAACTCCAGCGCACTGGCCGTGCGGTGATCCTCGCCGGCATGACGGGCGAGCATCGGCCGGTACCAAGCGCTGGACGCGTGGGATGACTGACTCATGAAGTCCTGATCTCAAGGGGGGAACGGTGCCGGAGCCGGCAACACCAGTGCCGTGCATGACTACGACCGGATGCGGTGCGGATCGGTGACAACCCGTAAGGCACGGCGGCGGCGACCTGACCGACGTGCGCGCCCGGCTCAGGCACGACGGTGACCGGCACGGTGCCCGAAGCCCGGCGCGCGCTGCGGTTCACCTGATCCGACCCACATCCTCACCACCCCCGTCATAGGGGCAGTGACACGTGATGGTCGCTGAGGCTCCCGCCGGGCAGGTGCTGGCTGGGTGCCTCAGCGTTCCTCAGCGGCGAGGTCCGCTCCTCGATCCTGCTGCGGCGTCTGCGAACGTCTCGACTGCCCGCAGCGGGCGGCGCTGCCGCTGGGCCACCCGCTGCGTATCGGCCCGAATGCCCGCACGTTGGTGCCCTGTCTCGTGGCGCACGCAGCCGTGGAGAAGCCGCACCGCTCGTTGCAGCAACCTGAACCAAGATGTCGGCTTCTGTGCCGCAAAACGATCGGCCGGAGTCAGAACCAGGATGTGCCTAGGGCTGGGACTGAGCACGTTCAGTGTTTCTGGATGGGGATGCTGTGACGGGCGGGAGGATGGGTGAGTGCTGTCCCGGGTCCGAGGTCTGACTCATGACACCTTTGACCAGAGTGTCTGAATTACACAGTGTCGGCCGTTGGCTGGGGATGGTGCGTTGTCGGTGCCGGGCCGGCGGGGCGTGTCCCGACAGGGGCCTGCCGTTCGTTGTGGCGTCCTCACGATTCTGACCGCCCGACGCGGCCCGGTACCGGCAACGCGACGCGCTATCGGACCGGAAGGGGAACGGGCATGTCCAGTACGCCGCCTGCTCCGCAGACCCGTCGTCGCCCTGTGGGGAGGTGGTGCTGGGAGTGGACACGCACCGGGATGCCCATGCGGCTGCGGTGCTCTCCGTGACGGGGACAGTGCTCGCCACCGAAGAGTTCCCGGCCACCGCGGCTGGATACCGCGATCTGCTGAAGTGGGCCAGGAAGTCAGGAACCGTGAGGCGGGCCGGAGTGGAGGGGACCGGCTCCTACGGGGCGTCCCTGTCGCGCTATCTGCTGACCCAGGGCATAGACGTGTTTGACGTGAACCGGATGGACCGGGCAGATCGCCGTCGGCGTGGCAAATCGGATCCGCTCGATGCCCAGAACGCGGCGCGAGCCGTATTGAGCGGGCGAGCCCGCGCCAGGGCCAAAGCGGGCGACGGGCCGGTGCAGATCGCGAGAATGTACAAACTCACGAAGGCGTCGGCCGTCAAAGCCCGCACCCAGGCCATCAACCAGCTCAAGTCCGTTCTCATTACTGCCGACCCCGCCTTGCGGGAAGAACTGACCGGACTGGGCAATGCCGAACTCTTCCGGACCTGTGCGCGGTTCACCAACGCGAGCAGCCAGGAAGAGGGCGGTGAAGCGGGGGTGCTGCAGGCCACTCGGATCACGCTGGGTCTGCTGGCTTGCCGGATCCGACAGCTCTCCGAGCAGATCGGGGAGCTGGACGATCGTCTGGCCCGGCTCGTGAAATGCCATGCCCCGCAGCTGCTCGACGTGGTGGGGATCGGTCCGGACACGGCCGTCGCCTTGCTGATCACGGTGGGCGACAACCCGGAGCGCCTGGGCAGCGAGGCATCCTTCGCCGCGCTGTGCGGGGTCAGTCCCGTCGAGCGCTCCTCAGGACGCAGGCAGTACCGGCGCCTCAACCGTGGCGGCGACCGGCAGGCCAATGCCGTGCTCCATCGCATCGTGTTCACCCGTCTGCGGGTCGACCCGCGCACTCAGGACTACTACGAGCGCCGGATCAAGGAGGGCAAGACCCGGCGCGAAATCGCCCGTTGTCTCAAACGCTATGCGGCCCGGGAGGTCTTCTACCTGGTAAAACAGCTACGGTCAGCACCCCGCTCATAGGGGCTGTCGTGACAGATGAGAGGCTCAGGCGGGTGAGTGAGACACCACCGAACACCCTGCAATACCGCTTCGACGGGCCAGAAGACGCTCCGGTCCTGATCTTGGGTCCCTCACTGGGTACCACATGGCACATGTGGGACCGGCAGGTCCCGGAGCTGACCAAGCAGTGGCGGGTCTTCCGGTTCGACCTGCCCGGACACGGCGGCGCCCCCGCCTACCCCGCGGGCTCCGTCTCCGACCTCACCGACCGGCTGCTCGCCACGCTCGAGGCTCTGGGCGTGCAGCGTTTCGGCTACGCGGGCTGCGCTCTCGGCGCCGCGGTCGGCGTCGAACTGGCCCTGCGCCACCCCGAGCGCCTCGCCTCGCTCGCGGTGATCGCCGCCTCGCCGCGCTTCGGCACGGCCGACGAGTTCCGCCAGCGCGGCGTGATCGTGCGGACGAACGGGCTCGACCCGATCGCCCGTACCGCACCCGACCGCTGGTTCACCGCCGGGTTCGCCGCCGCCCAGCCGGCGATCACCGAGTGGGCGGTGCAGATGGTGCGCACCACCGACCCCGGCTGCTACATCGCCGCCTGCGAGGCACTCGCCACGTTCGACGTACGGCCGGAACTCGGCCGCGTGGGTGTGCCGACGCTGGTCCTGGTCGGCTCGGAGGACCAGGTCACCGGCCCCGCCGAGGCCCGTACGCTGGTCGCCGGCATACCGGACGCGCGTCTCGCCGTCGTACCCGGCGCCTCCCACCTGGTTCCCGTGGAACAGCCAGCGGCGGTCACGGACCTGCTGGTCACCCACTTCTCCACCGCCTGGCAGCCCGGCTTCGACGCCACCGGCCAGATGGCCATCGCGGCGGCCCCCGTCAAGCCGGTCCTCGCCGCGGTGCCGGCGCAGTCCGCGCCCATCGCCGAGATCGCCCCGGCCGCCGCGGAACCGCTGGGCGCGGGACGGCCGGACCCGTACGACGCCGGGATCAAGGTGCGCCGTGAGGTGCTCGGCGACGCGCACGTCGACCGCGCGCTGGCGCAGGCCGACGAGTTCTCGGGGGACTTCCAGGAGTTCATCACCCGCTACGCCTGGGGCGAGATCTGGGGCCGGCCCGGCCTGGACCGCCGTACCCGCAGCTGCATCACTCTCACCGCCCTGGTCGCGGGCGGTCACCTGGACGAGCTCGCCTTCCATGTCCGCGCCGCCCTGCGCAACGGCCTCACCCCGGCCGAGATCAAGGAGGTGCTGCTCCAGACGGCCGTCTACTGCGGCGTACCGGCGGCGAACAGTGCGTTCAAGGTGGCCCAGCAGGTCATCAGGGAGGAAACCACGCCCCAGGAGTGAGCCCGGGCCGGTCGGCGGCCGAGGCCCGCAGCGCCGGACCGGGGCAGGATGGACCCATGAAGCTCACGAAGAAGTCGCACGCGTGCGTCCGGCTCGAGAAGGACGGGCAGACGCTCGTTCTCGACCCCGGCGGATTCAGTGAGGCGGACGCCGCGGTCGGCGCGGACGCGATCCTCGTCACACACGAGCACCCCGACCACTTCGACGAGGAGCGGCTGCGAGCCGCCATGGAGGCCGACCCGGCCGCCGAGATCTGGACGCTCAGGTCCGTCGCGGAGAAGATCTCGGCGGCGTTCCCGGGCCGCGTCCACACCGTCGGCCACGGCGACACGTTCACCGCGGCGGGCTTCGACGTCCAGGTGCACGGTGAACTCCACGCGGTGATCCACCCGGACATCCCGCGCATCACCAACGTCGGCTATCTGATCGACGGCGGCCGGGTCTTCCACCCCGGCGACGCCCTCACGGTCCCCGGCCGGCCGGTGGAGACGCTGATGCTGCCGGTCATGGCCCCGTGGAACAAGATCTCCGAGGTCATCGACTACGTCCGCGAGGTCGGGCCGCAGCGCGCCTACGACATCCACGACGCCCTCCTCACCGACCTCGCCCGCCCGATCTACGACAACCAGATCGGCGCCCTGGGCGGCGCGGAGCACCTGCGGCTGGCGCCCGGAGCCTCGGCGGAGCTGTGACGACGACAGGGCGGGCCGCGTTGTCGGACCCACCCGGTACGTTGTGAGGCATGCGCATCGCGACCTGGAACGTCAACTCGATCACCGCCCGCCTTCCGAGGCTGCTGGCCTGGCTGGAGAGCAGCGGCACCGATGTGCTCTGCCTGCAGGAGGCCAAGGTCGCCGAGGAGCAGTTCCCCTTCGAGCAGCTGCGCGAGCTGGGCTACGAGTCCGCGGTCCACGCCACCGGCCGGTGGAACGGCGTGGCGGTGCTCTCCCGCGTCGGCCTCGAGGACGTCGTCAAGGGCCTGCCCGGCGACCCCGGCTTCGACGGCGTGGTGGAGCCCCGCGCCATCTCCGCGACCTGCGGCCCGGTCCGCCTCTGGTCGGTGTACGTGCCGAACGGCCGTGAGGTGGAGCACCCCCACTACGCCTACAAGCTCCAGTGGTTCGAGGCCCTGAAGGCAGCCGTCGCGGGCGACGCGGGCGGCAGCCGCCCGTTCGCCGTGCTGGGCGACTACAACGTGGCTCCGACGGACGACGACGTCTACGACGTGGCCGTGTTCGAGAACAGCACCCACGTCACCCCCGCCGAGCGCGCCGCCCTGGCCTCGCTGCGCGAGACGGGCCTGTCCGACGTGGTCCCGCGCCCCCTGAAGTACGAGCACCCCTTCACGTACTGGGACTATCGCCAGCTCTGCTTCCCCAAGAACCGCGGTATGCGGATCGACCTGGTGTACGGCAACGAGCCGTTCGCGACGGCGGTCAAGGACGCGTACGTGGACCGGGAGGAGCGCAAGGGCAAGGGCGCCTCGGACCATGCGCCGGTCGTGGTCGACCTGAACGTGTAGGGCCTGTCCGCCCTCACAGCAGCGTCAGGTCCACCGAGTGCGCGAGCGCCGCGAGCCCCGCGTCGTTCGGGTGCAGGTGGTCCCCGCTGTCGTAGGCTGGAGCCAGCCGCGTCGGCTGCTGCGGGTCCCGTAGCACCGCGTCGAGGTCCAGCACCCCGTCGAAGACGTCGGTGTCCCGGAGCCACGCGTTGACGGCGGTCCGCTCGGCTTCCACGGCCGCCGTGCACCCGGCCTGGCCGCCGCACGGCAGGAGTGTGCCCGCCAGCACGCGAAGTCCCCGTGCGTGCGCGCGGTCCGCGATCTCCTGGAGCCCGGCCGTCACCTCGTCCGCGGTCGAGCCCGACAGCAGGTCGTTGACGCCCTCGAAGGCGATCAGCGTACGCACCGACGTCTGGGCGTGTACGTCCCGGTCGAGCCGGTTGAGCGCGCTCACCCCGCCCGTATCCCGGGAGACCCCGTCTCCCGGGTAGCGGTCGGTGACCACACGGTTGCCGCCGATGCCCTGGTTGAGCACCCCGTAGTGCGGGACCAGGTCCTGTGAATGCAGTCGGGCGGCCAGCACATCGGGCCAGCGCCGGTTGGCGTCCACCGTGGACCTGTCGCCGTCGGTGATCGAGTCGCCGAGCATCACCACCGACCCGGGCCCGCCGCCGACGTCCACCCCGGTCAGCAGCGGCCAGTTCGTCAGGACCGTGGCGTACGCCGACGCCGAGCCGTCCGCGGCGTGGTCGCCCGGTCCGCTCAGATACGACCGCTGCTGCGCGAGCCGGTGCACGGGCGCCGCCGGAACCGTCCCCGGCAGATGAAAGCTGACCAGCAGGTTGGTGTCGGCGGGCACGTCGAAGGCGAGCGGGTCGCTGTACACCTGCGCCCCGGCCGGGACCTCGACGCCCGCCGCCCTCCCGAAGGTCACCGGCACCGGCGTGCCCCGCGCCGTCGCGCCCGCCCGCTGCACGGCCACCGTCGCGCTCCCGATCCGTACCGGAGCCGCTGCGAAGGTGTTGTCGAAGCGCAGCCGCACCATCGGCCCGCCCGCCGAGGTGTGCACCACCAGCCGCAGCGTCCGGTCGGTCCACGGCCCCACGGCCTGGTAACCGGACGTCGCCGTCGCCCAGCTGCCCGTCCAGCCGGGCGCGGCCGTCCGCACCGACAGGGCGAACACATGCAGGTCGGTCGCGCGGGGCAGCTGCACGGAGGCGAGCGCGCGCCCCGGCACGATCGGCACGGTCACGACGTACAGCCGTGCCTTCTCGGCGAGTTGGCCGCCGGGTGTGTTGACGTGGGGGAGGGCCACCGCCTTGGTGGCGAGCGGGCCCCGGCGCCAGTCGGGCGCGCCGAGCACATACGCCGACCGGCTCCCGTCGGCGTACGCGACCGTGCCCGAGCCGGTGACCTCGTCGCCGGCGGTGCTCGCCACCAGGAAGGCGAGCGCGTCGCCGGTGCCGTCCAGCCACACGCTCTGGCCGTCGGCCCGGACGTTGTCGGGCTCGCCCGCCGCCCGGTCCGGCCAGGTCAGCGTGGCGCCCTGCACGGTCAGCGCGCGCCCCGGCGTCCAGCCCGCGGCGTCGAGGTCCTGGGCGGAGAGGGAGGCACCTGAGCCGTCGAAGTCGGCTTCGGCGGGGCTGGTGTCCTCGCTGACGGCCGTGTTGTCGAAGAGCTGCTCCAGCGGCAGTGGCGCGGATGTCTCCTCGACGGTGGCCTGTGCGGAGGTCGTGAGCAGCAGGGATCCGAAGAGGATGAGGACGGCTGCGAGCCCCCGGACACCTCGGCGTACCAACCGACCCTCCCTGTTCTCCGGTGATCCGGACCGACCGGACCGACCGCACTGACCGGCCTGCTCCGGCCTGCTCCGGCCTGCTCCGGACTGCTCCGGCCTGCTCCGGCCTGCTCCGGACTGAGACGAACGACGCACGGGAAGCTAGAAAGGAGGCAGCGGGCCGGTCAACGAACCATGAGCGAACACTGCATGAAACCGCCCGGACGACCGGACACGATCACCCGCGCGCCTGTGGTGCGCACGCGGGTGCGAATGACAGGCTGGACGTATGAACATCCCTTTCCTCGGCCACCGCCGCCAGCGGCCCCCGATCCCCGACCCCACGGGCATCGCCGAGCTCCTGGCCGAGTGCGAGCTGCTCCGCTCCCAGGCGGGCCGGGCGGGTGTCCGACTCGACGACACGTCAGCCTCGTTGGAGGCGCTCGACCAGCTGCTGCCGCGCTGGCGGGACGACGAGGAGATCCTGCCCTGGCTGGGCAACGACGCCGGTCTGTATCTGGGCACCGTCATCGTGCGCACGGTGCCGGGCGCGGCCTGGGAGATCTGGCCCGACGGCCAGCCGGTGGTGCGGCTGGAGTCCGGCCGCGAGTTCGACGTGGTGGCCTCCGGTCACGAGTGGGCCGCGCATGGTGTGCCGGAGCTGTCCCAGCTGTACGCGGAGGTCGCCGAGTCCTGACCCACCCGCACCGAGCGGGGGACCGGCTCCCGCCCCCATCTGCTGTTCGACACCGGCTCGTTGACCCGGTCCGAACCTGTGTCCGCCGACCGGCCGGAGGCCGGGTCCCTGCCCTGCCGCACCGGCCGGGCCGTCGCTGCGCACCTCGACTACTATGTGCCGTTCATCCCGTAGGGGGCAGCAGTACCCCGAGCCAGGCCCGCCCGGCAGCGGCCGCAGATCACTGCTCGCGCAGCGGAATCGACACGTACGACGGGTCGTTCGGCGGCGAGGAGAAGGTCAGCCGCCCGCCGGACGGGTTGTGCTCGATATAGAGCGGGTCGACCGTGTCGACGACCAGGGCGAGACGGTGCCCTGCCGGGACGTCGTAGGCCGTGGAGAACAGCTCCAGGTCGACGCCGAACGGCTTGCCGGGCGTTCGCCCGTGGAAGGTGTACGGCGCGTTGCTGACCAGCTTGCCGAGGCCGAGCGGGCCCACGTCGTAGAGGTGTGCGACGAGGGTTCCGCTCTCCTTGGTGGGCGTGATGGTCGTGTGCAGCTTCGCCGTACCGCGCACGTGCTGGGTGGTGGCGTACTTCTCCGACTGCCAGACGGCGGCCCAGCGGCGCGGGAGCAGGGGGATCGAGGCCATCGGGGGGACCTGGGCGACCTGGTCGAGGATGCTCGACAGGAAGATGATCCCGCCGTCCGCCCCGGAGTTGACGTTCGTGTGGATCGTGGTGGTGTCCGCGAGGGCGATCTTCCGGCTCGTCGCGGTGACCGACTTCCAGTCCGGGTAGTCCTCGTAGCCGCCCCCGGAACGGGACTTGAGGCGGACCGGCTGTTCACGGTCGATGCCGTTGTCCGCGCCCTTGAGGTGGTGGTCGAACCAGCGCCCGGTGTCGGTCCACACGTCGTTGGGCAGCCCGAACAGTCCCGTCACCTCGGCGGTGGCGTGGTCGCCGGGGCGCAGCTGAAGCCTCTTGGGGACGGTCAACTTCTCGTAGAAGTCCGCGTACTGGTTGGGCGGGAAGATCGTGTCGCCCCAGGCGTTGGCGAGCATGACTGCGGTGCCGTTGGCGTTGAAACGGTCGACGTAGGCCGCGGGGGAACGTTTCTTCCCCCAGGCGATCATCTCGTCCTCCCGGTCCAGATTGGAGGCGAAGAAATCCTTGAAGATCTGCTGGAGTTCGGGGCTGGGACGGCCGGTGAGCGTGCCCGCGCCGTTCAGCAGGGCGGTGGCCTGGGAGTGCTGAGTGCGGCCGGAGTAGATCGAGTCGATCAGGTCGGCCCAGCCGCTGAGTGCGGCGACCGCCCTGACCCGCTTGTCGTGCGCGGCGGCGAGCAGGCTGATGCCGGCCCCGTACGAGACGCCCGCCATGCCGATGCGCCCGGCGTCGGCCGGGGTGTTGGCGAGCGCCCAGTCGATGACCCTGGACGCGTCGGCGATGTCGGGCGGTCCGGCGACCTCGATGTGTCCACCGGACTGCCAGAAGCCGCGCACGTTGTAACTGACCACGACGTACCCGGCGTCGGCGAGCTTCTGGGCCTGGGCGAGGTACTCGACCTGGGGCAGGCCCCAGCTGGTGGGCAGGACGAGCAGCGGATAGCGGTCACCGGCGCCGGCGCCCGGGGGAGTGGCGACGTTCGCCTTGAGGACGGTGCCGCCGTCGCCGGTGACGTCGACGAAGCGGACGCTGTTCGGGGCCGCCTGGGCGGCGGGGGCGAGCCCGAGGGCGCTACCGGCGACCAGGGTCGCGGAGACGGCGCCCACGGCGGTCGTACGCAGGGCCTTGCGAGGCAGTCCCACGGGCCACTCCTCACTCGTGTCAGTGAAAGTGACCCGACGGTAACCGGGACCACTTACCGCAGGTAACCCATCGGTAAGTTACGTGGCAGTAACGATTGAGCGTTGAAGATCTCCGATGTGCGTCCGACCCGGCCATACACAGTGCCGCGGGAGCCTGCAAACCGGACGCAGGCCTGAACTCGGCCCGCCTTGCGGGGTCATGGAGCGGCCCGCAGGCTGGACGCGTCCAGCACATGGGGCGATGAGAAAGGAGGCGTGGTGACGGAAGTCCTGCCGGCCTCGGAACAGCCGGCGGCAGCGATGTCCGCCGAGGTGCGGCCGATCACGCTCGACGCAGCGGGCGTCTCCCTGTCCGGGCTGCTGGCCGAGCCGGAGCGGAGTGCGCCCCGGGCGACCGTGGTCGCCCTGCACGGCGGCGGTATGAGCGCGGGCTACTTCGACGGGCAGGCGCATCCCGACCTGTCCCTGCTCGCGTTGGGGGCGCGGCTCGGTTTCACCGTGCTCGCCCTGGACCGCCCCGGCTACGGCCACTCGGCCGCCCGGCTCCCGGACGGGCAGACGCTCGCCGAGCAGGCGGTGACGGTGAGCTCGGCGATCATGGAGTTCGGCGAGCGGTGTCCGACCGGTGCCGGTGTGCTGCTCGTGGGTCACTCGTACGGTGGAAAACTGGCCCTGCACCTGGCCGCCGACGGGTCCCTCGAGAGCCTTCTCGCCGTGGACGTGGCCGGGATCGGCCACCGGTTCGCCGTCGACCCGGGCAGCCTCGCCCAACTGCACGGCGTACGGCAACGACGCTTGAACTGGGGCCCGTTGACGCTGTATCCGCCGGGCACCTTCCTGGCGAGCGGGCGGGTGGTGGCGCCGATGCCGCGCCGCGAGGCCGAGGGGGTCAGGGACTGGCCCCGGCTCTCCGACACCTTGCTGCCCCGGGTGGGGGTACCGGTACGGCTGACCTTCGCCGAGCACGAGGCCTGGTGGCGCACCACCGACGACGACCTGGCCGACCTCGCCGGACGGTTCACGGGCGCGCCCCGCGTCCTGGTGGAGCGGCTGCCGGGCGCCGGGCACAACATCAGCCTGGGGTGGGCGGCACGGGCGTACCACCTACGGGTGCTCGCCCACCTGGAGGAGGCGCTGACGCCGCCGAGGCGGCTGCATTCAGGGGGCGCGGTGTGAGTTCCGTGGCGGAGCGGCGGCCTCCGTGGACGGCAGGGGAGCCTGTGCGGCCCGGGTCACGTCGGCGACCAGCTCGACGACGTCCGGGCCGTAGGCCTGTGAGTTGACGACCTTGAGCAGCAGGACGAAGGACTTGGCGCCGTGCTTGCGGGCCAGCCGCTCATGGTTGCGGGCGAGGTAGCGGGTAGCGGCCTGGTTGGTGATCGCGCGCTGCCCGCAGAAGAGGAACACCGGGCGTGCCTCGCGCCGCTCGCCCGCGGTCAGCCGGGCCAGCAGCACGTACTCCGTGACACCGGCCTCCACGCGGTAGCGCTCGCTGCCGATCTGGAAGGCGCCCCGGTCCGGGCCCGGTTCCGGGTCGATGTTGACGCGTATGCCGGGCAGCATGGCCGCCATATGGGCCAGCATGCGCCGGTTGGAACCGGGACCGCCGACGCAGAACTCGGTGCGTTCGCCGAAGCCCTGCTGGACGTTGTCCTGGGTCACCATCTGCACGTTCGCTCCGCAGTCCTTGATCAGTGCGGCGAGTTCCAGCAGGGCGAACACGTCGAACCGGTGGACCGCGGGCTCGGAGGCGGCCGGATCGCGGTTGACGACGAGCAGTGACTCGGAGTTCTTCGGCAGCCCGAGGAACTCCTGCTTGCGGCGGAGCTTCCGCTTCCACAGGTAGGTACGGGCGATCCAGCCCAGCCCGGCGCTGATGGCTGCCGCGATCACGCCCAGGACGATGTTGCGCACGTCGTCATTCATGGGCGCGCATGGTAGCGGGCGCGGGGAAACCGTGTTCGAGGTGAGGCCGACGCGCAGGTGTGTGATCCTGACGGGGGCATGGCAATGGATTAGGCTGCGCGAACCGGTTCCTGACTGGAGGTGCGGATGCGTCGCCCTGTCGTGCGGAAACTGACGGTCCTGGCGGTGTCCACCGCCGTGGTGGCGGTGGGGGCCGCGGCGCCCCCGGCCCCCACGACGGCACCGGCCGAGAAGGTCCCGGTCGCCGTCGGCCACGGCGGTGCGGTCGCGAGCGTCGACGCGGACGCCTCCGCGGCCGGGATCGAGGTGCTGAGGAAGGGCGGCAACGCCGTCGACGCGGCCGTCGCCACCGCCGCCGCACTGGGCGTCACCGAGCCCTACTCCGCCGGCATCGGCGGAGGCGGCTACTTCGTCTACTACGACGCCAGGTCCCGTACCGTGCGGACCATCGACGGCCGCGAGACCGCGCCGCTGACCGCCGACTCGGACCTCTTCCTGGAGAACGGCAAGCCGCTCGCCCTCGCCGACGCCGTCAGCAGCGGCCTCGGCGTCGGCACCCCCGGCACGCCCGCCACCTGGCGGACGGCGCTCGACAAGTGGGGCAGCAAGCGGCTCGCCACCCTGCTCGCGCCCGCCGAGCGGCTGGCCCGCGACGGCTTCACCGTCGACGCCACCTTCCGCGCGCAGACCGCCGCCAACGAGACCCGGTTCCGCTACTTCCCCGACACCGCCGAGCTGTTCCTGCCGAACGGCGAACTCCCCGTCGTCGGCTCCACCTTCAAGAACCCCGACCTCGCCCGCACCTACGCGGAGCTGGGCAGGAAGGGCGTCGGCGCGATCTACCGCGGCGACATCGGCGACGACATCGTCGACACCGTCAACAAGCCGCCGGTGGACCCGGCTTCGGGCTGGAACGCCCGCCCCGGCGAACTGGCCGAGAAGGACCTGGCGGCCTACGAGGCCAAGCTCCAGGCGCCCACGAAGACCACGTACCGCGGCCTCGGCGTCCACTCCATCGCCCCTTCCTCCTCCGGCGGCACCACCGTCGGCGAAGCCCTCAACATCCTGGAGAGCACCGACCTTTCGAAGGCGAGCGACATCCAGTACCTGCACCGCCACATCGAGGCGAGCCGGATCGCGTTCGCCGACCGCGGGCGCTGGGTCGGCGACCCCGCCTTCGAGGACGTACCGACGCAGGAACTGCTCTCCCAGCGCTACGCCGACTCCCGCGCGTGCCTCATCAAGGACGACGCCGTGCTCACCAGCCCGCTCGCGCCCGGCGACCCGCGCGACCCGGTGGCCTGTGCCACCGGTGGAAAGGCGGCGCCGACGACGTACGAGGGCGAGAACACCACTCATCTGACGGTGGCCGACAAGTGGGGCAACGTCGTCGCCTACACCCTCACCATCGAGCAGACCGGCGGCAGCGGCATCACGGTCCCCGGCCGCGGGTTCATCCTCAACAACGAGCTGACCGACTTCTCCTTCGCCCCGGCCGACCCGGCCGTGCACGACCCGAACCTGCCCGGTCCGGGCAAGCGGCCGCGGTCGTCGATCTCGCCGACGATCGTGCTCGACCGGCACGACAGGCCGGTGGTGGCGCTGGGTTCGCCCGGCGGCGCGACCATCATCACCACCGTGCTGCAGACCCTGACCGGCTTCCTCGACCGCGGGCTGCCGCTCGTCGACGCGATCGCCGCGCCGCGCGCAAGTCAGCGCAACCAGACCACCACCGAGCTCGAACCGGGCCTGTACGACAGCCCGTTGAAGGCGCGGCTGGAGTCCCTCGGGCACGGCTTCCGGCTCAACCCCGAGATCGGCGCGACCACGGCTGTGCAGCGGCTGCCGGACGGCAAGTGGCTGGCCGCCGCCGAGAAGGTACGGCGGGGCGGCGGCTCGGCGATGGTGGTGCGACCGGCGTCGTAGCGTTCACAGCTCGGGAGCGGGCGGCAAGTCCTCCGTACGGAAGGCGAGCCGCCCGTCCTCCATGTCCACGGTCACCCGGCCGCCCTCGCCGACCCGGCCGTCCAGAAGCATCCGCGAGAGCTGGTTGTCGACCTCCCTCTGGATCGTGCGGCGCAGCGGGCGGGCGCCGTACTCGGGCTGGTAGCCGCGCTCGGAGAGCCAGTCGACGGCCGCGTCGGTGAAGTCGACCGAGACGCCCTGGGCCCGCAGCAGGCGGCGGGTCTTGTCCAGCAGCAGGTTGGTGATCCGTTCCAACTGCTCGTGGGTCAGCTGGCGGAAGACGACGATCTCGTCGATGCGGTTGAGGAACTCGGGCCGGAAGTGCTGGCGCAGCGGCCGCAGGATCTGCTCCTGTCGCGCCTTCTCGTCGGCCTCGGCGTCGCCCGTCCCGAAGCCGATGCCGGCCCCGCCCCGGGAGATCGCCTCGGAGCCGAGGTTGCTGGTCATCACGATGACCGTGTTGGTGAAGTCGACGGTGCGGCCCTGGGAGTCGGTCAGCCGCCCGTCGTCCAGGACCTGGAGCAGGATGTTGAAGACGTCCGGGTGCGCCTTCTCCACCTCGTCCAGGAGGAGCAGTGAGTACGGGTGCCGGCGTACGACCTCGGTGAGCTGACCGGCCTCCTCGTGCCCGACGTAGCCGGGCGGGGCGCCGATCAGACGGCTGACGGTGTGCCTTTCCTGGTACTCGCTCATGTCCAGGCGGACCATGCGCTCCTCGCTGCCGAACAACGCTTCGGCCAGCGCACGGGCCAGTTCGGTCTTGCCGACGCCGGTCGGGCCGAGGAAGAGGAAGCTGCCGATCGGCCGGTCGGGACTCGCGAGTCCGGCCCGGGAGCGCAGCACGGCCTCGGAGACGACGCGCACCGCCTCGTTCTGGCCGACGACCCGCTCGTGCAGGTGCTCCTCCAGGCCGAGCAGCCGGTCCTTCTCCTCCTCGGTGAGGCTGCTCACCGGGATGCCGGTCTGCCGTGAGACGACCTCCGCGATCGCCTCCGCGGTGACCTCCAGATGCTGGCCCTCGTCGACCTCCTCCTCGCCGCTGGCCTCCACGATGCGCTGCTTCAACTCGACGATACGGTCGCGCAGTTGCGTCGCCTGCTCGTACTGTTCGTCGGCGACCGCCTGGTCCTTGTCCCGGGTCAGCTGCTCGACCTCGCGCTCCATGGTCCGTACGTCCGTGCCCTTCGTCCGGGCGCGCAGCCGTACCCGGGCACCGGCCTGGTCGATCAGGTCGATCGCCTTGTCCGGCAGCCGGCGGTCGGTGAGATAGCGGTCGGACAGCTCCACGGCGGCGACGAGCGCCTCGTCGCTGTAGCGGACCTGGTGGTGGGCCTCGTAACGGTCGCGCAGACCGCGCAGGATCTCGATCGCGTCCGCGGTGGTCGGCTCGGGCACCATGACCGGCTGGAAGCGGCGGGCCAGCGCCGCGTCCTTCTCGATCCGGCGGAACTCCTCCAGCGTGGTCGCGCCGACGATGTGCAGTTCGCCGCGGGCCAGGGCCGGCTTGAGGATGTTGCCGGCGTCCATGGACCCGCCTTCGCCGCCGCCTCCGGCGCCCACGACGGTGTGCAACTCGTCGATGAAGACGATCAGTTGGTCCGAGTGCGTGCGGATCTCGCCGACGATGTTGTTCAGCCGCTCCTCGAAGTCCCCCCGGTAGCGGGTGCCGGCGACCACAGCGGCCAGGTCCAGCGCGAAGACCCGGCGGCCACTGAGCACGTCGGGCACGTCGCCGTCGGCGATCCGCTGGGCCAGGCCCTCCACGATCGCGGTCTTGCCGACGCCCGCGTCGCCGATCAGCACCGGGTTGTTCTTGCCGCGCCGGGAAAGCACCTCGACGGTCTGCTCGATCTCCTCCTCCCGCCCGATCACCGGGTCGATACGGCCCTGGCGGGCGAGGTCGGTGAGGTCGCGGCCGTACTTGTCGAGCGTGGGGGTGCCCGTGTCGACGCGCGGCCGTTGGTCGGTGCCGGGGCGGGGCTGGGTGGCGTCGGGGGTCTCGGGCGGCAGACCGGAGGGGGCGAAACGGGCCGCATTGAGGATGTGCCCGGCGGCCGAGTCGGGGTTCGCGGCGAGGGCGCTGAGCACGTGCTCCGGGCCGATGTAACCGGTGCCGCGCGCCCGGGCCAGGTCGTGCGCGTCCAGCAGGGCCCGCTTGGCGGCCGGCGTGAGGGAGAGCGACGTCGGCGGCGGGACCTCGCCCTGCGGGTGCTGGACCGGGCCCGACCGCTCGTCGATCTCCGTCGCCAGCGAGTCGGGGTCCGCGCCGGCCCGGCTGAGCAGACTCCGGGTCGGCTCCGTGGCGAGCGCGGCCCGCAGCAGGTGCTGGGTGTCCAGGTCCCGGCTGCCGTGCTCGGCGGCGTACTGGGCGGCGCCGCGTACGAGTTCCCTGGCCGGCTGGCTGAGCAGCTGGCCGATGTTGATCTGGCGTGGGCCGGGGCGTGGGCCGCCGAAGAAGCGGGCCAGGAACTCGCCGAAGGGGTCTGAGTCGAAGCCCTCGGGGCCGGGGAAGCCGCTGGTCATCTCAGTTCCGTTTCGCTGCTCGACATGCCGGGGGGGGGCACGAGTGCCCGTGCGCTGCGCGGCTATGCGTGGGGGCGCTTCTAACACCCTGGCACGATCGGGGGTGGGCGGCATGTTCGGGCGCCTACGGTTCCGTGGGGGCCCGCTCGTGTCGTGCGCGTGCGGGTCGTGTGTGGTCGTTCGCGCAGTTCCCCGCGCCCCTGCTCACCTTGCCGTGAGGATGCGAGGTCCCGCCTCCGTGATCGCCACCGTGTGTTCCGCGTGGGCCGCGCGGGAGCCGTCGTTGGTGCGGAGGGTCCAGCCGTCGGGGGCCGCGTGGTAGTCGTCCTTGCCGCCGGCGGTCAGCATCGGCTCGATGGCCAGGACCATGCCGTGGCGCAGGGGGAGGCCGCGGCCGGGGCGGCCCTCGTTCGGGACCGGGGGGTCCTCGTGCATGCGGCGGCCGATGCCGTGGCCGCCGAAGCCGTCCGGGATGCCGTAGCCGGCCGCGCGGCACACCGAGCCGATGGCGTGGGCGATGTCGCCGATGCGGTTGCCGACGACCGCCGCCTCGATGCCGGCGTTCAGGGCCCTCTCGGCGGTGTCGATCAGTCGTAGGTCGGCCGCGCGGGGCGTGCCCACGACGAAGCTGATCGCCGAGTCGCCGGCCCAGCCGTTCAGTTCGGCGCCGCAGTCGATGGAGACCAGGTCGCCGTCGCGCAGACGGTGGCGGGTCGGGATGCCGTGCACGATCGCGTCGTTCACCGAGGCGCAGATGACGGCGGGAAAGGGCGTGGGCGCGAACGAAGGGCGGTAACCGAGGAAGGGGGAGGTCGCCCCGGCCTCGCGCAGCACCTCGCGGGCCACCTCGTCCAGCTCCAGCAGGGAGACGCCGACGTCCGCAGCCGCCCGTACGGCGGTCAGTGCCCGCCCGACGATCCGGCCCGCCTCGTGCATGGCGTCGATCGATGTGTCCGTCTTCAGCTCAACCATGCCAATTACTATACCGGTATTAGAATGGCGGCATGGTACGCACCCCATTGACCCCGGAAGAACGCGAACGCGGCGAGCGGCTCGGACGGCTGCTGCGTGAGGCCCGCGGCGGCCGCAGCATGGCGGACGTCGCGGCGAACGCGGGCATCTCCGCGGAGACGCTCCGCAAGATCGAGACCGGCCGTGCCCCGACGCCGGCCTTCTTCACGGTGGCCGCGCTGGCCGGGGCCCTGGGTCTGTCGATGGACGAACTGGCCGGAGCGTGTACGCCGGCAGTGGCGTGATGTCACTGGCGGGATCCGGGTGATCTGAGGCTTCCGCGTCCCCTCTGAAAACTCCCCGTAGCGAGCCTGTAACACGGCTGGTGTTGTCTACGGAACCGGAGTGCTCCGGTCTTGCGGGGGTTGAGCGATGACAGTGGATCAACTCCCCGGTCAGGTGCGGGAGTTCGCGAACTACCTGGACGGCCTGGTGACGCGCCTGGATCAGGGCGGCGGGTGGTGTGCCGTGTTCTGGCAGCGCGACCCCGGGGGCATGCGGGCCTGCCTCGACGGGCGTGAAGTGCCGCCGTGGGACGTCGTGGAGGCGTTGCTGCAGGACCTCGCCGCGGAGTACGGCCCCGGTGTTGCCGGCCCGGAGAAGGAGCAGGCCCGCTCCCTGCACGCCGCCGCACTCCTCGCGTACGACGCCACGCTCGGCGGCCGGGACGCCCTCGGGGACCGGCTCGACGTCATGCTCCGCGAGCAGCGCTACGCCGCCGAACGGCTCGCCGAACTGGGGCGGTTGCTCCATACCGCCACCACCCGGCAGGACGCCGACGCCATCCGCATGGACCTCGCCTGGGCCCGCGACGACCATGAACGCGCGACCGCACGGTGTGCCGAACTCCGGTCCCGCATGGAGGAGTTGGAGCGACGGGCGGTGGGCGGTCAGATGCACGGGGGGCAGGCGATCCGGCCGCGGAACGCAGGGGAGGGCCCTGTGCTGCACGCCGGGAGCGACCCGTACGGCTCCCAGACCCCGACCCGCCCGCGGCCGGCCCCGTCCCCATACCCCACCTCCGGCCACCCGGCCCCGTACTCCGTCTCCGGCCACCCGGCCCCCGCCCCGTCCGCCCAGCCCACCGGCTTCGCCCCGGCCGCCGCCGCCCCGCATTCCGCCCCAGCCCCGCAGCCCACCCCCTTCGACCAGACCCCCACCACCCCTGCCGCCCCGGCCCCCGCCCCGCCTGACCCCCACCCCACCCCCAAGCAGCGCAAACGCCGCCGTGGCAGCGCGCGCTTCGCCGGCATGGCCGAGGAAGAGGCCACCCCCTCCGTCGTACCGCCGGAGGCACCCGCGCCGGCCGCCGCTTCCGGTCGTACCCCGCGCGGAGCCCGCTTCGCGGGTGCCGCCGCCGAGCCGGCCGAGCGGTCGCAGCCGCAGGCCGAACCGCTGGACGCGGCGGCGCGGCGGGAGACCACCGGGATCGTCGAGACGCTGGTGCGGCTGCGCGGCGAGGGGCGCAGCGGTGAGGCGCACGTCCTGCTGGTCGAGGCCGCGTACTGGCCCGCCGCACGCTTCCCGCTGCTCGCCGCCGAGATGGAGCGCGCCGGGCTCGGCGCCGACTGGGCGACGCTGCTGTGGGAGGCCGCCTCACTGCCCGCCGACCGGCTCGTCGCCGCCGCCGACGCACTGGTCGCGGCGGGCCGGACCGCCGACGGGGAGCAGATGCTCCGGCAGGGTGTGGCCCGGCCCGCCGCCGAGATCGGCCGGTCCGTGCTCGCCCTGGCCATCGAGGGCCGCCGCCGCGAGGTCCGTGCGCTGCTCGACGCCTACGTCCGCGTCCGCACCCCGGAGGAGGCGGCCCGCAGCGCCGAGCCGGACCCGCAGACCCTCGTACCGCTCCTGCTGGAGGCCGCGCAGGGCGTCTCCGACGACCGGCACTGGGATCTCGTGCACGCCCTCCGGGTGGCCGGGCTCACCTCCTGAGAACCCTGTCGATCACCCACAGGAGTGTGAAACACGACCGACTCCGCGGGTTGACGACGATGGTCTTGGCAAGGCCTTCAGCTAGGCATACGTTCGTGCCTCTACGGCCTGCGTCTACGGGCGTAGAGGCGCTGACGTCCCGTCGAAGGAGCAGCTCATGGCGAACGTCGTCCGTGCCGCTCTGGTCCAGGCCACCTGGACCGGCGACACCGAGTCCATGGTGGCGAAACACGAGGAGCACGCCCGCGAGGCAGCCCGGCAGGGCGCCGGGATCATCGGGTTCCAGGAAGTCTTCAACAGCCCCTACTTCTGCCAGGTCCAGGAGCCGGAGCACTACCGGTGGGCCGAGCCGGTGCCCGACGGCCCGACCGTGCGTCGTATGCAGGAACTCGCGCGCGAGACCGGCATGGTGATCGTCGTGCCGGTCTTCGAGGTCGAGCAGTCCGGTTTCTACTACAACACCGCGGCCGTGATCGACGCGGACGGCTCGTACCTCGGCAAGTACCGCAAGCACCACATCCCGCAGGTGAAGGGCTTCTGGGAGAAGTACTACTTCAAGCCCGGAAACCTCGGCTGGCCCGTCTTCGACACCGCTGTCGGCAAGGTCGGCGTCTACATCTGCTACGACCGCCACTTCCCGGAGGGCTGGCGGCAGCTCGGCCTCAACGGCGCCCAGCTGGTGTACAACCCGTCCGCGACGCACCGCGGTCTGTCGGCCTACCTGTGGCGGCTGGAGCAGCCTGCCGCCGCCGTCGCCAACGAGTACTTCATCGCCGCCATCAACCGGGTCGGGGTCGAGGAGTACGGCGACAACGACTTCTACGGCACGAGCTACTTCGTCGACCCGCGAGGGCAGTTCGTGGGGGAGGTCGCCGACGACAAGAGCGAGGAACTCCTCGTCCGTGACCTCGACTTCGACGTCATCGAAGAGGTGCGGCAGCAGTGGGCCTTCTACCGCGACCGCCGCCCCGACGCCTACGAAGGGCTGGTACAGCCGTGACCAAGGACCTGCTGGGCCGCCACCGGGCCGTGCTGCCCGACTGGCTCGCCCTCTACTACGACGACCCGATCGAGATCACCCACGGCGAGGGCCGGCACGTCTGGGACGCCGACGGAAACAAGTATCTCGACTTCTTCGGCGGCATCCTCACCACCATGACCGCGCACGCCCTGCCCGAGGTCACCAAGGCGGTGAACGAGCAGGCCGGGCGCATCATCCACTCCTCCACGCTCTACCTCAACCGGCCGATGGTCGAACTCGCCGAGCGCATCGCCCAGTTGAGCGGCATCCCGGACGCCCGTGTCTTCTTCACCACCTCCGGCACGGAGGCCAACGACACCGCCCTGCTGCTGGCCACCACCTGTCGCGGCAGCAACACCGTCCTCGCCATGCGCAACAGTTACCACGGCCGCTCCTTCAGCGCCGTCGGCATCACCGGCAACCGCGGCTGGTCACCGACCTCGCTGTCCCCGCTGCAGACGCTGTACGTGCACGGCGGCATCCGCACGCGCGGCCCGTACGCCTCGTTGAGCGACACCGAGTTCATCGCGGCCTGCGTCGAGGACCTGAAGGACCTGCTCGGGCACACCCGCCCGCCCGCCGCCCTGATCGCCGAGCCCATCCAGGGCGTCGGCGGCTTCACCTCGCCACCGGACGGTCTGTACGCGGCCTTCCGCGAGGTCCTGAACGAGCGGGGCATCCTCTGGATCGCCGACGAGGTGCAGACCGGCTGGGGCCGCACCGGCGAGCACTTCTGGGGCTGGCAGGCACACGACCGCAGTGGCCCGCCGGACATGGTCACCTTCGCCAAGGGCATCGGCAACGGCATGTCCATCGGCGGGGTCGTCGCCCGCGCCGAGATCATGAACTGCCTGGACGCCAACAGCATCTCGACCTTCGGCGGCACCCAGATCACCATGGCGGCCGGCCTCGCCAACCTCACGTACCTGCTGGAACACGACCTCCAGGGCAACGCCCGGCGGGTCGGCGGGCTGCTCATCGAACGGCTGCGGGCGGTCGCCGCGCAGGTACCGGCCGTCCGGGAGGTACGGGGGCGCGGACTGATGATCGGCATCGAGATCGTGCGGCCCGGGACGGACGAGGCCGACCCGCAGGCCGCGTCCGCCGTGCTGGAGGCGGCCCGCGCGTCCGGGCTGCTCATCGGCAAGGGCGGCGGTCACAACACCAGCGCCCTGCGCATCGCCCCGCCGCTGTCCCTGACCGTCGCGGAGGCCGAGGAGGGCGCCGCGATCCTCGAACACGCTCTGCGGAGCATCAGCTAGCCCGGCCGAGCAAGGGATGACCGCCATGACCACCACCTCGGAGCCCTGGGAACCGCCGGAGTCCTTCGAACGCCCGGAACCGGCCCTGTCGGTCCGCCAGGTCCTCGCCCTGGAGCGGGTGCTCGCGGGGCAGCCCGAGGTGGTGGCCGGGGCGGGCCAGCTCGACCGGCCGGTGCGGTGGGTGCACGTGGCCGAGGCCGCGGACGTCGGGGTCATGCTCAGCGGCGGGGAGATGGTGCTCACCACCGGGGTGCTGCTCGCCGGCGACGTCACCAAGCAGGCCGAGTACATCCACTCACTGCACCGCGCGGAGGCCGCCGCCGTCGTCCTCGGGCTCGGCCGTGCCTTCCCGGCACCGCCGGACGTCATGCGGCGCGCGGCCGAGCGCTGCGGGCTGCCGATGGTGGTGCTGCACCGGCCCTTCCCCTTCGCCGAGCTGACCGAGGAGGTCCAGTCCCGGCTGGTCCGGCGGAAGTTCGCCGCCGTCAGCCTGTCGGAGGCGGTACGGACCGCGCTCACCGGACTGATCACCGCAGGAGCCCCGCTGCAACGGCTGCTCGACGAGGTCGCCCAGCACAGCGCCTGCCCGGTCGTCGTCACCAACCTCGCCCACCGCGTCCTGGCCACGGCGGGGGAGCGGTCGGCGGTGGACGACGTGCTGCGCGACTGGGAGCGGATCTCCCGGCAGGCCGGCGGCCGCGAGGGCGACGGATGGATCCGCGCCGAGCTGGGCGGACGCGGGGAACGCTGGGGCCGGATCGTGCTGTGCGGCTACCGCGGCGACACCGCGACCGGACGGCTGCTCGCCGACCGCGCCGCCGAGGCCCTCGTCCTGCACCGCATGCTCGGCGGCAACGCGGGCGGCTCCTGGGAGGAGCAGTCCGCGCAGAGCCTGCTGACCGACCTGGTCAGCGGGGTCGTACCGGCCCGGCAGCTGCTGCCCCGCGCGCGTGCCGCCGGACTGCCGGTCAACCGGCGCACCTTCGTGCCCCTCGTCGTGCGCGACGGCGACACCGCCCAGCTGGACCGGGTGCTGCGCCTGCTGGGGATGGCCGGGCTCGTCGCCGAGCTCGCCGACGGAGCCACCGCCGTGCTGCTGAGCCTCGCCCGGGACCAGGACGCGGAGGCGCTCACGGCGCACTTTGCGGCCCGGCTGCGCTCGGAGTCCGGGGCGGCCTCGACAACAGTGGCCGCCGCCGATGCCCGCACCGCCTGGGACGCCGTGCCCGCGGGCCTGCGCGAGGCGCGGCATGTCGCCGACGCCGTGGCCGACTCCTCCGCCGCCCTCGACCTCCCGGCCGTCGTACGCCTGAGGGACGTACACCTGCGGGGACTGATCCGGCTGCTGCGGGACGATCCGCATGTGCAGTCCTTCGCGGAGCGGGAGCTGGACGGGCTGCTGCGCGGCGGCGAGGAGGATCTGCTGACGGTGCTGCGGACGTATCTCGCCACCGGCCGCAACAAGTCCCGCACCGCCCAGCTCCACCACGTCTCCCGGCCGGCGCTCTACCGCCGCCTGGAGGCGATACAGGCCCGGCTGCGCGTCGACCTGGACGACTTCGAGCAGGCGGCCTCGGTGCACATCGCGCTCCTCGCGCACGACGCGCAACAGGGGTGACCGGGCGATGCGCGACAGGGGTGGACCCAGCACTGCGAAACAGCGGGGAAACACGGTACGACCTGGGAAAACGGCGGTGAAACATGGGCTCACCTCGGGATGACACCGTGGCACGCCGGGTGCCCGCAGACGTGACACGATGCAACTCAAAGAGGACCACCCGACTTCCTAGGCTCACCGCACACCGAGCTACCGGAGGTCCCGATGAGCAGAGTGATCCGCGCCGCCGTCTTCCAGACCGCCTGGACCGGCGACAAGGAGTCGATGATCCAGGTGCACGAGCAGGCCGTGCGCGACGCCGCCGCGCAGGGTGCTCAGGTCCTGTGCTTCCAGGAGCTGTTCTACGGGCCGTACTTCTGCCAGGTCCAGGACCCGGCCTTCTACGAGTACGCCGAGCAGATCCCCGAGGGCCCCATCGTCCGGCGCTTCCAGGCGCTGGCCCGGGAACTGGGCATCGTCCTCGTCCTGCCGATGTACGAGGAGGAGCAGCCCGGCGTCCTCTACAACACCGCGGCCGTGATCGACGCGGACGGCTCGTACCTCGGCAAGTACCGCAAGACCCACATTCCGCAGGTCAAGGGCTTCTGGGAGAAGTTCTACTTCCGGCCCGGGAACAGCGGCTGGCCGGTTTTCGACACCGCGGTCGGAAAGATCGGCGTCTACATCTGCTACGACCGTCACTTCCCGGAGGGCTGGCGTGCGCTCGGCCTCGCGGGCGCCGAGATCGTCTTCAACCCGTCGGCCACCTCGCGCGGGCTGTCCGGCTACCTGTGGCAGCTGGAGCAGCCGGCGGCCGCCGTCGCCAACGAGTACTTCGTCGGCGCGATCAACCGGGTCGGGGTCGAGGAGTACGGCGACAACGACTTCTACGGCACCTCGTACTTCGTGGACCCGGAAGCCCAGTTCGTCGGCGAGGTGGCGAGCGACAAGGAGACCGAACTCGTCGTCCGGGATCTGGACCTGGCCAAGCTGCGAGAGGTCAGGGACCGCTGGCAGTTCTACAGGGACAGGGCGCCGGGGGCGTACGGGCCGCTGACAACGCCCTGAGGGGCAGCGCCCCAGGGGCGCGGGCCGAGTCGACATGCGGCTCCGCCGCGTGGGCGCGACCAGCCACACACGACCGGCAGATTCACACCGCGAGGAGCGACCGATGAGCCGTACAGTGATCCGCGGCGGCCTAGTTGTCACCGCGTCCGACGAGATCCACGCCGACGTCCTGATCGAGGACGGCCGTATCGCCGCCCTCGCCGCCTCCGGCACCCCGGCCGCCGAGGCCTGGACGGCCGAGCGGGTCATCGACGCCGCCGGGAAGTACGTCATCCCGGGCGGCGTCGACGCCCACACCCACATGGAGCTGCCGTTCGGCGGCACCTTCGCCTCCGACACCTTCGAGACCGGCACCCGGGCCGCCGCCTGGGGAGGCACGACCACGATCGTCGACTTCGCCGTGCAGAGCGTGGGCCACACCCTGCGCGAGGGCCTGGACGCCTGGCACGCCAAGGCCGAGGGCAACTGCGCCATCGACTACGGCTTCCACATGATCGTCTCCGATGTGAACCAGGAGACGCTCAAGGAGATGGACCTGCTCGTGGAGGAGGGGGTGACCTCCTTCAAGCAGTTCATGGCGTATCCGGGCGTCTTCTACAGCGACGACGGCCAGATTCTGCGTGCCATGCAGCGCTCCGCCGAGAACGGCGGGCTGATCATGATGCACGCGGAGAACGGCATCGCGATCGATGTCCTGGTCGAGCAGGCACTGGCCCGCGGGGAGACGGATCCCCGCTACCACGGAGAAGTGCGGAAGGCGTTGCTGGAGGCCGAGGCCACCCATCGCGCCATCCGGCTCGCACAGGTCGCCGGGGCGCCCCTGTACGTCGTCCACGTCTCGGCGACGGAGGCGGTCGCCGAGCTGGCCAGGGCACGCGACGAGGGGCTCAACGTCTTCGGTGAGACCTGCCCGCAGTATCTGTTCCTGTCGACCGACAACCTCGCAGAACCCGACTTCGAGGGCGCGAAGTACGTGTGCAGCACTCCTTTGCGGCCGCGCGAACACCAGGCGCAGTTGTGGAAGGGGCTCAGGACCAACGACCTCCAGGTCGTCTCCACCGACCACTGCCCCTTCTGCTTCACCGGCCAGAAGGAGCTGGGCCGCGGCGACTTCTCCAAGATCCCCAACGGGCTGCCGGGCGTGGAGAACCGTATGGACCTGCTCCACCAGGCCGTCGTCGACGGGCACATCTCGCGCCGCCGCTGGATCGAGATCGCCTGCGCCACGCCGGCCCGGATGTTCGGCATGTACCCGAAGAAGGGCACCATCGCCCCGGGCGCCGACGCCGACGTCGTCATCTACGACCCGCACGCCGAGCAGGTCATGTCGGCCGACACGCACCACATGAACGTCGACTACTCGGCGTACGAGGGCAAACGCGTCACCGGCCGTGTCGAGACCGTCCTCTCGCGCGGCGAACCCGTCATCACCGAGCGGGAGTACACCGGGCACGCCGGGCACGGCGTCTACATCCCCCGCTCCACCTGTCAGTACCTCAACTAGGAAGGGGGCGATGGACGCCATGGATTTTGGACTCGTCCTGCAGACCGACCCGCCCGCCTCGCGGGTCGTCTCCCTGATGAAGCGCGCCGAACGCAACGGCTTCACGCACGGCTGGACCTTCGACTCCGCCGTGCTCTGGCAGGAACCGTTCGTGATCTACAGTCAGATCCTGGCCAACACCAGCACGTTGAAGGTCGGACCCATGGTCACCAACCCGGGCACCCGCACCTGGGAGGTCACCGCCTCCACCTTCGCCACCCTCAACGACATGTTCGGCAACCGCACCGTCTGCGGCATCGGCCGCGGCGACTCCGCGATGCGCGTGGCCGGCCGCAAGCCCAACACCCTGGCCCGGATCAGCGAGGCGATGAAGGTGATCCGCGCGCTGGGCAGCGGCGGGGACGCCGACCTCGGCGGCACGGTGATCCGCTTTCCGTGGATCAAGCCCGGCGCCCGACTCCCCGTCTGGATGGCCGCGTACGGTCCCAAGGCCCTGAAGATGACCGGCGAGGAGGCCGACGGGTTCATCCTGCAGCTCGCCGACCTCTATCTCACCGAGTACATGGTCAAGGCGGTCAAGGACGCGGCCGTCGCCGCCGGACGCGATCCGTCCGAGGTGACGATCTGCGTCGCCGCGCCCGCGTACGTCACCGAGGACGACTCGCCCGAGGCGCTCGCCCACGCGCGTGAGCAGTGCCGCTGGTTCGGCGGGATGGTCGGCAACCATGTCGCCGACCTGGTCGCCAAGTACGGCGAGCACTCCGCCGCCGTACCGGACGAACTCACCGACTACATCAAGGCCCGCGAGGGTTACGACTACTCGCACCACGGGCGCAGCGGCAACCCGGACACCCAGTTCGTGCCGGACGAGATCGTCGACCGGTTCTGCATCATCGGACCGGTCGAGAAGCACATCGAGAAACTGAACGCCCTGCGCGAGCTGGGCGTCGACCAGTTCGCGGTGTACGACATGCACGACGCGCAGGAAACGGTGATCGACGCGTACGGCGCGCGGATCATCCCCGCGGTCAACGCCGCCTGATCGCCCGGACCCGACCCCACCCCCCACCTTGTCTCCCCTCCCCACCTCCCCGGGGAGGGGCACAAGGCCCGCCCCGCACGGCCTCTCCTGTCCCCCTTTGTCGATTGGCCTGCCCATGACCGAAACAGTCCCCACGGGGTCGCCCGCCGCCCAGACCGTCGACGCCGACGGCCGGACAGAGCTCGCCCCCGAGGCCTACCCCGCCAACAGCCCCTTCGCCAACGAGGACCTGCGTCCCGTCCCGGTCGCCGAGCGCAAGTGGACGACGTACAACTTCGCGGCGCTGTGGATCTCCATGGCCCACTGCATCCCCAGCTGGACCCTGGCCTCCGGCCTGGTCGCACTCGGCATGGACTGGAAGCAGGCGGTCTTCACCATCGCTCTCGCCAACGTCATCGTGCTGCTGCCGATGCTGGCCACGGGCCACGCCGGCCCCAAGTACGGCATTCCGTTCCCGGTCCTCGCCCGGGCCTCCTTCGGGCTGCGCGGCGCCAACATACCGGCGCTGATCCGCGCGGCCGTGGCCTGCGGCTGGTTCGGTATCCAGACCTGGATCGGCGGCAGCGGCATCTTCGCACTGGGCTCCAAGCTCACCGGCGGTGAGTGGGAGAAGGCCGGGCAGATCGCCGGCAACCCATGGCCGCTGTGGCTCTGTTTCCTCCTCTTCTGGGCCGTGCAGATCGCCATCATCTACCGCGGTATGGACTTCCTGCGCCACTTCGAGAACTGGGCCGCGCCCTTCGTCATCGTCGGCGCCTTCGTGCTGCTGATCTGGATCGCCGTCCAGGCCGACGGATTCGGCGAGTTGCTGTCGCAGCCCTCCAAGCTCGGCTGGGGCGCGGACTTCTGGCCGGTCTTCTTCCCGTCCCTGATGGGCATGATCGGCTTCTGGGCCACCCTGTCCCTCAACATCCCGGACTTCACCCGATTCGGCGCCAGCCAGCGCGCCCAGACCTGGGGCCAGTCCCTGGGCCTGCCCACCACGATGACCCTCTTCGCGATCCTCGCCGTGCTGGTCACCTCCGGTTCCGAGGTCGTCTACGGCGAGGCGATCTGGGACCCGGTCACCCTCGCGGCCAAGGCGGACAACGTCTTCGGTCTGCTCTTCGCGCTCATCACCGTGCTGGTCGCCACCATCTCCGTGAACATCGCGGCGAACGTGGTCTCACCCGCGTACGACCTGGCCAACCTGGCACCGAAGTTCATCAACTTCCGTACGGGCGCGCTCATCACGGGCGTCGTCGGCATCCTGATCTTCCCGTGGAAGCTGATCTCCACGCCCGAGTTCTACATCTTCACCTGGCTCGGTGTGGTCGGCGGTCTGCTCGGCACGGTCGCGGGCATCCTCATCGCCGACTACTGGATCGTCCGCCGTACGGTCCTGCACCTGGCGGACCTGTACACGCCCGGTGGGCGCTACTGGTACTCCGCCGGCTGGAACTGGCGGGCCATCGTGGCCTTCGCGGTCGGCGGTGTCCTGGCCGTCGGCGGCTCGTACTCGACCGTGGGCGCGGACGGCACGAAGTCGGGTCCGTTCCCGGCCGACGGGCTGATCCCGTTCCTCAAGCCGCTCGCCGACTACGGCTGGGCGGTGGGGCTGGCCGCCTCGCTGCTGCTGTACGTCGCGCTGATGCTGCCACGGGAGCGGACCGCTTCCTGAGGCCTCGCCTCTCGGAGGGCGGCCGGCTCTACCGGCCGTCCTCCAGGGCCGCCACCGCCTCCTTGGCGGCCCTGATGGCGCCCTTGTTGATCTCGTCCGTGCTGGGCGCCTCCTTCGACTCGAAGTCGGAGCCGTTGTACGTGATGACCAGCAGCGCGTTGGCGGCGCGCACCAGCACCACACCCTCGCGCGTCTTCTGGTCGTCCTCGGTGGTGAGGTTCACGACGGAGTAGGCCGCGTCGCCGAGGCCGGGCACCTCGCCGCCGCCGCTCTTCTCCTTGACCCGCTCCTTGTACTTCTTCGCCGCGTCGTCGTCGGAGCCGCTGATCTCGAAGGAGACGTCGAGCCAGCGGTAGTCGTAGCCACTGAGCGCGTTCCACGAGCAGGTGCGGCGGACCGACTTGTCCGTCGAGGCGATCTCCTTCCCGGCCGTCTTGGCATCCGGCACCAGCGACGTGATCGTCTTCTTGGCCAGGCTGGTGCAGGGCGCCGGGGCGGAGGTGTACGTCTTCGGCACGGCGGTCGTGGACGGCGCGGAGGCGGACTGGGTCCCGGTCTTGCCGGTCGTCCGGTCCTGGGCGGCCGGCGCCGACGAGTCCGGGCCCGAACTGAGGGCCCAGCCCGCACAGGCGAGCACGGCGACCGGAGTCAGGCGCGCGGTGAGAGCGAGCGGCAGAGGAAGAGAACGCACGGCGCACTTCTCGTGGGGGACGGTGCGGAGGGGTCCGCACAGCGGACGGGACGCCAGTGTCACACGAGTCCCTGTGAGGCGAAAGTGCCAACTCGCTCCGTGCCTGCGCGGTAACTCGCCTGTAGCGCTGATGCGTTGAGTGTCCCCTTATGTCCGTCACTCGGTGACCTCCACGCCGGCTCGGTTGCGGTGTGCGCTTCGGCACGCCGGCCGCAGCGGCCCACCATGGCAGGGCCCGCCCGCCGGACGGCGCGGCGATTCGTCGGATCCTCGCCTCGACGGCTCAGCTCCGATCGTCCCGCAGCAGGGCGGCCGCTTCGGCCGCCTCTGCCGTGACGTGGGCGGCCGCACGAGCGGCCCGTCCGGTCACCCGCCAGGCGAGCATGCTCAGCGCGGTGGCCGGGGCGGGAGGGAAGACGCCGAGTTGGCCCAGCATCGTGAGGTCGTCGCGCACCGCTTCGTGTCCGACCACCTTGCCGTCACGGATGTCGAGCACGTGGATCTGTTCGGTGTCGATCTCGCGCCCCGTGGGGGGTATGGCCTGGTCGAGGGCGCCGTCGCGGAAGCGGACGAACGGACCGGTGTGGCGGCCTTGCATGCGCAGCCGGACCCAGACCTGGTCATCGTTGTCGGCGACACCGATCACGGGGAGGCGCAAGTCGGTGAAGGCCGACCGCAACCATGCGCTCGAGGCGAGAACCGCTGCCGGCCCGGGGAGCGAACAGGCCGGGGGCGATGCGACCGCTTCGCGGTTGTGGAAGTCCTCGCCGACCACATCGACAGCCAGTGCCGGATCACCCGTCTCGAGGATCCGGAAGAGTCCATGGGCCAGCTCCGTGGCGTCCGTTCCCATTGCGTTCATGCCTCTCGCGACGTCGAGCGGAAATTGACTTCACACAGTACCTAATGATTAGGGCAGCTGTGATCTCGTGCTGGTTAGGATGGCCTCATGTCCTCTCAGCGCCCCTACGCCTCTCCGTTGCGCGAGCAGGCAGCCGCGCGGACACGCGCACTGATCCTTCAGCGGGCCACCGAACTGTTCGCCGACCGCGGATACGGGCGGGTGACCGTCGCGGACATCGCTTCGGCGGCCGGCGTCTCCTCGAAGACCGTCTTCGCGAGCGTGGGGAGCAAGGGCGACATCCTGGACCGGATCGTCGACCAGGGCGTGAACGCCTCCGGTTACGAGCAGGCCATGAAGGAGGTGCTCGCCCCGCGGACCCCGGAGGCGGTCCTGAAAGCACTCGCTCGTGGCACCCGCAGGGGCAACGAAGGCCAGTTCGTTGTGCACGAGGCGATCCGCAAGGCGCTGCCCGCCCATGAGAAGGGCGAGGCTCTCTGGGAACGCTCCACCGCGGCATACCGGGACGCACTGCACGCCACAGCCCGCCACCTGCACACGTTGACCCCACCGCCCGTCTACTCGGTGGAGGAGACGGCAGACTTGCTGTGGTTCTGGTTCGGCCCCACCGGCTGGCGCACGCTGGTGGTCGAGAACGGCTGGTCGTGGGACCGCGCCGAGGAAGTCCTCTACCGCACGGCCGTCGCCACACTGCACTGAGATCGGCCACTTCTCAGGCGCCTCGAACACCTCCGGCACCGCAGCGCAGCGCGCTGCGGTGCGGGCCTTGCCGTTCCCGGATGCGCGCCTGTCAGATGAGGCACGGTCTGCTGCGGAGCGTGTCCCAGTGGACCGTGCGGTCGCACCAGCGCTGCAGGAGGGTGCGGTCGTGGCCGATGGCGAGCAGCCCAGCACCGGTGGTGTGACGGTAGTCCTCGACGACCGCGACGAGAGCGGCGGTGGTGGAGGCGTCGAGCATGGCGGTCATCTCGTCGCATATCAGCCAGCGCGGGCGCAGCGCCAAGGCGCGGGCGAGGCAGGCGCGCTGGAGTTGGCCGTCGCTGACCTCGTGGGGGCGTCTGGCCAGCAGGTCGGGGGTCAGGCCGACGGTTGTGGCCAGTTCTGCCACGCGTTCGGCCGATTCCTGACGTCGGCCGGTGGCAAGCAGCGGTTCAGCGATCAGGTCGGTCAGCCGTAGCCGCGGGTCCGAGGAGAGGCGCGGTTGCTGGAAGACGACGCCGAAGGCGGTCCGCAGTTCGCGCGGCGCGCGGTGGCGCCAGCGGCGTACCGGCGTGCCGTCGAGGACGACGGTTCCGGAGCCGGGGCGGTGCAGGAGGGCGGCGACGCGGGCGAGGGTGGATTTGCCGCAGCCGCTGGGGCCGAGCAGGCCGACGGCTTCGCCGGGGGCGATGGTCAGGGAGGCGTCCCGTACGACGGGTGCGTGTCTGTCGTATCCGGCGGTGATGGCGTGCAGTTCAAGCACGGGCGTCCTCCGGGACGTGCGGGTGGTGGCAGGAGACCGTGTCGGTCATACGGGGCGAGCCGGCGCAGGTGTCGGTGGCCCGGTCGCAGCGCGGCGCGAAGGCGCAGCCGTCGGGGAGGTCGCCGAGTTCTGGTGGCATGCCGGGGATGGGGGTGAAGGCGCGGTCGGGAAGGGCCTGGAGGAGTCCTCGGCTGTAGGGGTGGCGTGGTCCGGGGCTGCCGAAGAAGGCTGCCGCGTCGGAGAGTTCGACGATGCGGCCCGCGTACATGACGGCGACGCGGTCGGCGATGCGCTCGGCGGCGGACAGGTCGTGGGTGATCATCAGCAAGGCGCGGTCGGCGTCGTCGATGTGGCGCCGCAGTTCGTCGACTGTGTGCTCCACGAGGTCGCGGTCGAGTCCGGTGGTCGGTTCGTCGGCCAGCAGGAGAGGCGCGTTGCCCACCAGGGCCAGGGCGGTCGCGGCGCGCTGGGCGAGGCCGCCGGAGAGCTCGTGGGGATGGCGGTCCAGGTGGTCCGGGGGGAACGCCGTGCGTTCGGCGGCCGCTTCGGCAGCGGCACGCACGGCCGTGCGGCCCCGTACACCGGTCAGTGCGGCGACCGTCTCCTCCAGCTGGGAGCGGATGGTGCGGACGGGGGTGAGATGTGCGGCGGGGCTCTGCGGTATGAGGCCGATCCGGCGGCCCCGTATGGTGCGGGCGAGAGTCCGTTCGTCGGCGGAGAGCAGCTCGAGCTCGCCGAGGCGGGCTTCGCCCGCGGTCTGGGCGTTGGCGGGGAGCAGGCCGAGGAGGGCGGAGGCGAGGACGGACTTGCCGCAGCCGCTCTCGCCGATCAGGGCCAGGCACTCGCCGGCCGCCACGTCGAAGTGCGCGTCGGTGACGGCGGCGACGCGGCGTCCGCCGGGCATGAGGAAGCGCACCGACAGGCCGCGTACCGACAGCAGGGGAGGCCGGTCGCCCGGTTGCTGAGGCGGTCGTTCGGTCACAGCGTCAGCTCCGATCGGCGGCGGGGGTTGATCCGCTCGCGCCAGGCTCCGGCGAGGCCGGCGATGGCGAGGGTGGGGACGATGATGAAGAGGCCGGGGAAGAGGGTCGGCCACCACTGTCCGGCGAGCAGTGAGCCCTGCGCGGTCTGGACGAGGGTGCCGAGGCTGGCGGTGTGGGTGGGCAGCCCGAGCCCGAGGAAGGACAGGGCCGATTCGTGCCACATGGCGTGCGGCACCATCAGTACGGCGGCGAGCGCGGCCTGGGGCAGGACCGCCGGCAGCAGGTGCCGTACCGCCACCCGCCACCGGGACGCGCCCCCGGAGACGGCGGCGTCGATGTACGGGCGCGAGCGCAGGGACAGGACCTCGGCCCGGACGATCCGGGCGGTCGACAGCCAGTGGGTGAGCGCGACAGAGACCACCACCGGCCACACCCCGGGCCGGAACATGGCGACGATGAAGATGCCGAGCAGCAGGTGGGGTACGGACGAGACGGTGTCGACCACGCGCATGATGCCGCGGTCGGCCCAGCCGCCCAGGGCTCCGGCGGTGGCCCCGACGGCGGTGCCGATCACGGTCGCCGTGAGGGCCGCGGCCACGCCGACGAGCAGCGAGACCCGCAGGCCGTAGACGCAGCGCAGGAGCAGGTCCCGGCCGACGTCGTCGGTGCCGAAGGGATGCGCCCAGCTCGGGGGCAGCAGCTTGGCGGACAGATCGACGGCCTGCTGGTCGAGTTGGACCAGCGGTGGTACGAGCAGGACGGCGAGGACGGTCGCGGTCACCAGCACGGCCGAGGTGCGCAGCCGCAGGGTGCGCGTCGAGCGGCGGTTCGGGCCGACCGAGCGCCATGCGGCCTGGGACCGCTTCTCGGTCCCCACCGTGGCCTCAGCCATGGGAGTCACATTTCACTGAGCTTCACCCTCGGGTCGAACAGTCCGTAGAGGAGGTCGGCGAGCAGGTTGCCGATGAGGACGGCGGCGGTGGCCAGCGTGGTGAGGGCGGCGAGCAGCGGGAAGTCGACGGCTGTGGCCGCCTCGACGGTGGCCGCCGCGATGCCCGGCCAGCTGAAGACGCTCTCCACCAGCAGGGCGCCGGTGATGAGTTCGGGGACGCGGGAGCCGACCAGCGTGAGCACCGGCAGCAGGCCGGAGCGCAGGGCGTGCCCGAGCAGGACGGTCCTCTCACTCACACCCCTCGCGCGGGCGCCACGTACGGGGTCCTCCGCCAGGGCGTCGCCGACCCCCTGGCGTACGTAGAGGGTGAACCAGGGGAGTTGGGAGAGGGCGAGTACTCCGGCGGGCAGGACCAGATGGCTCGCCACCTGCCCCAGGGTGACCTGCTCGCTGGCCGTGTCCGTCAGCCCGCCCGCCGGGAGGACGTCCAACTGCAGGGCGAACAGCCAGATGGCCAGCAGCGCGATCCAGAAGACCGGTGCCGCCTCCAGGGCGTAGGCGAGCGAGGTGACCGTCCGGTCGAGCATCGATCCGGGGCGGCGGGCGGCCAGCACACCCAGCAGGGTGCCGGTCAGCACGGCAAGCACGAAGGCGATCGCGCACAACAGGGAGGACCACACGAGGCGTTCCCCGATCACCTGCGTCACGGGCTGCCGCATCACGCTGGACTGGCCGAGGTCTCCGCCGAGGGCGGAGGTCAACCAGTGCCACCAGCGGGCGGTGAGGGGCTGGTCCACGCCGAGGTTGTCCCGCAGCCGGTCCAGGGTCTCCTGGTCGGCGCCGAGCGCGGCGGTGCCGGCGTACACCTTGACGGGATCGAAGGGGGAGGCGGCGGCGATGGCGAAGACACCGAAGGTGACGACGAGGAGGACGGGGAGGGCGAACAGCATCCGCCGCCCCGCCAGGCGTGCCATCGCTCCCCAGGGCAGGGAGGTTCTGGTCACTTCTTGGGCTGCCAGTCCTCGATGTTCCACCACGGGCCGCTGGCGAAGCCGTGCTCGTGCGGCTCGAGTTGCGTGCTCAGGCCCTCCCAGCGGTCCGCGAGCACGTAGAGGTGGTCGATGTGGGTCAGAAACGTGTAGCCGGGGTCCTTCACGAGTTCGCGCTGGAGCGCGGCGTAAGCGGCCTCGCGCTTTTGCGGGTCCTGGCTGCGGCGGCCGGTGTCCAGCGCCTCGTCCACGGCCGCGTTGTCGTACCGGCCCATGTTGTTGAAGCCGTCGCCGGCGAGCGAGGAGTGCAGCAGCGTGTAGAGGCCGAAGTCGGGGTCGCCGGTGCTGCCGAAGCCTGCGAGGACCGCGTCGTTCTTCATCCGCGGCTCGATGACCTCCCAGGTGGCGCTCTCCACCGTCACGTCGATGCCGGCCTTCTTGGCGTCGGAAGCGTAGGCGAGGGCGTGGTCCTGGCGGACCTTGTCGCCGGAAGGGTAGAAGAGGGTGAACGCGGCCCGTCGGCCGTCCTTGGCGCGGATGCCGTCCGTGCCGGGCTTCCAGCCCGCTTCGTCGAGGATCCGCTTGGCCTTGTCGAGATCCTGAGTGCGCTCGATGCCCTTGGCGAACCAGGGGTCGTCGACCGGCAGCGGCCCGTACGCCGGGCGGCCCGCGCCGTCGAGGACCTTGTCGACCATGGCCTCGCGGTCCACGGCGGCGTCGAGTGCCTGCCGGATGGCACGGTCGCCCGTGACCTTGTTCGCGGTGGGGAGGGTGACGGTGCGGAAGTCGTAGGACTTCGCGTCGTACGACTTCATGCCGTCGTCGTTCTTGAACGTGGCGACGAGGTTGGGCGGGAGGACCGCGCCGTCGAGGTCACCGGAGCGCAGCCGGGTGGCACGCACGTTGTCGTCCGCGATGACCGCCATGGTGAACGTCTTCACCTTCGGCTCCCCGCCCCAGTAGTTCGGGTTGGCCTTGAAGGTGAGCTTCTCGCCCTTGCTCCAGTTCGCGAGGACGTACGGTCCGGTGCCGACCGGTTCGGTGTTGAAGGAACCGGTGTTGGGGTCCTGCTCGCCGGCGACATGCTCGGGGACGATGGGCAGCACCGTGCGCCCGGCGAACGGCGCGTACGGGTACTTGAGCGTGAAGACGACCTTGTCGTCACCGCTCGCCCGGACGTCCTTGATGGCGTCGAGCTCGCTCCGCGAGGTGTTGTTCGTCTTCGCGTCGAGGATCGTCTTGTACGTGAAGACGACGTCGGCCGGGGTCAGGGGCTCACCGTCGCTGAACTCCACGCCGTCGCGCAGGGTGTACGTGTAGGTGAGGCCGTCGCCGGTGACCTCGGGGAGCGCCTTCGCCAGGGCGGGTCTCAGCTCCAGATCGGCGTTCCGGGCGAGCAGTCCCTCGAAGATCTTGGAGTTGCCGTCCTTGCCGTAGCCGAGCAGCGGACTGAGGGTGTCCGGTTCGGAGGCCACCCCGATCACGACGGAGTCGGCGGACTTGCCGTCGCTCCCGCCGCTGCTCGGGGCGGAGCAGGCGGCGACCCCGGCCACCATCGCCGCCGCCGTGACGGCGGCACCTCGTATTCGACGGGTCGTCATGAGCCTCACAACCTTGTTGCTTGTAGAACGTTGTTGCATGTCAATTGCGATTGGAGGGTTACCCGGGCACACCAGGCATCAGTCCGTCGCCGGTCGGCGGGCCCTGCGGTGCGGTCTTGTCACCACGCGGGCGGAGGTACGCGGTCATAACGGCAGGCCGGCAGTCCTACGGGCCGGATGGTGCGGGCCGAGGAAGACGGCGATACCTGACCCCTGTGGAGAGGGATGAGTGGCCTGGGTCCAGCCCTGGCCGCGGTAGAAGGCGACGGCCCGGGGTGCCCGGATCGAAGTGAGCAGCCACGCGCGGCCTTCCGGAGCGTCGGCGATGACGGCATCGAGGAGTGCGGCGGCGAGGCCGGTGCCCCGGGCGGCGGGGCGGACGGCGAGTTCGTCGATCTCGCGGGCGCCGCACAGCCACTGCACGGTGCGCTCGGGGCCGAGGCCGGCGGCGGCCTGCGGGTAGCAGCGGTCCGTGGGGAAGGGGGCACGGGTGGTCCAGGCCGTGGCGAAGCCTGCCACGGCCGAACCCGCCGGCGCGAGCGCGGCGGTGAAGCCCGGCCGGTGCACGGTCCCGGCGAGCCGGCCGACGAACTCGACCGCCTTCTCCTCGTCCTCGTTCCAGGGCGGGGCGCAGAAGGCGTCGACGTACACGGAGTGCAGCGCGGTGGCGTGCGTCAGCAACTCCTCACCGGTGCAGAGGCGGATGTCCGTGGCCGTCAGGCCGCCTGTGCGGCAGCCGTTGGTGCCGGGTGTGGAGCCGCGTGCCGCAGGGAAGCCGATGGGCCGGTCAGACCTCACGCAGTACCCCTTCTGCAGATGACTAGTTATTGCGACTAGTGTGCAATAACTCCCGAGTGTTGTGTACCCGGACTGCGCGGACTGTCGAGTGCTGCGGCTGCTGGGTTCTGCGCGCTCATCCTGGATCCGCCGGAGCTGGAGCCGGCGTTCGTCGCGGACGATGCCCAAGGCCGGAGTGCCGGTTTCTGCGCCTTCCGTGGCACGGCTCATGGTCCTAGGACCAACGCCTGATCGGCATGGCTCTGCTCCTGCTGTTAGCGTGCAGTTGCACATGAGTTGCAATTAGGTCGGAGGATGTTGGACATGGCGGTTTACACGCTCCCGGAGCTCCCGTACGACTACGCGGCCCTCGCCCCGGTCATCAGCCCCGAGATCATCGAGCTGCACCACGACAAGCACCACGCGGCGTACGTGAAGGGCGCCAACGACACGCTGGAGCAGCTCGCGGAGGCGCGGGACAAGGAGGTGTGGGGGTCGATCAACGTCCTGGAGAAGAACCTGGCCTTTCACCTCTCCGGGCACATCCTGCACTCGATCTACTGGCACAACATGACCGGTGACGGCGGCGGCGAGCCGCTGGAGAAGGACGGCGTGGGCGAACTGGCGGACGCGATCGCCGAGTCCTTCGGCTCGTTCGCCCACTTCAAGGCCCAGCTGTCCAAGGTGTCGGCCACCACCCAGGGCTCCGGCTGGGGCGTCCTCGCCTACGAGCCGCTCAGCGGGCGCCTGATCGTCGAGCAGGTCTACGACCACCAGGGCAACGTCGGCCAGGGCTCGACCCCGATCCTCGTCTTCGACGCCTGGGAGCACGCCTTCTACCTGCAGTACCGCAACCAGAAGGTCGACTTCATCGAGGCCATGTGGCAGGTCGTCAACTGGCAGGACGTGGCCAAGCGCTACGCGGCGGCCAAGGAGCGCGGCGACAGCCTGCTGCTCGCGCCGTGACGCCGTAGCCGCGTCGACACAGATGTCCTGCTCGTGATCGTCTTCTCACCCTTCACTTGCAGGCGGCACAAGGAAGGGCTCCCGCGAGGACGTGACTTGAGGGAGCCCTTCTGTGGCTCATCCACCGGCGGACCGTACGAGGATCTCGGTGTCGACACGCCCCTGCCGTCCGTACCCGGCGGCCGACCGCTCGGCGTGCCCTCGGGCCGGCCCCGTCCCCATGACGTCCGGCGACAAAGGCGACGGCGGAACGAGGAAGCCGGTGTGCATCCGGCGCGGTCCCGCCACTGTGATCGGCGAGCGGATCCCGAACACAGGATCGTGGTGTCCTCGGCGTCGATCCCGGAGATGGCCTTCGCCACCCGGTCCTTGTGCTGAGGCGCACGTACGCGTCCCTCGTGCCGGAGGCGGGGAAGAAGGGGCGCATGGCGATCGATAGCCTGCTGGGGGAGCGGGCGGAGGAGAGCTCTGGCCCGAACTCCCCACATTCTCCCCAGGACAGACCTGAGCGCCGACCGGTCCGGCCGATGCGCGGAAACAACGAGGTGAGAGGCCGTATGTTCACCACCCGCCCCACCCTCCAGGGCACCTTCGGCATGGTGTCCTCCACTCACTGGCTGGCCTCGCAGTCGGCGATGGCGGTCCTGGAGGACGGCGGCAACGCCTACGACGCTGTCGTGGCGGGCGCCTTCGTGCTGCATGTCGTCGAGCCGCACCTGAACGGGCCCGCCGGTGAGGTGCCGATCCTGCTCGCTCCGGCGGGCGGCGAGGTGCGGGTGCTGTGCGGGCAGGGCGTGGCGCCGGCCGGAGCGACGGTCGCGCACTACAGGGGACTCGGTTTGGATCTCGTACCCGGTACCGGGCCCCTTGCGGCGGCCGTCCCCGGTGCGTTCGACGCCTGGATGCTCCTGCTCCGCGACCACGGCACCAAGTCCCTCGCCGACGTCCTGAAGTACGCCATCGGATACGCGGAGCACGGGCACGCGCCCGTGGAGCGTGTCGGCGAGACCGTCGAGACCGTGCGCGAGCTGTTCGAGACCGAGTGGACCACGTCCGCGGAGGTCTATCTTCCGGGCGGCCGGGCGCCCCGGCCCGGCCGGCTGCTGCGCAATCCCGCGCTCGCCGCCACCTGGCAGCGGCTGCTCGCCGAGGTCGCCGGGGCGGGGGACCGCGAGGGGCAGATCGAGGCGGCACGGCAGGTGTGGCGCACCGGTTTCATCGCCGAGGCGCTGGTACGGCAGGCACACCGGCCCACCCTGGACACCAGCGGTAAGCACCACACCGGCACGCTCACGGCCGCCGACCTCGCCGGCTGGTCCGCGAGCTACGAGGCGCCGGTGACGTACGACTGGAACGGCTGGACCCTGTGCAAGGCCGGCCCCTGGAGCCAGGGCCCGGTCCTCCTGCAGCAGCTCGCACTGCTCCCGTCCGAACTGCCCCCGTACGGCTCCGCGGACTACGTCCACCTGCTGATCGAGGGCTGCAAACTCGCCATGGCCGACCGGGAGGCCTGGTACGGCGACGCGGCCGAGGTGCCGCTCGAGGAGCTGCTGTCGGGCGTCTACAACGCGGCACGGCGTGAGCTCGTCGGCGACAGGGCGTCGTACGAGCTGCGGCCGGGGAGCCCGGGAGGGCGCACCCCGCGGCTGTGCGCCCATGCGCGAGGGGCCGCCACCGGCGTCGCGGGCCTCGGCGCGCCGGGAGCCGGGGAGCCGACCGTCGCCAAGAGCCCGACGGCCCCCGTGCCGGGCGAACCCGACGTCGCCGCCGACGGCGGTACCCGCGGCGACACCTGCCATCTCGACATCGTCGACCGCTGGGGCAACATGGTCGCCGCCACGCCCAGCGGCGGCTGGCTGCAGTCCAACCCCGTCGTGCCCGAACTGGGCTTCCCGCTCGGCACCCGGTTGCAGATGACCTGGCTGGAGGAGGGCCTGCCGAACTCGCTCACGCCGGGGCGCAGGCCACGCACCACTCTGACACCGTCCATCGCCCTGCGTGACGGGACGCCGGTCATGGCGTTCGGCACGCCCGGCGGCGACCAGCAGGACCAGTGGCAGCTCCACTTCTTCCTGGCGGTCGCCCTGCGCGCTCCGGTACGCGGCGGCCTCGATCTCCAGGGCGCGATCGACGCGCCGAACTGGCACAACGACAGCTTCCCCGGTTCCTTCTACCCGCGCGGGATGTACCCGGGCAGTGTCACCGTCGAGGCGCGGACGGACCCCGCTGTCGTGGCGGAGCTGCGGCGGCGCGGCCATGACGTCACGGTCGGTGACGACTGGTCCGAGGGCCGGCTGTGCGCGGTCGCCCGGTATCCGGAGAGCGGCATCCTGTCGGCGGCGGCCAATCCGCGGGGGATGCAGGGGTACGCAGTGGGCCGGTGATGTCCCGAATGTCCCTTTCTTGCCGTGGGGTGCAGCATCGGGAGTTCATGCCGATTCCACCCGTAGTGCACTCGCAGGGTGGGGATTGTCAGTGGCGCGTGCTCTCATGGAGGCATGATCGAAGACAACGAAACCATCGACGAGTTTCTCGCCCGCCACTCGGCCGACGTGGAGGAGGCGGTCCGCAAGGCCGCCGCGGCCGAAATCATGCCGCGTTTCCGTCAGCTGGCCGCCCACGAGGTCGACGAGAAGAGCGGCCCGCACGACCTGGTGACGGACGCCGACCGCCTGGCCGAGCAGTACCTCACCGTGGCGCTCGGCGCGCTCCTGCCCGGCTCCGTGGTCGTCGGCGAGGAGGCGGTGCACGCCAACCCCGCGTCGTACGAGGCGATACGGGGCGACGCCCCGGTCTGGATCGTCGATCCCGTCGACGGCACCCGCCAGTTCGTACACGGCGACGACGGCTTCTGCACCCTGGTCGCGCTCGCGCAGAGCGGCGTCGTGCTCGCCTCGTGGACATACGCCCCCGCCCGCGACCAACTCGCCACGGCCGTACGGGGACAGGGCGCCTTCCTCGACGGCGAGCGGCTGTTCGCCGGCCCGCCCGCACCCGGACGGGACCTCAAGGTCGCCACGTCCCACCCGGACTACACGACGGACGACCAGAAGCGCGCCCTGCTCGGCCTGTGGACGGACGGCGTCGCACCCCGCGACTGCGGTTCGGCAGGCCTGGAATATCTCGCCGTCGCCCGCGGCGAGTTGGACGCCACGGCCTTCTCGTGGGAAGCGGCTTGGGATCACGCGGCAGGCCTGCTGCTGGTCGAGGAGGCGGGCGGCGCCCACCTGACCCGCACGGGTGAGCCGTTCCGCATCACGGGCGGCAACGCCCTGCCGTTCACCGCGGCCCGCGACGCGGCGACAGCACGCCGGGTGGCGGGGCTGCTGGCGTCGTCGGTCTGAGCCCGGAGCAGGCCTCGGGGCCACCCCGTCGCCGAGCACTGTCAGTACCCCGGCATATCCTGATCCTCAGTGGCCATCGGCTGACGAAGGGGTCCGAAGGTGCCGTCGATGCTCGATGCGGTCGTGGTGGGTGCGGGGCCGAACGGACTGACCGCTGCCGTGGAGCTGGCCCGCCGCGGCTTCTCCGTGGCCGTCTTCGAGGCCCGGGACACGATCGGCGGGGGAGCGCGCACCGCAGAGCTCACCCTGCCCGGCTTCCGCCACGACCCGTGCTCGGCGGCGCACCCGCTCGGCATCAACTCACCCGCGTTCCGCGCCCTGCCCCTGGACCGCTACGGCCTGGAATGGCTCCACCCCGAGCTGCCCATGGCGCACCCCTTCACCGACGGCACCGCCGCGGTCCTGTCCCGGTCGGTCGGCGAGACGGCCGCCTCCTTCGGCCCGCGCGACGCGGGCGCGTACCGCAGGCTGGTGGCGCCCTTCCTGCCCCACTGGGACACCCTCGCCCGCGACTTCATGTCCCTGCCGCTCACCGCGCTGCCCCGCGACCCGGTGACCCTCGCCCGGTTCGGCCTGGTCGGGCTTCCTCCGTCCACCTGGCTGATGCGGCGCTTCCGCGACGAACGGGCCAAGACCCTCTTCGCCGGTCTCGTCGCCCATGTGATGGCCCCGCTCACCGGCCTCGCCACCGGCGCCATCGGCCTGGTCTTCGCGCTCGCCGCGCACGCCCGCGGCTGGCCCGTGGCCCGCGGCGGCTCCCAGTCCATCTCGGACGCCCTCGCCACATACCTGAAGGACCTCGGCGGCACGGTCCACACCGACTACGAGGTCAAGCGCCTCGACGACCTGCCGCCCGCCCGGGCGTACGTCTTCGACACCTCACCCACCGCCCTGGCCCGCATCGCGGGCTTCGGCCGCTACTACGAGGGCTACCGATACGGCCCCGGCGTCTTCAAGGTCGACTACGCCCTGGACGGCCCGGTGCCGTGGACCGCCGAGGAGCCGCGCAGCGCCGGAACCGTGCAGATCGGCGCCGACACGGGGGAGATCGGCACCGCGCTGCGCGCCGCCTCGCGCGAGGGCCGCGCGCCCGACCGGCCGTTCCTCATCACCGTGCAGCCCAGCGTCGCCGACCCCACCCGCGCACCGGCGGGCCGGCACGTCTTCTGGGCGTACGGCCATGTCCCCAGCGGCTGGACCGGCGACCTCACCGACGCCATAGAACGCCAACTGGAGCGCTTCGCCCCGGGATTCCGCGACCGCGTCCTCGCCCGCGCCACCGCCGGCCCACCCGAACTCGCCGCCCACAACGCCAACTACGTCGGCGGCGACATCGCCTCCGGCGCGGTGTCCGGACTCCAGACGCTGCTGCGCCCCAGGCTGTCCCTGTTCCCGTACAGCACCCCGCATCCGGCCGTCTTCATCTGCTCCTCGGCAACCCCGCCGGGACCCGGCGTGCACGGCATGTCCGGGCACAACGCGGCGAAGGCCGTCTGGAAGAGACTGAGGCAGACATGACCACCATCAGGCTGGTCCAGGGCGACATCACCCGGGAGAGCGCCGACGCGATCGTCAACGCGGCCAACTCCTCGCTGCTCGGCGGAGGAGGAGTGGACGGCGCCATCCACCGGCGCGGCGGCCCGGCGATCCTGGAGGAGTGCCGCAAGCTTCGCGCCTCCCGGTACGGCAAGGGCCTGCCCACGGGCCAGGCGGTCGCCACCACCGCGGGGGAACTGGACGCACGCTGGGTGATCCACACGGTCGGCCCCGTCTTCTCCGAGCAGGAGGACCGCTCGGCCCTCCTCGCCTCCTGCTACCGCGAGTCCCTGCGGGCGGCCGACGAGTTGGGCGCCCGCACCGTCGCGTTCCCGGCCGTCTCCGCCGGCATCTACGGGTGGCCGATGGACGACGCCGCCCGTATCGCGGTACAGACCGTGCGGGAGACGGACACGGCCGTCGAGGAAGTCACGTTCGTCCTCTTCGACGAGCGGGCGTACGAGGCGTTCGCCCGGCAACTCGGCTGACGGAAACCACGGTGAGATTGGCCCATTGCGTCTGAGTCCCCTGTCAGACGGCTTCGGTAAGGCCGGCGTCCCTGCTTGGGACGCCGGCCTTTACCGCGTTGTTGACGTTGGCTGCCCATTCCCGCACAGAAGCCTGATTCACGGCTCGTCGTCTCCCGTCCGCTCGCCGTCCGCCGGGCGCGCCTCTCCCCAAGCCATCCGGATCACCGCGTACGTCTCGCCGTTCCTCGGCGGACGCGTCCAGGAACGGGTGGCGAACGTGTGCAACCGCCCGTTCACGATGGCATGGCGCGGCAGAGAGGCACCGAACTCCCCCGCCACCGCTTCCAGCAGCGACCGTTCCGCCTCGGCGCCGTCCGCCAGGTCACCGAAGAACCGGCTCGGGTCCAGCGCGCGCGGTATCTCCCCGTTCTGCCGGACCTCTCCGTCCGCGTATGTGAACGCGTACTGCTCGGTGCCGTCTCGCGCCACCGAAAGGTGGAAGAACGGTTCCCCGTGCCATGCCCTCAGGCCGCTCCACACCACCACCGCGCGGGTGCCGTCGCTGGCGGCCGCGGCCGGTGAGACGAACCGCCGCCGGTAGAACGGGGCAGGGTCGCCGTCGAAGGCGAAGCTCCAACCGGTACCGGCCCGGCCGACCGCCATGAGAGCCCTGTCGTCGTAGGACGAGAACTCCCTCTGGCCGCCCAGCGACCTGCGGCGTGCCTCCCAGAGGGTCATGGGTTCGTTCAGCACGGTGCCGTCACCGTCCACGAGCCGTCCGGGCAACTCCTTCGGCTCCGCCCCCTCCACCAGAACGAACCGGTAGGACGTGCGGTTGTTGCCCGGGTCCGGCTCCGCGAGCCACGCCAGGCCGCCCGGATCGAGCCCGGCCGTCGGCTTCGGTGCCTCCCCCGCCTGCCCACCCCGTGGCGTGGACAGCAGCTCACGTCCCCGCTCCGGGGTCAGCAGCGGACCGAGCACGGGGTCGGCCACCCACCCCAGCGGGGCCACAAGGTCCGGTCCCAGCGGCTCCCACAGGGACAGCGCGCTGAGCAGCGTCCGCCAGGCCCCGTCGGTGTCGCCCCACCGCGCCAGCTCCCGCGCCCGCTCGACCGCCTCTCCGAACGGCCCGGCCGCCGTGTACCGGTACGTGCCGCTGCGCACCTGCTCCAGCGTCGCGTATGCGAGTGACACCAGGTCGTCGTCGGCGCCCCGCAGATGGAACGTCAGCGTGGAGTCGTCCCGGTACGAGTGCGCCGCGTGCTCGGCGACCAGCGGCGGCAGCAGCTCGGGTGCGTACCGCGGCTCCGTCACCAGGCCCTCGAAGTACACCATGGAGGTCTGCCCGAGCAGACGGCGTATCTGGTCGCCCAGCCCGGCGGCCCGCGGCCTGCCGTACCCCTTGGCCTCGTCCAGCGCCTTCCCGGCCCGTTCCCAGTCGCCGCGCAGCGTCTCCAGCCGGGCCTCCTCCACCAGGGCGTCCAGCTTTCGCGTCGTGTCGTTGACGAACACCGGCTCCCCGTCACGCGAGTGCGCCTGCAGGCTGTGGAACTCCCGGTACATCTCCCGCATGAACTCAAGGAAGTTCGCGTGCCGCTCGGGTGGCGCGGCACGCCAGCTCGCCCACGTGTACACGGCCCACTCGCCGTCCTCGTCCACCTCCTCGGGGTCCATGAGGACGTGGGTGATGTCGGACTCCACGTCGAGTTGCAGCCCGCGCCGCCAGATGTCCGCCTCCCGCCGCTCCTCGGGCCCGGCGTCCTCGTCCAGATACTCCTCGAACATGTCCGCGAGCCCCGACTCGTTGTCGTGCCAGCGTGCATCCTCGGCCCCCGCCAGCAGCCACACGAACCCGCCCGCATGCCGCCACCCGTCGCTGACTTCGAGGAACTCCCGGTACGACGGGGGCATCCGTCGGCCGAGGCGCTCCTCCATGGCTGCGATCCGCTCCTCGGACGCGGGCGGGAACCCCAGCCACCGCGCCTGCCGCGCGGCCTCGTCGTCCTCGCCCCGCGTCTCATCGTCCGTCAGGGAATCCGCCCACTCCCCGCTCCACCTGAGCAGGAAGGACCGCCAGTCGAATGCCGTGGTGTCCGTCATGCGCCCGATGCTGCCACCCACCACTGACAGCGCCCCGCTGCTTGCCGCGGCCAACGGGAGCTCAACGCCGACGACCACCGCCCCAATAGTTCACGCATTCGCCGACTCCAAACAGACCCTCCTCTGCACCCGGATGCGCGCTGCCTTGCCCAACGCCTGCCAGGCGTCAGCGAGTCTGCCGCCGAGCCCCGGTCAGCCGGGCACCCGTCGAGGCCGAAAGCCACCCAGGGGTATTGAGAAGAATTCTTTGCATAGATACCTTCTCATCATGTCCAACTCGCGACCGCGCGTGCTCTCCGACATTGACGCGCTCAAGGCCCTTGCTCATCCGCTGCGTCAAGAGCTGTTGACCAGGCTCCAGCGGTATGGCCCGGCTACATCTGCCGACCTGGCCGCCGAGTTCGACGAGGACCGCGGCGCGACCAGCTATCACCTGCGCCAACTGGCCCGGTTCGGATTCGTCGAAGAGGACACGGCTCGCTCGTCCGGGCGTCGCAAGTACTGGCGGGCCGTCCCCCAGGACGTGCGGCTGCCGCGCCACCCGACGGCCCCCGAGACTGCTGCCGCCGCTGAGGAGATCGGCCGGCAGTGGATGGCGGGTGCTGATCGCGACCTGACCGCCTACCTGTCCGACCGGGAAGCGTTCGGCGAGTTCGCCGCCGCGGCCATGCACTCCTTCGGCAGCACGACGCTCACCGTTGAGGAGTTGGCCCAGTTCGGCGAGGAGTACATCGCTTTCCTCTCCCGCTGGCATCGCGACCCGGAGCAGGCGTCCCCCGGCAGTCGCCATATCTCCGTCGTGTTCCACGCGTTCCCCACCCCCGAGCGAGGGGACGCGCCGTGACCGCCCCGGCCGCACAGCGGACCACCGAACGACCTTCGTTATGGCGCAACCGCGAGTTCTTCGCCCTGTGGAGCAGTCAGGTCGTCTCGACCCTGGGCGCCCAGATCAGCGGGACGGCGATGCCGCTACTCATGCTTGCGACCACCAACTCGCCCTCCGACGCCGGAATCGTCGGTGCTGCCGGCACGCTCCCCTACCTCGTCGCCCATCTGCCTGCCGGACCGCTGGTGGACCGGTGGAACCGCCGCAGGATCCTGCTGATCAGCGAACTCTGCGCGGGCCTGGCACTCTCCACCGTCCCGATCGCCGTCTGGCTGGGCAGAGTCACGGTCGCGCACCTCGCCGTGGTCGCCTTCGTGCAGGGAGTGTGCTTCGTCTTCTTCGGGCTGGCCGAGCGCGCCGCCCTTCCCAAGATCGTCCCAGCAGCGCTGCTGCCCACCGCGATAGCCCATAACGAGGCCAGGAGTCGCGGTGCGGCTCTGGCCGGCCCTCCCCTGGGCGGCATGCTCTTCGGCATCGACCGAGCCGTGCCGTTCCTGGCCGACGCGCTCTCCTATGCCGTTGCCTGCATCGGACTGTTGTTCATCCGAAGCGACCTGCAGAACCAGACCACTGCACCATCGGAATCGCTGTGGCGGGCGACGACCGCAGGTCTGCGCTGGGTCTGGCGTCACCCTCTCATCCGCGCCGCCATCTTGCTGATCGCCGCCGGCAACCTGGTCTTCCAGGCACTCACACTGACCCTCGTCGTCCTTGCCCAGCACCACGGCGCCACATCCACCACCATCGGCACGATGCTCGGCATCTACAGCGGTGGTGGCCTGATCGGAGCACTCGCGGCGAGCAGGCTCCATCGCCACTTCACGCCCAGAACCGTCATCATCGGAGTCAACTGGATCTGGGCAGCGCTTCTGCCCCTGTTCGCATTCACCACCAGCCCTCTGCTGATCGGCGCCATCGGCGCCGCCTGCGCGTTCATCGGACCGTTGTGGAACGTCGTGATCATCAGCTACGCGACCGTCCTGGTCCCCAACGAGCTGCTGGGGCGTGTCACCAGCGCGGCCATGACCCTGTCCTGGGGAGTCATGCCCGTCGCCTCCCTCGGCGCCGGTTACCTGCTCACCACTCTCGGACCGGTCGGCTCCGTCTTCGTGCTGGCCACAGTGATGCTCGTTACCGCGGTTGTCGCCACCGCCAGTCCGGCCGTCCGGCATGCCCCACCGCTCCCACCCTGGACGGACGCCGGACGAACAGCCCATTGAAAGGAAAGCCATGTCTGCAGACTTCGACGATCGAGCAGTGAGCGACTGGTGCTTCGAGCACCTGGGCTGCCCGGTCGCCGAGCGCACTTTCGCGGCGGGGAACTTGTCCGTGGTCTACGGCCTACGGCTGGCAGACGACCGCGAGGTGGTGCTGAAGATCCGCGACGACGATGCGCGGCTGGTGGCCTGTACCTGGGTGCAACGCCGGATGTGGCAGGCGGGCTTCCCATGCCCGCAGCCATTGACCGGTCCGTTGCCGCTGGGCAGGAAAGCAGCCGGCGCCGAAACTTTTTTGCCAGGGGGTGAGGCGCCCGAACCCGAGGATTCTCCCCGACTGTTCGCCGGCCTGCTGGCCGACTTCGTGACCCGCGCAGAGGGTTTCGATCCGCAGCCGCTGCTACGGCCCGCCCCCGCTTGGGTCCACTGGTACCACAAGGAGGACGGCGTCTGGCCGGTCCCGGATGACCGGGACGTCGACCTCAACGCTGAGCGGTGCTCTGTCACGGCGTGGGTCGATGAGCTCGGCGCTGCCGTGCGCGAGCGGCTTGAGGAGGTCCGCGACGCCGCCTGCGTCCTCGGACACGGAGACTGGGACGGCCGCAATGTGAAGTTTCGCGACGGCCGGCCACTCGCGGTCCACGACTGGGACAGCATGGTCTACGAGCCCGAGGTGGTGATCATCGGCCAGGCCGCCGCCATGTTCGAGGGCGGGCCCACCGGTGCAGGAGCCTCGGTCGAACAGACTGCGGCTTTCCTGGAGGAGTACCAAACGGTGCGCGCACGATCGCTGAGCGACAACGAACTGCAGCTGTGCTGGGCAGCGGGCCTGTGGGTGCGCGCCTTCAACGCCAAGAAATTCCACCTGGACAACTTCGATGCGCTGGGGCGCGACGAAGCCGAGACGAGGATGAGGTATGCCGGGATCTGACGTAACGACAGCCGACGCAGCGACGGAGCACCACGGTGTGGGCGAGGCGCAGATTGCCCGGGAGCGGGCCGGGTAGCCGGCATTCACTGTTCCGCTCTGCGCTGATCACCGTGTTCACTCACAAGAGAGCGGTCAATGGTCACGTCCACGAAGCGACAAGCACACGCACTGCTACGCGTAGCCCTCGCCGAATTCCAGCGCGGGCTGGAGGACGGCAGCGGTATCGCAGTCGTGACAGGCCCGCGTGCCGTCGCGCATCAAGGCGTCCAGGCTTCCAGCGTGCTCAGCTCCTTACCGCCGGCGCCGACATGCCGGCAGGCGGCGTCGTGGACCACCGTCCGTCCCCTGCGTTCGGGAGCCGGCCACACCACCCAGCCGGCGCGGGCGGCGGAGGAGAGCCCGGCAGTCGCCGTGTGGGCACCATCGAGAGATCCACGCCTTCGATCGGCGTGAGATGCCGGTCCGTGACCCAGACCGTGTACTCGGCCGCTTCCACCCTCTCCGGCTTGGCAATCCACGCCGGAACCCCGACCAAATATCTCCACCGGTACAGGCCGGGGACCTCCTGGCGCTCGTGGAGCCGAACACGAACGGTCTGTTTTCTGGGGCGGATGAGGCTGTGGTGCGACGTGGCAGGGGAAGGCTTCGTCAGTCCTTCGAGGCTCGTTCTCGGGGGTGTGGCTCTGTGGCGGGTTGTTGCATGAACCGTCGCTTCGAAGGAGTTGCACGCGCGGGCATTTCCCGTGGATCTGCCCTCCGGAGCCCGGTACTGGACCGTGCTGGATTACGACCTGTGTGTCGTACCCGTGGCCGATCAGTGGCTTCGGTTTTTGCGATTCGGGCGGAGTCGGACCGAGTTGACCACACGGTCGTACGCCAGCGGCACTGCCTTCTGTCTCCGCTGGTGTCGGGCGACGGGGCGCCGGTGGGAGGAGGCCGCAGCCGACATGGGGTTGTTCATGGTGTGGCTGCGTTATTCGCCCAGCCGGCTGGGCGCCGAAGCCCCGACGGTGGTGTGGGGGCCGGGCCCGCAGCCGGCTGCCGCGGCGAGAGTCCGCGGCCGTGTCACCGGCGGCGCGGGGCGCGCAGTTCGGGCATGCCGCGCGCTTCGACGAGCGAGGCGAGCACCCGCTCGGTGGTGGCCTGGGTGACCTGCAGGATGTGGGGCTGCGAGCGGCTCCGCGCCGCGACACCCGGGGCCGCGGCAACGGTCCGCGACCCGGTTCCTGCCCCACTGTCGACGACGGGGCCGTCATGGCGACCGCTGCAAAGCGCAGGATTGCCTTCACTCGGCGTGTGGCCGAGGTCCGGCGGCCCCTCGTCGTGCGGGGCGAGATCGCCGGGTCAGCGCAGGAAGTCCAGCACTGCCTTGCTGAGTTCCTCCGGCGCCTCTTCGGGCAGGAAGTGGCCGGCTCCGGGGATGACCAGTCCGGTGACGTCCGTGGCCACCATGCGCATGGTCTCCTCCGGCATGGTGCCGGTGCTGTACTGACCGCCTATCGCCAGGACCGGGATGGACAGCGGTCCCTCGTCGCGCCAGCGCAGGGCGTGCTCGGCGGAGGTGTCGAGGGTCCGGTAGTACTCGAAGCTGGCGCGCAGGGCGGCCGGGTCGCGCAGCTGGTCGACGTAGACATCGATGGCCTGCTGCGGGATGGCGCCGGGGGTGGCGGTCTTGGACGTGAAGGTGTGGCCGAAGTAGATCTCCTCGCGGCCCGCGACCATGCGCTCGTTGATGCCCTGCAGCCGATTGAAGGCGAAGTGCCACAGGAACTCGTTGGTGGCCGGGTCCGACATCAGCGGCGGGGACGGCGAGAGACCAGGGAGGATCGACTCGGCGCCGACAAGGCGAGTGACGCGGTCGCGGTGGCTCGCAGCCAGGGCGTAGCCGACCAGCATGCCCAGGTCGTAGCCGACGACGGCGAAGCGGTCGTGGCCCAGGGCGGTCATCAGGGCGGCCATGTCGTCGGCGAGTGTGGCGGCGTCATAGCCGGTGGCGGGCTTGTCGCTGGCACCCATGCCGCGCAGGTCGGGGGCGACGACGGTGAAGCGCTCGACCAGGGCGGGCATGACCAGCCGCCAGCTGTACCAGAACTGGGGCCAGCCGGGCAGGAGCAGCAGCGGCGGCCCGTCACCGCCGACCACGGCGTGCAGGGTCAGCTCGGTGGTCCTGACGGTGCGGCTGGTGAACGTGTCGGTGAACCCGGCGGGCAGCTCAGGCACGTCGGTCATGGTGAACGGCACGGTGATTCCTTCTCGCGGCGCGGGGCGGCCACATCGAAACGGATGAACTATCCACTTCACCGTAACACAACCGGATGAGCTATCCACTTATGCTGTGATGCATGACCAGTGCACCGATGCGCAAGGACGCTGCCCGCAACCGGCAGCGCATCGTCGACGTGGCCCGGCAGTTCGTCGACGACGGCACCCCGCTGCAGCTCAACGACGTCGCCCGCCTCGCCGGCGTGGGGGTGGCCACCGTCTACCGGCACTTTCCGACGCCGGAGGCCCTGATGGAGACCGTGGCGACCCCGGGCCTGGAAGCGCTGGTCGCCCACGCGGAACGGGCGCTGACCGAGGAAGACCCCTGGAAGGCTTTGGCCGGCTTCCTCGACGTCACCTTGGAGGCGCAGCTGACCGACCCCTCGCTCACCATCGTGCGCGCAGCGCCGGAACGCGTCCTGTCCCGCACCGAGGAACTGACCGCCATGCTGGACTCGCTCGCCGGTCAGTTGCTCGACCGCACGCGCGCGGCAGGCGCCGTACGCGGCGTGGTCACCTGGGACGACCTGCTGCCGCTCATGTGCGGGATCGCCTTTGCCGCCAACATCCATGCCGATGACCGGCAGGCGCGTCTGGAGTCCGGCCGCCGCTACCTGGGAGTGATGCTGCAGGGGCTGCACGGCTGAGCCGCCGCCGGGCTGGCTGCATCTCCTTGACCTCCGAGGCAGTTCATGTTGTCCGAGCAAGTATTGAGCAGCCAGCTTTAAGTCTTGATCGCCATGCGCTGCTGTGAAGGCCTTCATCTGCAGATACTTCGACTCAAACTCTGCATGTGATGCAGCTCACCTTCTTCAGGGAAGAGTGATGGGTCTTTCCTTGTTCGAACAAGTAACGGCCGCGGGAGACCCCGCGCCTCCGTTTGGACACTCCCTTCCCCACGAAAAGAGATGACGATGTCGAAGGCATTCGAGCCCTACGAGCTGGGTGGCAAGCGCCTGGCCAACCGCCTGGTGATGGCGCCGATGACCCGAAGCCGCGCCTACGGCCCCGGCCAGAGCCCCATGCCGTTGATGGCCGACTACTACGCGCAGCGCGCCTCCGCCGGACTGATCGTCACCGAGGGCGTCCAGCCCTCCAGGGTCGGCCAGGGCTACCCCGACACCCCCGGCATCCACACCGCCGGACAGGTCGCGGCCTGGCGCCACGTGACCGACGCCGTGCACGCCCAGGGTGGCGTGATCTACCTGCAGATCATGCACACCGGACGAGTCGGCCACCCCGCGCTGACGGGCCTGCAGCCCGTCGGCCCCTCCGTCGTCGCGGCCGCCGGGCAGGTGTACACCCACGAAGGCCCTCAGGACTTCGTCACCCCGCACGAACTGACCGACGCCGAGATCCGCGCCACCATCGCCGACTACGCCACCGCCGCCCGAGGCGCCATCGAGGCCGGCTTCGACGGCGTCGAGCTGCACGGCGCCAACGGGTACCTCATCCACCAGTTCCTCGCCCCGAACAGCAACCAGCGCACCGACGCATGGGGCGGCAGCCCGGAAAAGCGCATCCGCTTCGCCGTGGAGACCACCAAGGCCGTCGCCGAAGCCATCGGCGCTGACAAGGTCGGCTTCCGCCTCTCCCCGGGCAACCCCTACAACGACATCGACGAGTCCGACACCGCCGACATGGAGGCCACCTACACCGCCCTGGTCGAGGCCCTCGCCCCGCTGAACCTCGCCTACCTGCACCAGCTGGAGGCCCCCGGCGTACGTGACCTGACGCTCCGGCTGCGCAAGGCATGGCCGACGGCCTTCATCCTCAACCCCTTCACCGGCCAGGAGCCCACCGGACCGGCCGAGCTGGAACTCGTCGAGAACGGCACCGCCGACCTGCTCGCCTACGGCGCCCTCTTCCTCGCCAACCCCGACCTGCCCGCCCGCCTGGCCCAGGGTGGCCCGTTCAACACCCCCGACCCCACCACCTTCTACGGCGGCGACGAGAAGGGCTTCACCGACTACCCCACGCTGGAGGAAGCCCACGCCTGACGGTTCGGCGACAGACCCGAGCCCGCCGGGCATGCCACACCTGAGCAGCACATACCCTGCCCTCAGGATGTGGACCCGAGGGCCCGCACGCGGCAGTCGGCCCCACCGCCGGCTGCCGCGGCCGGCCCCGGCAAGGACGGTCGCACGGGAGAAAGCAGAAGACACCATGGAAACCGAGGCAACGCCCCAGGTCCCCGAGACCGGGGAACTGCCCGAGGCCGCGCGCCGCGGGCCTATCAGCCATGCGATCTTCCGGGTGGCCCGCCTGCACCGCATGCTTGCCGGCCAGTTGCTGCGCGAGGTCGGCCTGCACCCGGCCCAGGAGCTGGTCATGATGCAGCTGTGGGACCGCGGCCGGATGCGCCAGACCGACCTGGCCCGGCACGTCGGCGCCGACGCCGCCACCATGACCCGCACCATCCAGCGCCTGGAGAAGGCCGGCTTCGTACGCCGCGTGCGCTCCACCAGCGACAAACGCTCCGTCCTGGTCGAACCCACCGCCGCCAGCCAGGCCCTGCGCCAACAGGTCGAAGACCTCTGGGCCCGCCTCGAGGACTACGTCGCCGGCGACCTCACCGACCCCGAACGCGGCGAGACCCTCGCCGTCCTCGAACGCCTCGAAACCAACCTCGCTGCCTTCGTCAGGGATGCCGGGCAGCACATCTAGCGCCCTGATCGAGGTCGCCCAAGGCGGGGTCGCGGCAAGCCAAAGGCCGACGGTGGTCCGTTGCCGTTGCGGGTTCTCCGTCACCTGGAGCCGCCCAGACCACGGCGCTGCTCGAACAGGAACGGGCGAGCGGACACATGCTGGCGTCGCTGTCGTTCGGCGCCGGACCGACGTATGTGCTGCGCCACCACTACCTGCCCGCGGTGCTGCCCGCCGTCCTGCGCAACGCCCTGCTGCGGCTGCCCACCACGGTCCTCGTCCTGGCCTCCCTCGGCTTCCTCGGCCTGGGCGAGCAGCCGCCCACGCCGGAGTGGGGCCGCCTGCTGTCGGAGAACCAGCCGTACGTGGAACTGGCTCCCTGGACCGTACTCGGCCCGGCCGGTGCGCTCGTCCTGCTCTCCGTACTCGCCGTGTCGGGCACGGCACTGGGACGGGACGGGAAGCGACGCGCGCGCCCATGACAGCCGAAGGCATCTCCACCAGTCGATCCCCCATCAGGAACACACAGACTCCGACGGGGTAATTGCTTCGGTTGTGTTCGAAGTTCTAGGGTGAGCCGGGTGCAGCAGCCGACTCCGTCATCACGAGCCGCGATCCGTAACGCCGGCAACTGCTGTTTCAGCACCGTGAGTTCACCGTGAGTTGAGCCGCTCTCCGTTCGTGCAGCGCACTGTTCGTTCCGAGGAAGGACACGGTCATGCCGCACCCGCACGCGTCTCCCGCCGATCAGCCGGCTCGCCCCGAGCAGCGGGCCTTCGTCAGTCGCCGTCGACTCCTCGAGTCCGGTGCCGCCGTTCTCGGCGCGCTCGCCCTGTCCTCGCCCGCCCGGGACGCCGCCGCGCACCCCGCCGGCCGGAGCGCGGCGGCGGACGGATCCCCCGAGTGGAACGGGAACATCGGGGTCTTCCGGCTGGGCACCGAACCGCCGCACACCACCCTCATGCCGTACGCCGACGTCGAACAGGCCCTGGCCGCCGACCGCACCCGCTCGCCGTACCGGCAAAGCCTCGACGGGCAGTGGAAGTTCGCCTACGCCGACCGCCCCGACGAACGGGATCCGGACTTCCACCGCACCGACGTCGACGACTCCGACTGGGACACCGTCCCCGTGCCGTCCGTCTGGCAGTTGCACGGCTACGACTTCCCCATCTACGTCAACATCACCTACCCCTGGTGGGGCCCCAACGGCCTGGGCGAGGAGCCGCAGCCCCCGGCCGCGCCGACCCGCTACAACCCCGTCGGCCAGTACCGGCGCACCTTCACCGTTCCGCGGAACTGGGCGGGCCGGCGGACGTTCCTGCACTTCGAGGGGGTCAAGTCCGCCCACTACGTATGGATCAACGGCGAGTTGGTCGGCTACCACGAGGACTCCTACACCCCCGCCGAATACGACATCACCGACCATCTCAGGCCCGGCACCAACCAGATCGCCGTGGAGGTGTACCGCTACTCCGACGGCGACTGGCTGGAGGACCAGGACATGATCCGGCTGAGCGGCATCTTCCGCTCGGTGTACCTCTTCTCCACCCCGGTCGTGCACCTGCGCGACTTCAAGCTGGACACGCCGCTGAGCGACGACCACACGGCCGCCGACCTGTCCGTCACCGCGAGCGTGCGCGCCTACGGCAGTGGCGGCGCCGGGCGGTACACGGTCGAGACGCAGCTGTACGACGCGCGGGGCCACGCCGTCTGGCCGAGGCCGTTGCAGCAGGCCGTCGACGTCGGACCGGCCGACGAGGACGTGACCGTACAGGCCGCCAGAGCCGTGCCCGCGCCGAAGCTCTGGTCGGCCGAACACCCGAACCTGTACACCGCCGTCCTGCGCCTGCGCGATCCGGCGGGCAAGGTGACCGAGACGCTGTCGCACCGGGTCGGCCTGCGCGAGTTCGCGCTGAAGGACGGGCTGATGCGCATCAACGGCAGGCCCGTCTCCTTCCGAGGCACCAACCGGCACGAGATGCACCCCGACCGCGGCACGGCGCTGACCCGCGCGGACATGGTCGAGGACATCGAGGTCATCAAGCGGATGAACATGAACACGGTCCGCACCTCGCACTATCCCGACAACCCACTGTGGCTGGAACTCGCCGACGAATACGGCCTGTACATCGTCGACGAGGCCAACGTCGAGACCCACGGCATCCGCGGCCAGTACCCCGGCAACCACGCCGACTGGAGCGCGGCCTGCGTGGCCCGCGCCCAGAACATGGTGCACCGCGACAAGAACCACGCCTCGGTCGTCATCTGGTCGCTCGGCAACGAGGCGGGCGGCGGCAGCACGTTCGTCGCCATGCACGACTGGATCCGCTCCTACGACCCGACCCGCGTCATCCAGTACGAGGGCGACGACCGCCCCACGATCAGTGACATCCGCTCGGAGATGTACGAGAGCCCCGCGCGCGTCGAGGCCCGCGCGAAGGACACCGCCGACACCCGGCCGTACGTCATGATCGAGTACTCCCACGCGATGGGGAACTCGAACGGCAACTTCAAGAAGTACTGGGACATCATCCGCCGCCACGACGTCCTCCAGGGCGGCTGGATCTGGGACTTCATGGACCAGTCCCTGAGCTGGCCCACCCCGACACGCAAGCTGCTCACCGAGACCGGTCCCGGACGGCTCAAGGGGGAAGTCCTCGCCCCCAGCGGCACCTTCGACCGCGAGCGGGGAGTCTTCGGCGGCACCGTCTTCGCCCGCGACGCGAGCCTCGACCTCACCGGCTCCCTGACGCTGGAGGCCTGGGTCACCCCGCACGTGACCGGCGGCCACCAGCCCATCCTCGCCAAGGGCGACACCCAGTACGCCCTGAAGCAGACCAACAGGAACATCGAGTTCTTCATCCACGGCGGCGGACAGTGGATCACCGCGAGCTGGGCGGTGCCGGACGACTGGACCGGCAGGGACCACCACATCGCCGGTGTCTTCGACGCCGAGGCGGGCACGCTGACCCTGTACGTCGACGGAGCGGTGAGGGCCACCCGGACCACCACGCGCAGACCCGGCAGCAACACCGCGCCGCTGTCGCTGGCCACCGACGTCGACAACTGGACCCGGGAGTTCAGCGGCACCGTACGGCGGGCACGCGTCTACGCCCGCGCCCTGACCGCCGCCGAGCTGGCCGAGGAGGGCCGCGGCCCCGGCGACGACGGTGTGCGGTTCTGGTTCGACGCCGCCACCGCCGGCTTCACCGAGCAGCGGCCCCGCGAGCGGACGTTCTTCGCGTACGGCGGCGACTGGGGCGACAACCCCAACGACGGGAACTTCGTCGCGGACGGCATCGTCACCGCGGACCGCGCCCACACCGGCAAGGCCGCCGAGGTCAAACAGGTCTACCAGGCGATCGACGTCGCACCGGCCGACGGCGTGGGGACGGTCAAGGTCACCAACGAGTACCTGTTCACCGACCTGCGTGAGTTCGACGGAAGATGGAGCCTCCTCGCCGACGGGGAGGTCGTCCGGCGCGGCAGGCTGACCCGCGAACAGCTGAACGTCCCGCCCCTGTCGAGCAAGGAGATCACCCTGCCCGTACGGCTGCCGGACGACCCGGCACCGGGCACCGAGTACTTCCTCCAGCTGTCGTTCACCACCAAGGAGCCCACGAAGTGGGCGAAGGCCGGCTTCGAGGTGGCCAAGCAGCAGCTTCCCCTCGACGCCGGCAGCCCGGCCGTGACGCCGGTGCCGCTGGACAGCGTCCCTGCGCTGACCTACGACGACGGCGACACGTCCGTCACCGTCACCGGCAAGGGCTTCTCCGTCACCGTCGACAAGAGCAGCGGGGTCATCACCTCGTACGAGGCCGCCGGCACCCGCCTGATCACCTCCGGACCCGCGCCGAACTTCTGGCGGGCGCCGACCGACAACGACAAGGGCAACGGCCAGCACACCCGCAACCAGACCTGGCGCGACGCGGGCGCCCGGCGCAGGGTGACGGACGTGAGCGTGCGCGCCCTGCGCGACCGGGCCGTCGAGATCAAGGTCAGCGGCACGCTGCCCACCACCGTCGAGTCCGCGTACACCACCACGTACACGGTCTTCGGCAACGCCGAGATCAAGGTCGACAACACTCTGCACCCGGGCGCGGCGACCCTGCCGTACATCCCGGAGGTCGGCACCCTGCTGTATCTGCCGGGCAGCCTGGAGCGGGTCGACTACTACGGGCGCGGCCCCGAGGAGAACTACTGGGACCGCAACAACGGCACCGACGTCGGCCGCTGGTCCGGGACCGTCTCCGGACAGTGGACGCCCTACATCCGCCCGCAGGAGAACGGCAACCGGACCGACGTCCGCTGGGTCGCCCTGACCGGCCGGAACGGTGTCGGCCTGCTTGCGGCCGGCGAGCCGCTGCTGGAGTTCAACGCCTCGCACTTCACCCCCGAGGACCTGTCGGTCGGGGCGCGCCACGACTACCAGCTCATCGCTCGGGACGTGGTCGTCCTGCGGCTGAACCACCGGCAGATGGGCGTGGGCGGCGACAACAGCTGGGGCGCGCACACCCATGACGAGTACAAGCTGTTCACCGACCGCGACTACTCCTTCACCTACCGGTTGCGTCCCCTCACCGACGTACGCCGGGCGACGGCGGCGGCTCGTCGGCCCACGGCCGGGGACTTCTCCGGGTAGCCGCAGGTCCCGCCGGGCGACACCCGTGATCGGCGGTGTGTCGCCCGGCGCCCTGTGGAAACCCGTATCGACACAGGGCGAGACGAGCAGCAGGCAGGTGGTGGGACATGAGTTTCCGAGACCGCGCGCACGCCGGCCGGGAGCTGGCCGAGCATCTGCGCATCCTGCAGGAGAAGGGCACCCTCCCGGACCCCGTCGTGCTCGCCCTGCCCCGCGGTGGCGTCACGGTCGGCCGGGAGGTCGCACGGGCGCTCGGCGCCCCGCTCGACGTGCTCGTCGTCCGCAAGATCGGCGCGCCTGCCCACGAGGAGTTCGGCGTCGGAGCGATCGCGGGCGACGACCCCCCGTTGTTCGACGCCCGGGCCCTGGACCAGCTGGGCCTGACCGAGGAGGAGCTCGCCCCGGTGGTGGCCCGGGAACGGGCCGAACTGCACCGGCGCGAGCAGCGCTACCGGCAGGGCCGCCCCGCCGCCGAACTGAAGGGACGTACCGCGATCGTCGTCGACGACGGGCTGGCCACCGGATCGACAGCGCGTGCCGCCGTGCAGGCCGTGCGCCGGCGCGAGCCCGAACGGCTGGTCGTCGCCGCGCCGGTCTGCTCGCACGAGGCGACCGACCTGCTGCGCGGCGACGTCGACGACGTGGTGTGCCTGATGCGGCCGAGCCCGTTCCACGCGGTCGGGCTCTGGTACGAGGACTTCGAGCAGCTGACGGACGACGACGTGCTGGACGCGCTGCACGGCAGCTGAGCCGGCCGTACCCCCAGGAGGCGTTCATGACCAGGCAGATACGCGACGTGATGTCGCCCGGCACGGCCTCGGTCGAGCCGATGACCACCGTGGCGCGGGCGGCGCGGCTGATGCGCGAGCAGGACATCGGCGATGTCCTGGTGGCCTACGACTGTGATCTGTTCGGCGTCCTCACCGACCGCGACATCGCGGTCCGGGCCGTCGCCGAGGGCCTCGACCCGAACACCACCACCGTCGGCTCGCTGTGCACCCGGCCGCCCGTGGTGACCCTCGCGCCCGACGACACGACCGACCACGCCATCGAACTGATGCGCCGGCATGCGGTGCGCAGGATCCCCGTCGTCGAGCACGGCGGCTGCCCCATCGGCATGATCAGCCTCGGTGATCTCGCCGCCTCCGAGGATCCGCACTCCGCCCTGGCGGACATCAGCCGGGCCGCCCCCAACCACTGAAACCGGCCCACGCCGCGACTGAGACGCGCGTCATGTCGCAGGGATCAGTGTGGCGAGGAGCAAGGCGGGACGAAAGAATCTCTTACGCACCACACCCGGCCAACGCTCTTCACCACACCGAAAGGGACCTCCGCATGGACGAGCAGGACGAGCGCTTCGACGTCGTCGTTCTCGGAGCGGGCCCCGGCGGGTACGTCGCCGCCATCCGCGCCGCCCAGCTGGGCAAACGTGTCGCCGTCGTCGAGGAGAAGTACTGGGGCGGTGTCTGCCTGAACGTCGGCTGCATCCCCACCAAGGCCCTGCTGCGCAACGCCGAGCTCGCGCACATCGTCACCCGTGAGGCGAAGACCTTCGGCATCAAGGCCGACGGACAGATCACCTTCGACTACGGCGAGGCGTTCCGGCGCAGCCGCAAGGTCGCCGACGGCCGGGTCAAGGGCGTCCACTACCTGATGAAGAAGAACAAGATCACGGAGTACGACGGCCGCGGCACGTTCGTCGACCCGCACACCCTCCAGATCACCGGCTACGACGGCGAGTCCCGCACCATCGGCTTCGACCACTGCATCATCGCCACCGGCGCCACCCCGAAGCTGCTGCCCGGCACCCGCCGCACCTCACGCGTGGTGACGTTCGAGGAGCAGATCCTCGCCGAGGAACTGCCGCAGTCGGTCGTCATCGCGGGCGCCGGTGCGATCGGTGTCGAGTTCGCCTACATCCTGCACAACTACGGCGTGAAGGTCACCGTCGTCGAGTTCCTGGACCGCGCCGCCCCTCTCGAGGACGCCGAGGTCTCCACCGAACTCGCCCGCCAGTACCGCAAGCTGGGCATCGACGTGCTCACCTCGACCCGCGTCGACGCCATCGACGAGTCCGGCCCGCAGGTCCGCGTCACGGTCACCGCGAGGGACGGCTCCCAGCAGATCCTCGAGGCCGACAAGGTCCTCCAGGCCATCGGCTTCCAGCCGAACGTCGAGGGCTACGGGCTGGAGAAGACGGGTGTGAAGGTCACCGACCGCGGCGCGATCGACGTCGACGGCCGCTGCCGCACCTCCGTCCCGCACATCTACGCCATCGGCGACGTCACCGCGAAGCTGATGCTCGCGCACGCCGCCGAGGCCATGGGCGTGGTCGCCGCCGAGACCATCGCGGACGCCGAGACGATGGAGCTCGACTACGTGATGATCCCGCGCGCCACGTACTGCCAGCCGCAGATCGCCAGCTTCGGCTACACCGAGGCGCAGGCCCGTGAGCTGGGCTACGACGTCAAGGTCGCCAAGTTCCCGTTCACCGCCAACGGCAAGGCGCACGGCCTCGGCGACACCACCGGCTTCGTGAAGCTGATCAGCGACGCGAAGTACGGCGAGCTGATCGGCGGCCACCTCATCGGCCCCGACGTCACCGAGCTGCTGCCCGAGCTGACCCTGGCCCAGAAGTGGGACCTCACCGTCCACGAGGTGGCCCGCAACGTCCACGGCCACCCGACCCTCGGCGAGGCGATCCAGGAGGCCGTGCACGGCCTGGCCGGCCACATGATCAACATGTAGGGACGTTCAGCAGTCGTGACGCCGCCGGTACGTGCTACTCGGCGGCGTCGCTGATGCCGAGCCGCAGATGCTCCACGTGGTACACGGCCTGGTCGAGGAGCTGGGCGACATGGTCGTCGTGCAGCGCGTACACCACCGACCGGCCGCGACGCTCGCCCACCACCAGGCCGAGGTTGCGCAGCAGCCGCAGCTGGTGCGAGCACGCGGACTGCTCCATGCCCACCTCGGCGGCCAACTCGGTCGCGGGCAGCGGTCCTTCGCGCAGCCGCGCGAGGATCAGCAGGCGGGACGGGGTGGACAGGGCCTGGAGCGTGGTGGCCACCTTGGCGACGTTGTCCGCGTCGAGACGTACGCGTTCCGTGGTGTCCTGCGCGGCGGTGACGGCTCCATGACCCATGACCGCCATCCTACCCACCCCGCATGAACGAATGAACGGGTCTTCATATGTTCCTGTATGGTGGCCCTGTGTCAGCGACTCTTGCGCCCCACCCGGCCCCCACCCGCACCCCGACGGCACCCCGCCGCCGCACCCGGATCCTCGCCCTGCCCGAGGCCCGCTGGGCCCTCGCCGCCCTCGTGACGTTCCTGGCGGGACTCGCCCTGGACCTGGGCGGCGCCCCCGTCTGGGCGTTCGCCCCGCTGTACGCCGTCGCCTACGTCACCGGCGGCTGGGAACCGGCCCTCGAAGGACTGCGGGCCCTGCGCGACAAGACCCTCGACGTCGATCTGCTGATGATCGTCGCGGCGCTGGGCGCGGCCGCCATCGGCCAGGTCCTCGACGGCGCCCTGCTGATCGTCATCTTCGCCACCTCCGGCGCCCTGGAGGCGCTGGCCACCGCCCGCACCGCCGACTCCGTGCGCGGCCTGCTCGACCTCGCGCCCACCACCGCGACCCGCGTCACCGACGAGGACACCGAGGAGACCGTGCCGACCGGCGACCTCACCGTCGGCGATGTGCTGCTGATCCGGCCGGGCGAGCGCATCGGCGCCGACGGCCGGGTCCTGGACGGCACCAGCGAGGCCGACCAGGCGACCATCACCGGCGAACCCCTCCCGGTACTCAAGCGCCCCGGCGACGAGGTCTTCGCCGGCACCCTCAACGGCACCGGCTCCCTGCGCGTCCGGGTCGAACGGGACCCCGCCGACTCGGTCATCGCCCGCATCGTGACCCTCGTCGAGGAGGCCTCCCGCACCAAGGCGCCGACCCAGCTGTTCATCGAGAAGGTCGAACAGCGGTACGCCGTCGGCGTGGTCGCCGCCACGCTCGCCGTCTTCGCCGTACCGCTCGCCTTCGGCGCGAACCTCACCGAAGCGCTCCTGCGCGCCATGACCTTCATGATCGTCGCCTCCCCGTGCGCGGTCGTCCTGGCCACCATGCCGCCCCTGCTGTCCGCCATCGCCAACGCCGGCCGGCACGGCGTGCTGGTCAAGTCGGCCGTCGCGATGGAACGCCTCGGCGAGATCGACACCGCCGCCCTCGACAAGACCGGCACGCTCACCGAGGGTGCCCCCGAGGTGACGGACGTACGACCGCTGCCGGACTCCGGCCTCGACGAGGACCGGCTCCTCGCCCTCGCCGCCGCGGCCGAGCACCCCAGCGAGCACCCGCTGGCCCGCGCGATCGTGGCCGCGGCCCGCGCCCGGGACCTGCCGATCGCGCCCACCGAGGAGTTCACGGCCGTCCCGGGCCGCGGGGTCACCGCCGTCGTCGGGGGGCACAAGGTGAGCGTCGGCCGCGCGGAGGCCCTGGCCGGTCGCGAGGACGGTGCGACGGTCGTCCTGGTAGTCCGCGACGGCAACCCCGTCGGCACGCTCGCCCTCACCGACCGCCTCCGCCCCGAGGCCGCCGCGACCACGGCCGCCCTCACCGCCCTCACCGGCACCGCCCCCCTCCTGCTCACCGGCGACAACGCGCACACCGCCGCCCGTGTCGCCGAGGCCACCGGCCTGACGGACGTCCGTGCGGACCTGCTGCCCGAGGACAAGGTGAACGCCGTACGCGACCTCCAGGACAGCGGCCGCAAGGTGCTCTTCGTCGGAGACGGCGTCAACGACGCCCCCGCCCTCGCCGCCGCGCACTCCGGCGTGGCGATGGGCCGCGCCGGCTCCGACCTGGCGCTGGAGACCGCGGACGCCGTCGTCGTACGCGACGAACTCGCCACCGTCCCCGCGACCGTACGGCTCTCCCGGGCCGCCCGCCGACTGGTCCAGCAGAACCTGGTCATCGCGGGCACGTTCATCACCGTGCTCGTGGTGTGGGACCTGGTCGGCCATCTGCCGCTGCCGCTCGGCGTCGCCGGACACGAGGGCTCGACCATCCTGGTGGCGCTGAACGGGCTCCGGCTGCTGCGCGAATCCGCGTGGCGATCCGGGCCGGTCCAGGACAGCCGAGGTTGATGTCGAATTCCCGCCAGCCCCAACCCGGCTGCTGGTCGATGCTGGACGCATGCAGAACGGGATGCACACCGACACCGAACGCTGTCTGCGCGCCGTCCAGTCCAAGGACGCCCGCTTCGACGGCTGGTTCTTCACCGCGGTCCTGACCACCGGGATCTACTGCCGCCCCAGCTGCCCCGTCGTGCCGCCCAAGCCGCAGAACATGGTGTTCCACCCGAGCGCGGCCGCCTGCCAGCAGGCCGGTTTCCGGGCGTGCAAACGCTGCCGCCCGGACACCAGCCCCGGCTCCCCGGAATGGAACCAGCGCGCAGATGCGGTCGCCCGTGCCATGCGGCTGATCGCCGACGGAGTCGTGGACCGCGAGGGCGTCCCCGGCCTCGCGGCCCGGCTCGGCTACAGCACCCGGCAGATCGAACGCCAGCTGCTCGCCGAGCTGGGCGCGGGCCCGCTCGCCCTGGCCCGCGCCCAGCGCGCCCAGACCGCCCGGCTGCTCATCGAGACGACCGAACTGCCGATGGCGCAGATCGCCTTCGCCGCCGGTTTCGCCTCGATCCGCACCTTCAACGACACGGTCCGCGAGGTGTACGCCCTGACTCCCAGCGAGCTGCGCACCCGAGCACCTCGCCCTCAGGGCACCCCCGGCGCCCTGTCCCTGCGCCTCCCGTTCCGCGCCCCCCTCAACCCCGACAACCTCTTCGGTCACCTCGCGGCCACCGCCGTACCGGGCGTGGAGGAGTGGCGCGACGGCGCATACCGACGCACGCTCCGCCTTCCGTACGGCCACGGCATCGTCGCGCTGACCCCGAACCCCGACCACATCGCCTGCCGCCTCACCCTCAGCAACCTGCGCGATCTGCCGGTCGCCATCAGCCGCTGCCGCCGCATGCTCGACCTGGACGCCGACCCGGCCGCCGTCGACGACCAGCTGCGCACCGACCCGGTGCTGGCGCCGCTGGTGGACAAGGCGCCGGGGCGACGGGTGCCGCGCACCGTCGACGAGGCCGAGTTCGCCGTACGGGCGGTACTGGGCCAGCAGGTCTCCACGGCCGCCGCCCGCACCCACGCCGCCCGCCTGGTCCTCGCGCACGGCGAACCCGTCGACGACCCCGAGGGCGGCCTCACCCACCTGTTCCCGTCCGTCGAGTCGCTGGCGTCCGTCAACCCGGAGTCACTGGCGATGCCCCGCACCCGCCGGACGACCTTCACGACGCTCATCGGTCAACTCGCCGACGGCTCACTCCACTTGGGCGTGGAGAGCGACTGGCCCGAGACCCGCGCCCGGCTCCTGTCCCTCCCCGGGTTCGGCCCCTGGACGGCCGACGTCATCGCCATGCGCGCCCTCGGCGACCCCGACGCCTTCCTCCCCACCGACCTCGGCATCCGCCGCGCGGCAGGAGAGCTGGGCCTGCCGTCCACCCCCGCCGCGCTCACCGCCCGAGCGGCGTCCTGGCGACCGTGGCGGGCCTACGCGGTCCAGTACCTGTGGGCGACGGACAGCCACCCGATCAACTTCCTGCCTGTGTAAGGACGTTCAGTGAAACAGCACACCGTGATCGACAGCCTGTACGGCCCGCTGACGCTCGTCGCCGAGGACGGCGCCCTGTGCGGCCTCTACATGACCGACCAACGCCACCGCCCACCGGAGGAGACCTTCGGTGAGCCCGACGACACGCCCTTCGCGGAGGCCGAGAAGCAACTGCAGGCCTATTTCGCGGGCGAGTTGAAGGAGTTCACCCTCGAACTACGCCTGAACGGCACGCCGTTCCAGCGCACCGTCTGGCAACAGCTGCAGCAGATCCCCCACGGCGAGACCCGCACGTACGGAGAACTCGCCGACGCCCTGGGCAACCCCAAGGCGTCCCGCGCGGTCGGCCTCGCCAACGGCAGAAACCCCATCGGCATCATCGTCCCCTGCCACCGCGTGGTCGGCGCCGACGGCAGCCTCACCGGCTACGGCGGCGGCCTCCCTCGCAAACAACGTCTCCTGGACTTCGAACGTGGGACGGCGTTGTTCTAGGCAGTGGGGGACCGGCGCGGCCCCCCACAGTGCGGGCAAGGTCGCATGGGGACCGGGCCTGTCATGGACCGGCGTCCAGAGGGGAGCCTTCGATTTCCCCGCCTCGCGTTGCCTGCTGAGCCGTATCGGCGCCGCGACTGATGACGGGCGAGTTCCTGATGCGGCCCCGCCGGGTGGCCAACTGCTCGGCGACGGCGCCATTGCGAACAGTGATGCCGGAGTCGGTGATGGAGCCGCCGCGGTGAGCTCGCACGCGGACCTGGCCGGAGCCCTGCGTGCCCCCAGTGCCCCGGAGGGCGATGACCACGGCAACCACCACCAGTACGGCCAGGGTTGCGGCCAGGGACCAGCTCCAGCGACTGGTGATCAGGTTGGTGACGATCCCGGTGGCGACGCCGAGGACCACCCCGGCGGCCGTGACGATCTTGGAAGTTCGTGAGGGCACCGCTGACTCCTGTGGTTGATGCGACGAACGCCCAGGGACTGGCCGTCGGTGTTCCGCGCGTCAGGCCAGCCCGTGGGCGGCAAGCGCGGACAGCAGCGCTCCACAGCGGTTGCCGGGCCGCAGCGGGGGGACGATGCTCACCGCGATCCCCAGGGCGGCTGCGCCTCCGTCGGAACGCTCGTCGTCCCCGACCATCAGCGCGTCCTGAGGGGGAATGCCCATGTTTTCGCAGGCGCTGAGGAACATCTGCGGATCGGGCTTCATGGCTCCCTCCATATACGACATGAGGACGCCGGAGACGAGATGGGTCATCGAATGGAGATCGAAAACAGGGCGGATGTCCCAGGCGATGTTGCTGACCACGGTGACCGGGACGCTCAACTCGTCCAGTTTGCGTAAGGCCAGGAGCGCGTCCTGGTACGGCTTCCAGTACGACGGGTCGATCAGACGTTCATACAGTGCCTGCCGTACGGCAGGCTCATCGACTCCCGCGGCATGCAGCAGCGAGAGGTACGCGGTCCTGTGGAGGTCGGGGTGCAGGTCGCGCCTCTCCCATGCCGCTCGAGCTTCCGCCGGTAAGCCTTTACTCAATCGGTCAGGGGTGGCGAAACGGTGCTGAAATGCCTTCTTCTCGGCCGCGTCCCAGTTTCCCTTCGGTTCTGGCAGGTCTTCCAGCCACTCTGATTCGCGATCATGATGAAACAGGGTTCCGGCGAAATCGAAAATCACACCCTTTGTCGTCACTCGCGGCAGGATACAGGAAGGGGACTTCCTGACGCACTGCCCGGATCGGGGCCAAGAAAGATCAATCGCTTGTGCGCCAGAGCGAGCGAGTGGGCTGTAGGATAATTTGCCCCGAGGCGCTCGAAGTGACGAATGATGCACGTGTTGCTGGTGAGCGGAATCGCAGCTCGAGAACTAGCGATCGGTGATCAGAATGTCCGGTGAACGGGTCACACTGCGCAGCACCAGAAACTCGCTGATTGCGAACAATCGGATCGTCATCGGTGACACGTTCATTGTGCTTCCGCCCGCTCTGCAGGTGCCCGGCGGTGCGAGTGAGATCCTGTCGCACGGCACCGTCGAACCGAGTGTCGAACGCCGTCTGATCTCGGACGTCAACGAGCGGGCCGTGGTCAACGTGGACTTCCTCGAACGACTCCTCGCCGCGGGACGGAGGAGCGGGGAACGGCCCGTCGTCCGGTTGGCCGGTCTGTTCACCTCATTCTCCTCAAGTCGTGACACCTCGGGCACCGGTGATTACGACGCCCTGATGCTTCGTGAACGTGAGCTCGTCTCCGAGTTGATCAGACATCGGTACGAAGTGCGCATTCTGGCCTCCTTGGACATTCCGGTGGTGCTCTCCTCGTGGGGATATGACGAGAACCGTTTGCGGCACCGCCTGCTCGACCTTGTGGAGCAACTGCAGCGTTTCGGCGACCGCTACCCAAATCTGCAGTTCGCCGTCGACACCCACAATCGACTCGCCGGACAGTTCATCATAGGGAACTCGCTGCTGATCCACTCACTTGTCACGACAACCGGTATCGGTTATTCCATGACTTCTTACGAGACGAATTTCCTGGACATACAGAACGCCATACGTACCTTTGATGACGCATTCAATGCGTCCCTCGGTCTCGCTCACGGAATACGCCGGACAATGGGGTTGGAGTCAGTCGCACAATACGCGTCCACCCTTGTGCGTTCGAGGTTGGACCAGGCGGAGGTGGATTTGGGCATCGCTCATCCGTGATCGCCCCGGCCTTGAGAGGGAAGTCGTGTCCCCTGCGCACGTGGAAGACGTCGTATCGATAGACGGACCCATAGGTTCCGGTAAAAGCTCGGTGGCCTTTGAATTGTCCCGGCTTCTCGGGTGGACGTGTATCAGTACAGGGCTGATGTACCGCGCCGTAGCGCTGAAGGTGCGCGACGTCGAGCGCCGTGAGCGTGCCGCGGCCGCCTGCGAGGCCGCCCGTACCTCACGTTTCACGTTCTCGTCCGCGCACGGCTCTCTGCGCCTCCACGTCGACGATGTCGACGTCACCGACGACATCTCCGATCCGGTCGTCCTGCCGCTGACTTCCGAGGTGGCGCAGGATCCCGACTTGCGTGCCCTACTGCTCCGACGTCAGCGAGAACTCGCGCGGAGCCGACCGTCGGTTGTCGAGGGGCGCGACGCGAACACCCTGATCGTCCCCAATGCGAGGTGGAAGTTCTTTCTGGACGCACCGCCTGAAGTCCGGTATCGGCGGCTTCATGATGTCCACTCGCTGTCCACCGACTCCGCTTTGGGATATGCAGACTTCGTCCGGGGGATGAGGCTGGTGGACGAGCGGGATCGCAGTCGGCTCGACGAATCGAGGCGCCTGGCGGAGGTCATCCACCATGAGAACTTCGCCGGTCTCTCCGCCTCCCAGGATGCGATGATCCTGTACTACTACATCTGCCGCCCAGCGGAAATCCGGCGCAACTCGTCGATCCTGCGCACGATGGCCGTTCCCACCGACACATCGTGAGGGTGGTCGAACTCGCACCACGGACCGGGAGCCGGGACCGCGACGACCGGTACACGCCCTGCTTGGATCACACGATTCAGCAGGGCCGTCATGTCCAGGGTCGCGGCCACTTCAACGGGTGCTTCACTTCTCACCCTTTCCAACTCGGCCCAGCCGTGCGGAGTGAATTTCAGCAAGCCCATGTACTGTCCGATCGCATCCGCCGGCCCGCCGGCCCGCCCCCCGAGCTCGGCAACCGAGCCATCGGCGTTCAGCAGGAACCGCTCCGCGTCGTCGAACGGGTCGGTGAAACGTCGCTCCCACAGGCTCAGCCAGTGCGGATCGTAGGCAATGGCGAGAGCCCCTTCCGCTTTTGCCAGTCGGCGGGCGGCATCCAAGGTGTAAGCAATGTCCCCGTAACTGACCAGCATCTCGGTGGAGGACAACCACTGCGCTGCGCAGCGCAGTGATTCCACCATCGTCGACTGCGCCCACCGCGTGTTGTGGAAGACTGTGAGGCCTCTGCCTTCGAGACTTTTCCCTTGCCAGCCGGAGACAATGGCCAACTCACTGGCACCGGCGGCACGAAGGGCAGCGATCTGCCTGGAAAGCAGCGTCTCGCCGGCCACTTCGACCAGACACTTGGGCCGGTCCGCCGTGTACGGCCCCAACCGATGACCTCGACCGGCTGCCAGGACGACGGCCTTCATCGCTCATCCAAGAGGATCTCCCGGAAGAGGGCGATGTCCCGCGGGTTCGGGACCCTTTCCCTCTCCGGATGCCACATCATGCCGACCACCGGCGCTTTCCGGTGCCGGATCGCCTCGACCACCGGACCGTGCCGTGCGACGACGTCCAGTGGCTCCTCGATGCTGGTGGCGGCCCAACGGTGATAGCTGTTCACGGTTCTCTCCCACCCCTCGCCCACAACCCTGTGACGGACTCCCGCGTGGTCGTCCACCGGGGAGAGCGCGACTTCGAAGGCATGGAGGATCACCTGCATGCCGCGGCAGACCCCGATCACCGGCACATTCCGTGAGAGAGCCCAATGCAAGAGAGTGATCTCTGTCAGGTCGCGCTGCGGGCAGTTTCCACCGTAGGCCGCCAGGTCGTCACCGCCTGTGAGGACGAGTCCCGCTGGAGCCAGGCCGACGACGGTTTCGAGCGCGATGTCGGGCACGTTCGGCAGGGGGACTCCGGCCAGTTCGCATGCGGCGAGGAACGCCGGCCATCTGATGTCCAGCGCATCCCGGACTTCGCCGAATTCGGTGGGTGGCAGCGCCCTCTGCGTGACGCCGACGAACCTCACGCTACAACTCGCACGGACATGTTGACGGAGTCGATCTCCAGGCTCGAGGCACCCGACCAAAGGTGAAACCTCGTCTCGCCTGCCCCGATGACTGCAGGTACGTTCAATTCCTGGGCACGGACCGCCATATGAGAATTGACGCCTCCGTAGCACGTGACCAGGCCGGCGATCCCCCGGGTGAAGAGCCAGTCGTAGCCGGGGTCGGCGCTCACCAGGAAGGCTATGCAGCCTTCGACGGGCTCACCGTCGGTCACCCTCGCCACTGGCGCCAACACCCTGCGCTGGGTGACGAAGTTTGGTTGAGTGGGCGGCATCTCGAAACTCCAGACGTCCTGCCGCGAAGCGATCAGTGGAGGCAGCGAGAGGGACTCGGTGGTCCGGTGTGCGGCCCTGCCCTCTTCGGCCGCCCGGCGGAGCAGAGCCGCGTTCAGGGCGGAGTCATCCGTCAGCTGCGTGATTGTGGAGTAGTCCACGTAGGACAGGTCATCCGTATCGACGTCTGCCTGCTCACCCAGGAGTCTGAGGGCAAGCAGTGCATCACTGAGGTTGTGGGTGAACTCAAACTTGGCAAGTTCGCGAGCTGTGATGGCTCTGGCCAGAAAGGAGAAGAACTGCTCCGGGGTGACCGGAAAGTCCGCTTCCTTGAGCTTGGTCGTCAACTGATCAGTCTGCAGGGCTGACGGACGGAATTCGGAACGCTGCGAAGCCGGTGTTTCACCTTGCTGCCAACTGAAGTAGGCATTGGGCGCCTCGTCGTACCGCGGTGAGAGAATGTCGTACGTGCCCGGCCGCAGATGCCCGTAGAGCAGCAGGAAGTCTTCCTTGGCCATCCGGTGGAAGTCCCGTGACATCTTTGCGGCGACGGTCTGCAGCCCTCCTGCGAACGCCTGCCGCTCCGCGGGGGTGATGACAGCCGTACGCACCAGACTGGTCAGCAGTTCCGTCGCGACGAAGGCGGACCGTGCGAGCCCCGCGAACGAGACCGTGCCGTAGCGCATGCAGTCGTGCAACAGTCGCTTCATACGAGATGCGGGGGAGGGCGACTCATCAGCGGTGTCGCGGCGCCGGCGCGCGAGTTCGCGAATGCTCCACTGATCCTCCTGCCAAGGTCCGGGACCCGTCAGGAGTTTACGGGTGAGGCTGCGCAGGCTGTGTGAAAGGGCGCGGCAGTCATCGGTGTCGAACCCCGCCGAGCGTAATCTCCTCAGTCGTGTGTCGAGGTCGAAGGTGTAGCAGGTGAACGCGATGTCGAACTCGACCTTGTCGTGCAGATGAGGACAGGAGGCGAGCCGGTGGAGGTAGTACTCGACAAGCCGGCCCGCGAGGTCCCCATCGAGATCCGCGGGGACGAGCGACGTGAAACTCGCTCGGCAGTCCACATAGGGTGCGCCCGCGAAGTCCACGAGCACAGGCGACCGATCGACGACGCGATAACCGTAGCGGCCGCGTGCGACGGACCAGGCCCGGTCGGTCAGGAGGGCCCGGTAAAGGGAGAGAGCCAGCGGGCGCGGGCGTATCCCGATGATCTCAGCCGGATTCCAGTCCGGCATGACCCCGTAGACGTTGGGAGAGCGATCACGGAGCTGCTGGTCGACGATACGCAAGGCAGTGCGGTGACGTTCGAAGGATATGCCTGAAGGAACGTTCGTGAGTCGTCGGACCTGAAAGAGGATCGGCTCGCCCGTGTTGTCGATACCGAACTCGACCTGTAAATGCGGAAGGCCCGTGAGTACCTCCAGCTCCGACAGCAGGACGACGACCTTCTCGAGGAACCCTTCAGGAGGAGCCGCGGCCGGACCGTGTGATACCCGGTACCAGGTACGGAGCGCGGCGTCGGCACCAGCGGTCACGGCGAAGGTCTCGGCACTGTCAGTCCAGTTCACCACGTAGTACGGGCCACCCGTACTGGGGTCGCACGAAGCCGCCACGCCGCAAGCGGTCAACGTCCTGGCCTCGGGCTGGACAAGAACCTGATCGTCGTCCAGCGACGATTGGTACGAGGCGATCACCGAGTCGACCGCCTGCCTCAGCGCCTGGCTGCCTTGCACACCGGCGACGGACAGGAAATGGCCGGCCGCAGAGTACTGCGCGGAGTCTTCGCATCGGGCGCTGCTCCGGACTATGAGCGGCTGATCGAATCCTGTTGAATTGACGATGCTGCTGGCGATTTCATCCCGCTGCGCACGCCACTCGGCCACCGTGAAATACCGGAGAGGCATTACACGGCCGCTGCGCAGCAGGGGGGATACACGGCTGAGGCTTTCCGCTTTGGTTCCCAACCTCACCCGTGCTGTCACTGGCGCGCTCCTTGGGCCGGAGAGACCGTGCCTGGTAAATCCGGCACTATACGCCGCCGCGGGAACTCCGTCATCGGTGCCGCTTCGGCCAGGGCGTCCCGGGGCCGAGCAATGAACACCTCCCGGACGACGGGAATCCCACGAGCATCAGTCGCTCGGCGTTGACGATGATCAGCCGGGCCCCGTGGTCGGCGGCGACCCCCGCGAGCCCGGCGGCGGGCTGGACCGGGAGACTGGTGCCGACGGCGATGAACACCTGACACTAACCGACCCGCTGCATCGCCTTCCGGTGCCGTTCCGCCATCGCGGCTCCGGACTCGCGGCGGGCCATCCTGCGCAGGACGGACGGTGCGAGGAGCAGCCCGGCGACCGCCCAGGCACCCAGCACGCCTGCTGTCTCCAGGTGCCGCCAGGATTCGCCGATCTCGGCGGCGACCGCTTCGGCCGGCAGCAACGCGGCCCGGAGACCGAGGCCGAGCCAGTACACGGGGAAGATCTGCCCGACGGTCTGCAGCCACTCGGGCAGCTTCGACAGGGGGAAGTAGATCCCGGAGATCACGACGAGTCCCATCACCGGAAGCATCAGCAAACCGATGGTGCGCGGACTGTCGACGAGTGAGCCGATGACGGCGCCCATCGGCAGGGTTGCCAGGAGACCCAGCGGCACCACCCACACCAGCGTCAGCAACGCTCCGCCGCCTTGCCGGGCAACCCCGTCCATCAGGAACACGCCAACGGCAAAGGGGAGTGCCATGGAGACGAGAGCCGTCCCCGACACCATGATGATCTTGCCGACCAGGTGGCCGACCATGCCGTGGGGCACGGCCTTGGCCCGCAGCAGGGTGCCATCCTCGCGCTCGGTCGCGAGCAGCTGCGCCGTGGTCATCATCCCGGTGAACGCGAGCGTCATCCCCAGCATGCTCGGCAGCATGAACGCGCCGGCCGAGATGCCGGCGCCCTTGAGCGGATCGTCCCGGACCAGGAACAGCGGCACGATGAGCAGGACCGTCCAGAGCACGTACCCGAACACGTCCTGGCCGGTGGTGAAGGTCTGCCGAAGTTCCGTCCAGCCGCGCCGCACCCCTGCTTTCGCCGCGTACCACACCGGACTCACCGCGATTCCTCCCCGAAAGTGTGTGCCGCCCGCTCGCCGGGGACGCTCCCCGCCTCCAGTTCCCGCACCATCGTCAGGTAGGTGTCTTCCAGGCTCGCCCGGCGCACCTCCAGCCCTCCGATCGCCTCGCCGTGCTCCTCGAACAGCCGACGGACGAACCGGGTGGGCTCGGCCGTCGCCTCCTCGAAGTGCTGTCCGTCCCGCGTCCAGCGCACGGTGGCCTCGGCCGATGCCTGCCGGGACAGCTCCTCGGCCGCGCCGTCGGCCACGATCCGGCCACCGGCCAGAATGAGGATCCGGTCGGCGAGCTTCTCCGCCTCGGCGAGGTCGTGCGTGGTCAGCAAAACGGTGGTGTTCTCGTCCGCGAGCCCGCGTACCAGGCCGTGGAACTCGCTCCTGGCCTCCGGGTCCAGACCGGCCGTCGGCTCGTCCAGGAACAGCAGCTCGGGTCGGCCCACGATGCCGACGGCCACGTCGAAACGCCTGCGCTGCCCGCCGGACAGGGTTCCGATCCGTTTGTCCGCTTGCTCGGTCAGCCCCACGGCGGCGATGAGCTCGTCGACGTCCCACGGCCGCCGTACGAGGGTGGTGGAGTACGGCGCGTAGTACGAGCCAAGATGGGCCAGCAGTTCCCGCACCCGCCACTTGCCGTGGTCGCGCCAGGACTGCAACACGATGCCCAGGCGCGCACGCCACCGCTCGTCCCCGCGAGCCGGATCGGTGCCGAGGACGGTCACGTCACCGGCCGAGCGCATCCGGAAGCCTTCCAGGACCTCGATGGTGGTCGTCTTGCCCGCGCCGTTCGGGCCGAGCAGCACGACGACTTCGCCTCGCCGGGCCGTGAAGCCGACCCCCTTCAGTACGTCCTGGCTGCGGTAGCGCATCCGCAGATCCCGTACTTCGATGACCGTGTCGCTGTCCGACGGTGGGCTGCTCCCAGCCCCGGACAGGGCATGAGCGGTCGTCATCGGTGTTTCCCCCGTCCTTCTCGTGGTCCGTCCTCTGGGATCAGGGGCCGGAGGCCGTGCCGACGCCCGTGGTCATGGGACGTGTCTACGACTGTGGCTGCCGTTGCCGCCCGGCAGCAGCCGTTCGGGCCCTCTCCGGGCGAACACATTACCGAACGGTTCAGATGCTTCATGCTGTTCCACCGACCCGGCGAACCTTCCCGGTCACAGCCTGGTGCCGTGCCGGCGATGCGAAGGCGCCAAGGTCCGTAGCGGGCAAGGCATCCGATGGGAGGCCGGCCGCTCGTCATCATGGCCTTGAACGGCCCAACGCGGCGAACCTGTGCGGTCAATGCACTAGCGTCGGCTCCCGTGATCGTATGGCTCAACGGCACCCACGGCGCAGGCAAGACGACGACCAGTCCACTGGTGCAGCAACTGATCCCGGATTCACGGGTGTTCGATGCCGAGAAGGTCGGCGAGACACTCATGGACATCACGCCGGGGCTGCCCGGGACGGACAACTTCCAGCACTGGCCGCCGTGGCGGCAGCTCGTCGTCGAGACCGCCCGCCGCGTACTCGACTACACCGGCGGCACTCTGGTGATGCCCATGACTGTCCTGGTCGAGCAGTACTGGCGCGAGATCAGCACGGGCCTCGCCCAACATGACATTCCGGTCCGGCACTTCGTCCTCCACGCCGACCAGGACACCCTGCGGGGGCGCATCGAGGGGGACACTGTTCTTGGCCCCTCCCCATTCCGCCTCAAATACCTCGAGCCCTACGCCGAGGCGGCCCGCACGTGGCTGCACGGCGAGGCCGAGGTCGTCGACACCACGCACCTCACGCCCGCCCAGGCCGCCCTGCACATCGCAGAGGCCGTCAAGAGCTGAGGTCCGCCCCCCAGGACGGTCTTCCCCGCGACGCCGCGTACCCCGTGCTGCTCGTGTACGCCGCGGGGGATGCGGATCAGCCGCTCCCCGAACATCACCGTCGCCGACTTCAGGATGCCGCCGCACTCCAGGCAGGGCGGGTCGTCCTCACCGGCCTCGACCCGGGCGAGGGCGTCTTCCATGGGACCTCGAGCATGGCACTTCGTGCAGACGACACTACGGGCGGTGCCGTGCAGCTCCAGCACCTTGCGGGCGGGTATCCCGGCCAGCTGGTGCAGCCCGTCCACGTTCTGCGTGATCACCCGCACCGGCACCCCGGCCCGCTCCAGCTCGGCCACCGCCCGGTGGGCGGCGTTCGGCTCGGCCCGCAGCGTCCGGTTCTTGCGCCGCATCTGCCACGACCGTCGGCGGATCTCCGGATCGCCCATGTAGTACTCGTACGTCACAAGCTTCTCGGCCTCGGGATCCCGCCGCCACAGCCCGTTCGGCCCGCGGTAGTCCGGGATTCCGGAATCGCAAGGCACTGGTGGATGTAACACCTCTTGGCCAGGCGACGGATGTACTCCGCCGTTGGTGATGCGCGCAGGCTTTTTGCCCAAGAGGCGGGTGGCGGTGTTCGTGTGGGCACTGACCCCGCACGAACACCGCCACCCGTTCCTCCCCGGCTAGTTCCGACTTAGCGGCGCTGAGCAGGTGCACCTAGGCGCCCGGACTGCATCTGCGGCGATCACTGCAAGCGCGAGGATCACAGTTGCCCAGGTGACGTCACCATGCGTGTGGCCGGTCGCAACCCAGCCGGCAAGGCCAGAACCTGTACAAGTGCCCAGCCTCGACGTGATTCCGCTTCCCCTTACCAGCTTGCCTACCGGGGGTACCGGGAACGCCACACGTCGCCAACCCGACTCGCTTTCAACGTCGTTAAGGCCATCACCGCCGACGTGGTCATCGAACGACACTTCAACTCCTCCTTTCTGCTGGTCAATCCGTCAATTCGCCGCCACGTGATGGGCGAGCAACATGAACCTCATCACCCTGCAGAGCTGGAGTCGCTACTGTGGTCCTAAGCGAGACTAAGAGGGACTTACCAAGGAGTAACTCGGTGCGCCGTTCACGTCCTTTAGATCCGTCCAAACCACTTGAGGCCTTCGCTGCTGACCTGCGCAGACTGCGAGACTCGGCACCGCCTCGAAGGTCCAGAGACGGGAGGTTGAGGCCTCTCCGAGTGGATCATGTCGTTGCCGAGTACGGGGTAGGTCGATCCAGCATCTATGCGGCCTTGAGCGCGAGGCGCTTGCCGTCGCAGACGGTGCTCCGGGCCATGGTGTTGGCTTGGGACCCAAAGGGTGAAGCGGCGATCCCGAGGTGGATGGACAAGCGGCTTGAGGTCGAGGCAGCACTTAGTCTGGAGGCGCCTGTCCCCCAGGGGTCGGGCACGGCTGGATCGGACCTCGATATCGCCGAGTCCGGTGAACCTGAACCTGATACGCATCGGTCCGAACGGGCGAACAGCTCCGTACCCTCGAGCTCATCGCAGCCGGCAGCCACTACTTCGTCGTCGCAGTTGACGTCCGAGATCAGGCGGCTGTACGAAGCTGCCGGCCGCCCCTCGGTGAGGAGTATCAGTGCAGCTGTCCTGGCGGACCCTCAGAGTATGGACATCAGTCCTGAGACCGTTCGACGCGTCGTCGCTGGTACTCATGCAAAGCAAAACAGCGTGACATCTGTCGTCCGGGCACTCGCTGCGATTAACGGCGATGACGCTTCCGTAGCAGAGGAGAGGGTGCGCCAGCTCCACGGAGTTGACCCTAGGTCGAGGAACACTGCCACTGAGCCGACGAGAGTAGATCTCAGAGGGGCAGTCATCTATGGTCTTCAGCTGACCGCGGGTGACGGGCAAACGGTTGATTTGCGCAACGCAGTTCTCAATGGACCGGTTGTGCGAGCTGGGGATCAGCAGACGTTCCACGTCAGCGACAGCACGTTGAACGATGCGGTTGTGCGAGCCGGGAACAGTGCGTGTGCCGCGAGGCCAGGCAATCCGGAAAGCCTTGATGCGCCTTCCAGTAGCCCGCGCTTGCTGAGCATCGCATGTCACCGCACAAACGGCAGAGATCTCGTTGCGGGTGACCGCGCTGCATTGGACGAATAGTAGGACCTGAGCGCGACCGATACCTTGACGGGAGCAGCTGCGGGAGAAGCAGATCTGCAGGTGGACGCTGCGATGGCGACAGCCGGCTAACCGGCCATCACCCATCGCACCGCCGCGACCACTCCCAACAACAGAGCTGGGGCCACCCACCACCAGGCCATGACCCGTCGCACCGACGGAAGCAGCCACAACGCTCCCGCCGCACCGGCGGCTCCGATAGTGAGAACGCACGACAGAACGATGCCGGCGTACGCCTCGTCGTCCCAGGTGCCGGACGGGCGGATGGTCAGTGCCGTCCAGCAGAAGTACCCAGCGATGAGGGTCAGCAGAGCGAGTGGTACGACGAGGACCAGGCGGAGGCAGCCACGGTCGTCGTCCACGTGGGAAGGGCTGGTCATCAGCGCAGTGCGTTCCTTGCGTCGTCCAGGTTGTTCGTGAAACCACGCCCGTAGGACTGGGCGTCGTCGGTCTGCCAGTACGGACCGCCGTTGTAGCGCGCGGCGAGCTCCTGGTACTGGGCCGGTGTCATCTCCTCCGCAGGCACGTCGGCGAGTTCGCTCTCCGCCTTGAGCTGGGCCAGGTACTCGGAGGCGATGAAGATGTTCTGTGCGAGCTCCTGCAGAGCTTCCTCCACCGTGCCGCGTTGCTGATCGGTGAGATGGTCGGGGTCATAGCCGAGGACTTCCGCGCCGCGTCGAACCTGGATGGCGATGGGCCCCCTGGATGTGTTGTCGGGGTCGCCGCCGAGGCGCCACGGCAGGCTCTCGGGGGCGATCGGGCTGAGCGGGGAGTCCGCCTGTTCGCGGATGGTGTCGGTGATGTCGTCGAGGATGCCGGGCTGTCCGCCGATCTCCTGCCAGGCGATACCGGCGACCGACCCGCTGGACGCCCCAAGGCGGGTCAGGCCGTCGGGGACGGCATGCAGACGCCCAGCAGGGAGAGGAAAGCGGAGGCCGCGGGTGAGGGGGTGAACCGGCTCCAGATCAGGCGCTCCTCCCGTATCGGCCCGTTGGTGATCGGCACACATTGCAGCCCGTGCAGTTCGGTGGTGAACGTCGCGGGCAGCAGGGCGATGCCCAATCCGTGGCGGACCATCCGGACCATGAGCTCGACGCCGGACACCTCGAAGGCGACCTCGCGCCGCAGGCCGACCGCCGCGAACGCCTGGTCAGACTGGGCGCGGGCGGCGCTGCCGTCGGCGAAGTCCACAAACACCTCGTCGGCGAGGAGGCGAAGGTCCACCTCGTGTTCCGTGGCCAGCGGGTGGTCCGGGGCGACCACCGCGACATGCTGCCCGTGGGCAAGTTCCTTGTCACGCACGCCCTCCAGCCGGAATCCGGGCTGCAGCCCGAGGAATGCCGCGTCCAGTCTGCCGTCGCGCACCTGCTCGACGAGCCGCTCGCTGGAGCCCGCCCGGAGACTGATCCGTACCTGGGGGTAGCGCAGGCGGTAGTCACGGAGCACCGCGGGAAGGTCGACGGCCGACACGGTGGGGATCGATCCGACGGTCAGTTTGCCCCGTATCTCGCCGGTGGCCGCCGCCACCTCCGCCCGGGCCCGCTCGGCCGCTTCCAAGGCCTGGCGGGCGGCGGGCAGGAACGCCTCCCCGGCGGTCGTCAGCCGCACCCGGCGGCTGGTCCGATCGAACAGCCGGGCGCCCAGCTCCCTCTCCAGCCGGGCCACTTGGTGGCTGAGCGCGGACTGGACGATGTGGCACTGCTCGGCGGCGCGGGTGAAGCTGGCAGTCTCCGCCACTGCGAGGACGTAACGCATCTGCTGGAGATCCATTGATCCATCGTGGAACGCGATGGATCAGATGACAAACATGCGTTGGACCAATGGATGCCTGCTCGGTCATGCTCAAATCCGGGGCAGGCCACGGCAGCCGGCGACCAGCCGCCGCGGACCGACGAGGTCCGGAGCCGTCCGCCCCGTCGTACCGCCACCGGCGCCCCGGGCGCCCCGACCCCGCGGAGACACCCATGCGCGTGATCGCCTTCGACCACCTCGTCCTCAACGTCGCCGACATCGAGCGCTCGCTCGCCTTCTACACCGGCCCTCTGGGCCTGCAGCCGGTGCGGGTGGAGGAGTGGCGGGCCGGCAAGGCTCCCTTCCCGTCCGTGCGGGTGAGCCCCACCAGCATCATCGACCTCGTCAAGGCGCCCGCCGAGCGGACGGAGGGCTCCAATGTCGACCACATCTGCCTGGTGGTCGAGCCGCTCGACTGGCAGCAGGTCATCGATTCCGGCGTCTTCACGGTGCTGGACGGTCCCGGCGAGCGCTTCGGCGCCCGGGGCACCGCGGTCTCCCTCTATGTGCAGGACCCGGACGGCAACACCGTGGAACTGCGCTGGTATCCGCAGGACGCATGAGAAGTTGCGCTCGCTGGGATGTCGCCGCGGGGTGACACAAAACGCTCGGATCCGTCCACCGCGGTCCCGCCGATGGCAGACCTCCCTGGGTGTGATCGCCTCTGTGGGACTTCGTGCCGGATGCCACTGGGCTTCGGCAGTTGGGAGCCGTCTTATGTTCTATTACGTGCTCAAGCACATCCTTCTGGGGCCGTTGCTTCGGCTGCTGTTCCGGCCGCGGGCCGAGGGACTCGAGCACGTTCCGGCGGAGGGCGCGGCGATCATTGCCGGGAATCACCTGTCCTTCGCGGACCCCCTCCTCATGCCCGGCGTCCTGAAACGGCGCATCACGTTCCTGGCCAAGGCGGAGTACTTCACGGCACCGGGTCTCAGGGGCCGATTGACCGCGCTGGTTCTCCGCGGTGCCGGGCAGATTTCGGTGGACAGGTCGGGCAGGGGCGCGGGGGAGGGGGCGATCCGGGAGGGGCTGGGGGTACTGGCGAGGGGAGAGGTACTCGCGATCTATCCGGAGGGCACGCGTTCCCCCGACGGCCGACTGTACAAGGGCAAGGTCGGGGTGGCAGTGATCGCACTGGCTGCGCAGGTTCCGGTGATTCCGTGCGCGATGGTGGGGACCTTCGAGATCTGGCCTCCGGGACGTGTCCTGCCGAGGCTCCGGCCGGTCGCGATCCGTTTCGGGGAACCGCTGGACTTCTCGCGCTTTGCAGGGATGGCGCACCAGAAGACGGTGCTGCGGGCCGTCACCGACGAGATCACGTACGTGATCTTGCGGCTGTCTGGCCAGGAGTACGTGGATCGGTACGCGGCCGACGTAAAGGCCGGACAGGCGAAGGGGCGGCGGGGATGAGGTGGCGCACGGATCATCCGGCCTGTCGGAACTATTAGCCACTCTCCGCGGTGAGTTGGTGCAGCAGTGCAGGGAGGGCCGTCCCGATCGGTTCCCGTACCACCTCGTCGGCGTGTTCGTCGTACGGTGTGGGCTCGGCGTTGACGATGATCAGCCGGGCCCCGTGGTCGGCGGCGACCCCCGCGAGGCCGGCGGCGGGCTGTACCTGGAGACTGGTCCCGACGGCGATGAAGACCTGGCAGGCCTTGGTGATCGCGACGGCCTCGCCCAGCACCACGGGGTCGAGCCGCTCCCCGAACATCACCGTCGCCGACTTCAGGATGCCGCCGCACTCCAGGCAGGGCGGGTCGTCCTCACCGGCCTCGACCCGGGCGAGGGCGTCTTCCATGGGACCTCGAGCATGGCACTTCGTGCAGACGACACTACGGGCGGTGCCGTGCAGCTCCAGCACCTTGCGGGCGGGTATCCCGGCCAGCTGGTGCAGCCCGTCCACGTTCTGCGTGATCACCCGCACCGGCACCCCGGCCCGCTCCAGCTCGGCCACCGCCCGGTGGGCGGCGTTCGGCTCGGCCCGCAGCGTCCGGTTCTTGCGCCGCATCTGCCACGACCGTCGGCGGATCTCCGGATCGCCCATGTAGTACTCGTACGTCACAAGCTTCTCGGCCTCGGGATCCCGCCGCCACAGCCCGTTCGGCCCGCGGTAGTCCGGGATTCCGGAATCGGTGGAGATACCTGCGCCACTGAGGATGGCGACGAGTGGCCTGTTCATGGGCCGAGAGTAGGGCGCCTGCCCGCTCGGGGCGAACCGATATCCGGCGCACCCGGGCAGATGTGCAGCAGCGTGAACAGGTTGTATCGGCCTGGGGGAGTGGTCGAGCGCGCGGTCCCGTCACCGCCCCTCCTGGGTGGTGCCTCAGGTTACGGCGGCCAGGACGGGGAGGTAGCCGAGGGACTGGCCGGATGCCGTGGGGTGGTAGGACTCGGTGGGTGCCAGCAAGTGGATGCTGCGCAGCCACGGGTTGGGCGAGCAGATTTCGTGGCCGGTGAAGGCGGTACGGACGTCGGCGAACGTGAACCCGTGATCGGCGGCGCGTTTGGCGATCACGCGGTTGAGGTGGTCCACGGCGTCGTTGAGGGCGGAGCGCACCGTGTCCGGGAAGCCCGCCCGGCAGGTGCCGTGGAGTTGATACAGGTGCGGATAGCCGAGGACCACCACGTGGGCGGCGGGTGCCCTCCTGGTGATGGCTGAGTACAGGCGGTCGAGGTTGCCCGGGAGGGAGCCGTCCATGGTGGCGCGTGCGTCGGCGAGGGCGGACAGGCAGGTGGTGGTGCCGCGCAGTACGCACGTCGTCATGACGGGTCCGAAGCCCGCGTCGCTGCCGCCGACGGTGATGCTGACCAGGTCGGTACGCGGTGTGAGCGGACCGAGCTGGAGTGCCATGACGTCGCTGGTCCGGGCGCCGTTGCACGCGGTGAAGCTGAAGGACGAGGGTGCGTGGGCTGCAGTCCACAGGGCGGCATAGGACCTGCTGCTGCGTTGGCAGCCGGGGCTGGAGGAGAGGTAGTCGCCGGCTCCGACGCCGGCGGAGTAGGAGTCCCCCAGAGCCACATAGTCCGTGGCTGCCGTGTGCGGCGCCGCTCGGGCCGTCGTGGGTCCGGCGACGGTGCAGGCAGTGGCGAAGAGGAGGGCTGAGGTACATGCCGCGATTCGGGACTGTCTCATGGAATTCCTTTATCGCAGCGCGCGACCGACCCTGCCTGCCGTGGTCGTTCCGGCTGCTCGGCCGTGTTGACAAGGGTCTGCGATCGTGCCGTTTGTGAAGCGCCGCGGTATCAGGCATCCGTCGGCCGGAGCCGGCGGCGTAGCGGTATGGCGCCGTACGGGTGGACGTCACCCGGGGGGCCGTCAGCCGTTCGGATGCGTCTGTGTCACGGCTGCTCCCGGGTGTTCCGAGACGGGGGCGGCGAACGAACAATCGAGTCCCGGCGGGGCGCTGGTGTTAGGGTCCGCGCATGGCCAAGGTCAATGTCACGCTCGACGCCGAACTTGTCGTGGAAGCCATGGTGCTGGCGGGCGTCGGCAATCCCCAGGATGCCGTCGAGCTCGTGCTGCGGGACTACGTCGAGCGCGGCCACCGTACGGAGGCCCGGGTCGCCGAGCGTGACGAGGCGCTGCGTGAGGTGGATGCCAAGCCTCGCGACGTGGAGGGATGAACCCGTCCGGCCCTCGCCCGGTCAGCCCACGCGGTGGCCGTTCTCCAGCTCGGCCGTCCCCGAACCGTCCGAGAGGACGTCGAGTGCGGTCAGCACGCGGCGGCCCAGGGCGCCGGGCAGGAAGTCGGTGAGGTCCTCGCGCGGTACGAGTCGCCAGGACAGCAGTTCCTCCTCCTGCAACCGGATCGCCTTGAGGTCCTCCTCGCCGAGCACCCCGCCGTCGTACAGATACGCCACCAGCGGCGGCCGGGCCGTCCCGTGCACCCAGTCCACGGCGAGCAGCCGCCCGAGCTCCCGGTCCAGGCCGATCTCCTCGGCGGTCTCCCGGCGCGCGCCCTGGCGCGGGGTTTCGCCGTCGTCGGACTCGATCGTGCCGCCCGGAAGTGCCCAGCCGTCACGGTAGTTGGGCTCGACGAGCAGTACCCGGCCCTCGGTGTCGCGGAAGAGCGCGGCGGCACCGGCGAGGACGCGGGGCAGGCCCGCGATGTACGTGGCGAAGTCAGCAGTGGTCATCCAGGAAGGGTAACCAGGGCGGGCTCAGGGCCTGTCCTGCTGGACGGCGTGGTCGGCCTCCGTCCGGACCAGTCGCAGGGTCCGCTCCGCCAGCTCGCTGATCCGTACCCCGTCGAAGCCGAACACCGCGCTGCGCACCGTGTCCTCCAGCGGGTCCTTCCACTGGGCCGGGATCGCCTCCGCACCGGTCAGGACACCGGCCACCGAACCGGCGGTGGCGCCGTTGGAGTCGGTGTCCAGGCCGCCGCGGACGGTGAGTGTGATGGTGCGGGTGAAGTCGCCGTCGCCGTACAGCAGCCCCGCGGTGAGCACCGCCGCGTTCGGGACGGCGTGGATCCAGCCGAGCCCGGCGGTCTCCTCGGCCAGCGTCGTCAGCGTGTCCTCCCAGGGCAACCGGGTCTCGTGGAGCGAGGCGACGCGGCGCACCGTGCGGGCCAGCCGGCTGCTCGCGGGGATGACCGCGAGCGCCTCGTCCACGGCGTGCCGGACGGTGGGCGCCGTGAACGCGGCCGAGATCAGCGCCGCCGCCCACATCGCCCCGTACACCCCGTTGCCGGTGTGCGACAGCACCGCGTCCCGGCGGGCCAGCGAGGCGGCGCGGGACGGGGCGCCCGGGCAGGTCCAGCCGTAGATGTCGGCGCGGATGAGGGCGCCGATCCACTCCTGGTACGGGTTGTCGTACGTCGCCGTGAGCGGCGGCTTGAGTCCGTTGGCGAGGTTGCGGTAGGCCGCCCGCTCCGCCGTGAACGTCTGCAGGTACGGCAGCCGCAGCAGCCACAGGTCGCCGACCTGCTCGGTGCTGAAGTCGAAGCCGTGGGTTTCCAGCAGGTCCAGGCCGAGGACGGCGTAGTCGACGTCGTCGTCGCGGCAGCTGCCGTGGATGCGGCCGCGGACGCACTGGCGCCACTCCGGGCGCAGCTGGGGGCTGTCGCCGTCGGGGGGCGGCTCGGGGAGGTAGTCGGTGAGGGGCAGGGCGGAGGCCTGGCGCAGGTAGCGGTCGATGCGGTCGCGCGTCCACAGATCGCCCTGCTCGACCGGTTTGCCCAGCATGTTCCCGGCGATCCGGCCCAGCCAGCCCCCGAGGATGCGGTCGGCGAGCTCTGGCTCGGTGCCCACAGGGGTCATAGGAAGGGTTTACCCGATTCCGCGGCCGTCACAGGCGGTTCTCAGGGGCTTTCCAGGGTGTTCCACGGGCCGGTCGGGGCATGACGGCGGGGCTGTGCTGCGGTTAGGGTCGCAGCGGCGCGACTGGCCCTGACATGCGGGGGCCCCGGAGAGCAAGGGGAAGACAAGGTGGCTGACGCTGTGGACGGCGCCCGTCGGGTGCTCATCGCCGCGGACAAGTTCAAGGGGTCGCTGACGGCCGTGGAGGTCGCCGAGCGGGTGACGGCCGGACTGCGTCGCGTCGTACCGGACGTCGACGTGGAGGCGCTCCCGGTGGCCGACGGCGGCGACGGAACCGTGGCCGCGGCGGTCGCGGCCGGGTTCGAGCGGCGTGCGGTACGGGTTGCGGGGCCGCTCGGCGACGAGGTGACCGCCGCCTTTGCGCTGCGCGGCGACACCGCCGTCGTGGAGATGGCCGAGGCGAGCGGGCTGCAGCGGCTGCCGGCCGGGGTCTTCGCGCCGCTCACGGCGTCCACCTACGGGTCGGGGGAGTTGCTGCGGGCCGCGCTCGACGCGGGGGCGCGGACGATCGTGTTCGGGGTCGGGGGGAGCGCGACGACCGACGGCGGTGCGGGGATGCTGGCCGCGCTGGGGGCGCGGTTCCTGACGGCGGAGGGGGAGCCGGTGACGCCGGGCGGCGGAGGGCTGGCCGACCTCGCGTCCGCGGATCTGTCCGGCCTTGACCCGCGGCTGGCGGACATCGAGTTCGTCCTCGCCAGCGACGTGGACAACCCGCTGACCGGGCCGAAGGGCGCGCCGGCCGTGTACGGGCCGCAGAAGGGCGCCTCGCCGGACGACGTGGCGACGCTGGACGCGGCGCTCGCGCACTTCGCGAAGGTGCTGGAGGAGGCCATCGGGCCGAAGGCCGGGGAGTACGCCGCGTCGCCGGGGGCCGGCGCGGCGGGCGGTATCGGGTACGGCGCCCTGATCATCGGAGCCCGCTTCCGCGCCGGCATCGAGGTGATGCTCGACGTCCTGGGCTTCGCCCCCGCGCTGTCCCGGGCCGATCTGGTGATCACCGGTGAGGGCTCGCTGGACGAGCAGACCCTGCACGGCAAGGCTCCGGCGGGGGTCGCGGCTGCTGCGCGGGCCGCGGGCAAGGAGGTCGTCGCGGTGTGCGGGCGTCTTGCGCTGCCGCCTCAGGCGTTGGGCCGGGCCGGGATCCGGCGGGCGTACCCGCTGACGGAGGTCGAGCCGGACGTGGCGAAGTGCATCGCGGAGGCGGGGCCGATCCTGGAGCGGGTGGCGGAGCGGATCGCGCGGGACTACTTGGGCTGAGGCGGGACTTTTCTCGCCCCCGCCGCCCTTACCCGTTCCCATCCCCAAGGGCTGCGCCCCTTGGACCCGCCAGGGGCTGCGCCCCTCGGACCCCGCCGGGCTGCGCCCCTTGGGCCCGGCCGGGGGGCTACACCCTGGACCAGCCTCTCGCCCGACCGAGTCGGATGGCGGGTGGGCGATGGCCGGGGGTCTGGGGGCGGAGCCCCCAGCAGTGCCCGCACCGACGCCGGGCCCCAAGAAAGCGAAGGGCCCCGAACCCAACCCGGTCCGGGGCCCAAGCCAAGCGCCAGCGCTACGGCAGCTGCGCCGCCCGCGCCTCACGTCGGTTGTCGCGGAAGTTGTTCACCCGGCGGGCCGTGGCGAACAGCGGGATCACCGCGCCCATGACCAGCTGCAGCGCGCAGCCCGTCTGGAGGAGGAGCTGGCCGCTGGGGGCGCCGAAGGCCCAGGCGACCAGCAGGCCCATGCTCATCACGATCCAGCCGAGCATCGCACCGGCGAGGCGGCCCCGCGGCTTCGGGTACTCCACCCGGCTCACCATCAGCCACGCGGTGCCCAGGATCGCCAGCAGGGTCGCCACGAAGGGCAGCTCCAGCAGCACGATCGCGACGACCGTCAGTGCGCCGAAGGGGCTCGGCATGCCCTGGAACATGCCGTCCTTCATCGTCACGCAGGAGAATCTCGCCAGCCTCAGGACCACCGCCAGGAGCACGACGATCGCCCCGACCGCGGCCACCCGCTGGTGCGCGTCGTCCGCGACCATGCCGTAGACGAGGACGAAGTACGCCGGAGCCAGGCCGAAGCTGATCAGGTCCGAGAGGTTGTCCAGCTCCGCGCCCATGGGGGAGGAGCGCAGTTTGCGTGCCACCAGGCCGTCGAACAGGTCGAAGACCGCCGCGCAGAGCATGAGGATGACCGCCGTGGCCGCGCTGTGGCGGGCCATGCCGGTCTCCTGGCTGCCGGTGAGGTGCGGGATCAGGATGCCGGTGGTGGTGAAGTACACCGCCATGAAGCCGCACGTGGCGTTGCCGAGCGTGAGGGTGTCGGCTATCGAGAGGCGCAGAGAGAGGGGCATCTCCTCCTCTTCGTCGTCCTCCACCGCCTCCGGGACCCAGCCCGACTGCGTATCAGGGTCAATCACGGTCAATTCGAGTCACCCCAGCCACGGTCTTCTGGCCGACCTCGACCGCGACCTCGACGCCCTCGGGCAGGTACAGGTCGACGCGCGAGCCGAAACGGATCAGGCCGATCCGCTCGCCCTGCTCGACCTTGGTGCCCTGCGGGATGTAGGGGACGATACGGCGGGCGACCGCGCCGGCGATCTGGATCATCTCGATGTCACCGAGCTCGGTGTCGAAGTGCCAGACGACCCGCTCGTTGTTCTCGCTCTCCTTGTTGAAAGCAGGAACGAATCCGCCCGGGACGTGCTCGACCGACGTCACGGTGCCGGCCAGCGGAGCGCGGTTGACGTGCACGTTGAGCGGGCTCATGAAGATCGCGACGCGGGTACGTCCGTCCTTCCACGGCATGATGCTCTGCACCACGCCGTCGGCGGGCGAGATCACCCGGCCCTGGGTGATCTCGCGCTCGGGGTCGCGGAAGAACCACAGCATCCCCGCCGCGAGCGCGGTGGCGGGGACGGCGACGGCCTTGGCGGCACCGGAGCGGCGTGCGCGGGCCAGGCTGAGGGCTGCGGTGGCGACGGTCGGGAGGAGCCACGGCGATGCTCCGCGCGCGAGGCGTGTGCCGACCAGGCTGTCGCGTGGTGCAGAGGTTTGGCTGTGGGGCATGGATGACCTTCGTAGCGGATGATGCCGCGCTCTGAACGGGGGACGGCGGCTTTCTCGCGATCGTAGCGGCTAAGGGCCGTAACTGGGTAAGCCGGGAAGCCGAGTCGGTGGCCGGGGAGTGCCTACGGGGTGTGATCTTCTTCTCGAAGAAAACACCCCGTTTCCGGACGTTCAGCCCTGGAACCGATACTCTTCGAGCAGCCTGCGGCCGATGATCATTTTCTGGATCTCGGCGGTACCTTCACCGATCAGCAGCATCGGGGCCTCGCGGTAGAGGCGCTCGATCTCGTACTCCTTCGAGAAGCCGTAGCCGCCATGGATCCGGAAGGCATCCTCCACGACCTCCTTGCAGTACTCGGAGGCGAGGTACTTCGCCATCCCGGCCTCGAGGTCGTTTCGCTCTCCGGAGTCCTTTTTGCGTGCAGCGTTCACCATCATGGCATGGGCCGCCTCGACCTTGGTGGCCATCTCGGCGAGCTTGAACTGGATCGCCTGGTGCTGGGCGATCGGCTTGCCGAAAGTGTGACGCTGCTGGGCGTACTGGACACCGAGCTCGAAGGCGCGCTGAGCGACGCCACAGCCACGCGCCGCCACATTGACGCGGCCGACCTCCACGCCGTCCATCATTTGGTAAAAACCTCGGCCGGTGACGCCGCCGAGCACCCGATCGGCCGGAATGCGCAGGCCGTCCATGATCAGCTCGGTGGTGTCGACGCCCTTGTACCCCATCTTGTCGATCTTGCCCGGGATGGTGAGGCCGGGGCGGACCTCACCGAAGCCGGGCTCCTTCTCCACCAGGAAGGTCGTCATCGACTTGTGGGGCGCGGTGCCCTCGGGGTGTCCTTCGTCACTCCGGACGAGGACGGCGACGAGGGAGGACGTGCCGCCGTTCGTCAGCCACATCTTCTGACCGTTCAGGACGTACTCGTCGCCGTCCTTGACCGCCTTCGACGTGATCGCCGACACATCGGAGCCCAGGCCCGGCTCCGACATCGAGAAGGCGCCACGGATGTCACCGGCCGCCATCCGCGGCAGGAAGTGGTCCTTCTGCTCCTGCGTGCCGTGCTGCTTGAGCATGTACGCCACGATGAAGTGGGTGTTGATGATGCCGGAGACCGACATCCAGCCGCGGGCGATCTCCTCGACGCAGAGGGCGTACGTCAGGAGCGACTCGCCCAGACCCCCGTACTCCTCGGGGATCATCAGGCCGAACAGGCCCAACTCCTTGAGGCCGTCGACGATCTGCTGCGGATACTCGTCGCGGTGCTCCAGCTCGGTCGCGACCGGGATGATCTCCTTGTCCACGAAGTCGCGGACGGTGGAGAGGATCTCCTGCTGGATGTCGGTCAGACCGGCGGTCTGGGCGAGTCGCGCCATGGCTACTTCTCCTGCTGCTTCAGCTCCGGGCGGCCCGGCTGCTCGCCGCCGCGCTCCTTGATGTACGTCTCGGTGGGGACCATCACCTTGCGGCGGAACACGCAGACCAGCGTGCCGTCCTGCTTGTAGCCCTTGGTCTCGACGTGGACGATGCCCCGGTCGTTCTTCGACTTCGACGGCCACTTGTCGAGCACGGTCGTCTGGCCGTAGATCGTGTCGCCGTGGAAGGTCGGCGCCACGTGCTTCAGCGACTCGATCTCCAGGTTGGCGATCGCCTTGCCGGAGATGTCCGGGACGGACATGCCGAGCAGCAGCGAGTAGATGTAGTTCCCGACGACGACGTTCTTGCCGAAGTCCGTCGTCTTCTCCGCATAGTTGGTGTCCATGTGGAGCGGGTGGTGGTTCATGGTGAGGAGACAGAACAGGTGGTCGTCGTACTCGGTGACCGTCTTGCCCGGCCAGTGCTTGTACGTCGCCCCGACCTCGAACTCCTCGTAGGTGCGCCCGAACTGCATGGCCTTACGCCTCCGGAATCTCGAACGTGCTGGTGCGCTGCATGCCGGCGGCGCGTCCCTTGCCCGCGATGACCAGCGCCATCTTGCGGCTGGCCTCGTCGATCATCTCGTCGCCGAGCATCGCGGAGCCCTTCTTGCCGCCCGCCTCGGACGTGTAGTAGTCGTACGCGTCCAGGATCAGCTCGGCGTGGTCGTAGTCCTCCTGGGAGGGCGAGAAGATCTCGTTGGACGCCTCGACCTGGCCCGGGTGCAGCACCCACTTGCCGTCGAAGCCGAGGGCCGCGGCGCGCTGCGCGACCTCGCGGTAGCCGTCCACGTTGCGGATCTGCAGGTAGGGGCCGTCGATCGCCTGGAGGTTGTTGGCGCGGGCGGCCATCAGGATCTTCATCAGGATGTAGTGGTAGGCGTCCGCCGGGTAGCCGGGCGGCTGCTCGCCCACGACCAGCGACTTCATGTTGATCGACGCCATGAAGTCGGCCGGGCCGAAGATGATCGTCTCGATGCGCGGGGAGGCCTGCGCGATCTCGTTGACGTTGTTCAGGCCCTGGGCGTTCTCGATCTGCGCCTCGATGCCGATACGGCCGACCTCGAAGCCCATGGTCTTCTCGATCTGGGTGAGGAGGAGGTCCAGGGCCACGATCTGCTGGGCGTCCTGGACCTTCGGCAGCATGATGCAGTCGAGGTTCGGACCCGCGCCCTCCACGACGGTGACGACATCGCGGTACGTCCACTCCGTCGTCCAGTCGTTGACGCGCACGACCCTCGTCTTGCCCGTCCAGTCGCCCTCGTTGAGGAACTTGACGATGGTGTGCCGCGCCTCGGGCTTGGCGAGCGGCGCGCAGGCATCCTCCAGGTCGAGGAAGACCTGGTCGGCCGGGAGGCCCTGCGCCTTCTCCAGGAAGCGCGGGTTGCTTCCGGGGACCGCGAGGCAGGAGCGTCGCGGACGCAGACGGTTGACGGGCGTGGTCATGCGGGGACCTCCAGGGGGTCGAGCTTGTTCGCTGTGCGGATCTCGTCGACGATGCGGCCGATGATCCCGGTGATGTCGAAGTCCTTCGGGGTGAAGACGGCGGCGACTCCGGCGGCCCTGAGCTGCTCGGCATCACCGTTGGGGATGATGCCACCGGCGATCACCGGTATATCTGTGGCACCGGCCACACGGAGCCGCTCCAGCACATCCGGCACCAGCTGGGCGTGCGAGCCGGAGAGGATCGACAGGCCCACCGCGTGGACGTCCTCGGCGAGGGCCGCGTCGACGATCTGCTCGGGTGTGAGCCGGATGCCCTGGTAGACCACCTCGAAGCCGGCGTCACGCGCGCGTACGGCGATCTGTTCGGCGCCGTTGGAGTGTCCGTCCAGGCCCGGCTTGCCGACCAGGAAGCGCAGCTTGCCGACGCCGAGGTCACGGGCGGTCTCCTCGACGCGGCGGCGGACGAGCGCCATCGCGGTGCCCTCCTCGGCGGTCACCGCGACGGGTGCCGACGAGACACCGGTCGGCGCGCGGAACTCGCCGAACACCTCGCGCAGGGCCCCGGCCCACTCGCCGGTCGTCACCCCGGCGCGGGCGCACTCCAGGGTGGCCTCCATGAGGTTGGCGGTGCCCTTGGCGGCCTCCTTGAGGCGCTCCAGCGCCTTGCAGGGGCGCGGGTGGTTGAAGGGCGGCTGGTAGCGGGTGTCGCGCCAGCGCTGGAGGGACTCGATGACACGGGCCTCGACGGCCGGGTCGACCGTCTGGATGGCGGTGTCCAGGTCGGCGGTCAGGGGATTGGGCTCGGTCGTCTCGAAGATGTTGACGCCGACGATCTTCTCCTGACCGGACTCGATACGAGCCCGCCGCTCGGCGTGCGAGGCGACGAGCTGCGACTTGAGGTAGCCGGACTCGACGGCGGCCATCGCGCCGCCCATCTCCTGGATACGGTCGATCTCCGCGAAGGACTCCTCGACGAGCGCCTCGACCTTCGCCTCGATCACCTTCGAGCCCTCGAAGATGTCCTCGTACTCCAGCAGGTCGCTCTCGTGGGCGAGGACCTGCTGGATGCGCAGCGACCACTGCTGGTCCCAGGGGCGCGGCAGACCCAGGGCCTCGTTCCAGGCCGGGAGCTGGACGGCACGCGCGCGTGCGTCCTTCGAGAGGGTCACGGCCAGCATCTCGAGGACGATCCGCTGGACGTTGTTCTCCGGCTGCGCCTCGGTCAGACCGAGGGAGTTGACCTGGACGCCGTAGCGGAAGCGGCGCTGCTTGGGGTTCTCGATGCCGTACCGCTCGCGCGTGACCTTGTCCCAGATCCGCCCGAACGCCCGCATCTTGCACATCTCCTCGATGAAGCGGACGCCCGCGTTCACAAAGAAGGAGATACGGGCCACGACGTCCCCGAACTTCTCCTCGGGAACCTGCCCCGAGTCGCGTACGGCATCGAGAACCGCGATCGCGGTGGACATCGCGTAGGCGATCTCCTGGACCGGTGTGGCGCCCGCCTCCTGCAGGTGGTAGCTGCAGATGTTGATCGGGTTCCACTTCGGGATGTGGGAGACCGTGTACGCGATCATGTCCGTCGTCAGCCGGAGTGAGGGCCCCGGCGGGAAGACGTGCGTCCCCCGCGACAGGTACTCCTTGACGATGTCGTTCTGGGTCGTGCCCTGGAGCTTGGTGATGTCCGCGCCCTGCTCCTCCGCGACGACCTGGTAGAGCGCCAGCAGCCACATGGCCGTGGCGTTGATGGTCATCGAGGTGTTCATCTGCTCCAGGGGGATGTCCTGGAACAGCCGGCGCATGTCACCGAGGTGCGCGATCGGCACGCCGACCCGGCCCACCTCGCCGCGGGCGAGGATGTGGTCGGAGTCGTAGCCGGTCTGCGTCGGCAGGTCGAACGCCACCGACAGACCCGTCTGCCCCTTGGCGAGATTGCGCCGGTACAGCTCGTTGGACGCCTCGGCCGTGGAGTGACCGGCGTACGTGCGCATGAGCCACGGCCGGTCCTTCTGACGCTCAGTCATGCGACGCCTCTCAGATGTTCCGGAAGCGGTTGATGGCGTCGACGTGCTTGGCGCGCTTCTCGTGGTCGCGCACGCCCAGGCCCTCCTCGGGGGCCATGCACAGCACGCCGACCTTGCCCTGGTGGAGGTTGCGGTGCACGTCGTAGGCGGCCTGGCCGGTGTCCTCCAGGGAGTACACCTTCGACAGGGTGGGGTGGATCTTGCCCTTCGCGATGAGCCGGTTGGCCTCCCAGGCCTCGCGGTAGTTGGCGAAGTGCGAGCCGATGATCCGCTTCAGCGACATCCACAGGTAGCGGTTGTCGTACTCGTGCATGTAGCCCGAAGTCGAGGCGCAGGTGGTGATCGTGCCGCCCTTGCGGGTGACATAGACGCTCGCGCCGAAGGTCTCGCGTCCGGGGTGCTCGAAGACGATGTCGATGTCCTCGCCGCCGGTGAGTTCGCGGATGCGCTTGCCGAAGCGCTTCCACTCCTTGGGGTCCTGGGTGTTCTCGTCCTTCCAGAACTTGTAGCCCTCGGCGTTGCGGTCGATGATCGCCTCGGCGCCCATCGAGCGGCAGATCTCCGCCTTCTGCGGCGAGGAGACGACGCAGATCGGGTTGGCGCCGCCGGCCAGCGCGAACTGCGTGGCGTACGAGCCGAGCCCGCCGCTCGCGCCCCAGATGAGGACGTTGTCGCCCTGCTTCATACCGGCGCCGTTGCGGGAGACCAGCTGCCGGTACGCCGTGGAGTTCACCAGCCCGGGGGCGGCGGCCTCCTCCCAGCTCAGGTGCTGGGGCTTGGGCATCAGCTGGTTGGACTTGACGAGCGCGATCTCGGCGAGGCCGCCGAAGTTGGTCTCGAAGCCCCAGATGCGCTGCTCGGGGTCGAGCATGGTGTCGTTGTGGCCGTCGCTGGACTCCAGCTCGACCGACAGACAGTGCGCGACGACCTCGTCGCCCGGCTGCCAGGCGTTGACGCCGGGGCCGGTGCGCAGGACGACGCCCGCGAGGTCGGAGCCGATGATGTGGTACGGCAGGTCGTGGCGCTTGGTGAGCTCGCTGAGCCGGCCGTAGCGCTCCAGGAAGCCGAAGGTGGACAGCGGCTCGAAGATCGAGGTCCACACCGAGTTGTAGTTCACCGAGGAGGCCATGACGGCCACCAGGGCCTCGCCCGGGCCGAGCTCCGGCACCGGCACCTCGTCCAGGTGGATCGACTTGCGGGGGTCCTTGTCGCGGGTTGCGAGGCCCGCGAACATCTCCGTCTCGTCCTTGTGCACGGTGATCGCGCGGTACGACTCGGGGAGGGGCAGAGCGGCGAAGTCGGCCGGCGTCGAGTCCGGCGACTGGATCGCGTCCAGGATGTTCTTCACGGTCACGGTGTTGCCTCCGGCGATACGCGCCCCGAGGGAAGGGCGCTGAGGGTTACGTCGGTGCTGCTGAGGGTTGGGGTTGCCGTCGGTTCGGCGGGTGGTGCTGTTCGGCAGCGCTTTGTGGCGCGGGAGGTTGCCTGTGACGCAGGCGTCCGGGCGCGCAGGCCGTGGGCTTGCGGGGACAGCCGGCGTACGAAAGGTCGCTGCACGCCGGCCGCCCGGACAACATCAACGTATGGCACCCCGTGTCACCTGGCAAGGCACTGGGTGCCAGAAGTTTCGCTCAGACGAAATCTTTACGTAACAAATGAGCGATGATCGATCGTATGCGGGCTGGGAAACGGGCGAAAGAGGGCTCTGACATGCCAAAACGGCCACCCGATGGGGTGGCCGTTGTCACTGTGCTGTGGGCGCTCAGCGGTCCCGGAGGGCCTCCTCGATGGTCCGCATGACCTCGTCCAGCGGGGCGTCGGTGCGGGCCACCGTCACCAGCACCTCGCCCTGTGTCGAGACCGAGGCGGGGGCCGGCTTCGGCGCCGCGGAGCGTCCGATTCCGATGCCCGCCCCGAACGTCTTCCGCACGATCGCGAAGGCATGGTCGAGCTGTGCCTCCACGTCCCCCTGGCCGCCGGCCCGCAGCCAGCGCCGCAGCACGTGGTTGTGGGCGGTGACCACGGCGGAGGCGGCGACCTCGGCCAGCAGGGGGTCGTCGTTGGCGTCGTCGTCGTGCGCGTGCTCGTCGAAGTGGCCGAGCAGATAGCGGGTGAAGAGGCGCTCGTAGCGGGCCACCGACGCGATCTCCGCCTCGCGCAGGGTGGGCACCTCGCGCGTGAGCTTGTAGCGGGCGACCGAGATCTCCGGCCGGCCCGCGTACATCTTCATGACTTCCTTGATCCCGCGGCACACCGTGTCGAGCGGGTGCTCGTGCGCGGGTGCCGCGTTGAGCACCGCCTCGGCCCGGATCAGGGTGTCGTCGTGGTCGGGGAAGATCGCCTCTTCCTTCGAGCGGAAGTGGCGGAAGAAGGTGCGGCGGGCGACCCCGGCCGCGGCCGCGATCTCGTCGACGGTGGTCGCCTCGTACCCCTTGGTCGCGAACAGCTCCATCGCCGCGGCCGCCAGCTCCCGGCGCATTTTCAGCCGTTGGGCGGCGGCGCGACTGCCTGCGGCACTCTCGGGTGCGTCGGGCGCGGCTGGTGTACGTGAGGACTTGGCGGGCTGGGACATGCCCCGAACGTACTGCATGTGCGCAGCTCGATGCGCAGGTCCGGGGTTTCCCCCGCCCTTCCAGGGCGGGGGAGAACCGGCCGGGTCGAGCAGTCCGCCCCACTCCGCGCCCGCGCGGAACCAGTCGCCGGGACGCTCAGCGGCGGGCATATTCGCGGAAGCCGCGGCCCGTCTTGCGGCCGAGGCAGCCCGCGGCCACCAGGTGCTCCAGGAGCGGCGCCGGGGCGAGGCCCGGGTCGCGGAACTCGCGGTGCAGGACCTTCTCGATGGCCAGCGAGACATCCAGGCCGACGACGTCCAGCAGCTCGAAGGGGCCCATCGGGTAGCCGCCGCCCAGCTTCATCGCCGCGTCGATGTCGTCGAGCGACGCATAGTGGTCCTGCACCATCTTGATCGCGTTGTTCAGGTACGGGAAGAGCAGCGCGTTGACGATGAATCCGGCCCGGTCACCACAGTCGACGGCGTGCTTCCTGATCGCGGAGCAGACCTCGTGAACCGTCGCGTGGACGTCGTCCGCCGTCAGCACCGTACGCACGACCTCGACCAGCTTCATCGCCGGCGCCGGGTTGAAGAAGTGCATACCGATCACGTCCTGCGGACGCGAGGTGGCGCGGGCGCAGGCGACGACCGGCAGCGACGAGGTGGTGGTCGCCAGGACCGCGCCCGGCTTGCAGACCTTGTCCAGTGTCGCGAACAGCTGCCGCTTGACCTCCAGGTCCTCGGCGACGGCCTCGACCGCCAGGTCGACGTCGCCGAAGGCGTCGTACGAGCCCGCCGGCGTGATCCGGTCCAGCGTCTGCGCCGCCGCCTGGGCCGTCAGCCTGCCCTTGTCGACCGAGCGGGAGAGCGACTTGCCGATCCGGGCCTTGGCGGCCTCGGCCTTCTCCGCACTGCGGGCGGCGAGGACCACGTCGTAGCCCGCCTTGGCGAAGACCTCGGCGATGCCGGACGCCATGGTGCCGGAGCCCGCGACGCCGACCGAGCGGACCGTACGGCCCGGCGTCCGGGAGTCGCCGGACGCCGGCGTCAGTGCGTCGGGCACGACGGTGGCGCTGCCCGGAGCGTCGTAGGTGTAGAAGCCGCGGCCCGACTTACGGCCCGTCAGGCCCGCCTCGCTGAGCTGCTTCAGGATCGGCGCAGGGGCGTGCAGCCGGTCGCGGGACTGCGCGTACATGGCGTCCAGGACGGTGCGCGCGGTGTCGATGCCGATCAGGTCGAGCAGAGCCAGCGGGCCCATGGGCAGCCCGCAGCCCAGTCGCATCGCCGCGTCGATGTCCTCCCGGGAGGCGTACTTCGCCTCGTACATCGCGGCCGCCTGGTTGAGGTAGCCGAACAGCAGCCCGTCGGCGACGAATCCGGGCCGGTCACCGACCGCGACGGGCTCCTTGCCGAGGTCGAGGGCAAGGCCGGTGACGGCGCTGACGGCGGCGGGCGCGGTCAGCACCGAGGAGACGACCTCGACCAGCTTCATCGCCGGCGCCGGGTTGAAGAAGTGCAGCCCGAGCACCCGCTCGGGACGCGCCGAGTCGGCGGCCAGGCGCGTGACGGACAGGGCGTTGGTGCCGGTCGCGAGGATCGTCTCCGGGCGGACGATCCCGTCCAGTTCGCGGAAGATCTGCTGCTTGATCTCGTACGACTCCGGCGCCACCTCGATGACCAGGTCGGCGTCGGCCGCCGCGCCCAGATCGGTGGCGGTACGGACCCGGGCGAGGGCGTCCGCGCGCTCCTGCTCGGTCAGCCGGCCCCGCTCCACGGCGCGGGCCGTGGAGGCCTCCAGGGCGGCGACGCACCGGGCGGCCTGGGCCTCGCTGACGTCGATACCGACGACCTCGCGGCCGGCCTTGGCCAGGACCTCGGCGATACCGGTGCCCATGGTGCCGAGGCCGACGACGGCAACGGTCTTGAGCGGGGACAGAGGGGTGTCGGACAGGGGAGCGGCCATCGCGGGACTCCTGGAAATGAGGGTGACGTCTGGGAACGCGGCCGGGTGCGCCGAGGGGCGCACCCGGTGCGTGAGGAGTGCGGGTGGTGCCGGGCTGCAAGCGCACACGCCCGGGGCCGTCGCTGCGGACGTGCACACGTCCGAGGAACGGTGATGCCGACCGGCCCTGTCCCGTGGCCGAGCCGTACTCAGGTACGTGAAGTACCGAACCGACTGCTCTCCCGACGGCTGCGTCACCAAACCGTCGCGAGGAGGGGCGGGTGGGTAACCCGCTCGTCTGAGCTTAACCCGCGGGTAACGAGCACGCCAGTCCTCTGTCGTTGTGATGTGGGTCCCCCGAACCGAGATCGTTTGTACCCTCGGCGTCATGGACGAAGAGTTGCGATCGCTCACGGAGCGCTTACGGCAGGAGTCGGGCGCCACCACGGCGTACGAGCATCTGGTGGCGACCGAGGACCACGAGGAGCTGGCGAGTGTGCTCACCGCGGCGAGGCAGCCGCTGTGGGCCAGGGAGCTGGCCGCCTTCCGGCTGGGGCTGGCGGGCGACCGGCGGGCCTTCGAGTCCCTCGTCCTGCTCCTCAACCACCGCGACCCACCGCGTTGCGCCGCCGCCGCCCATGCCCTCGCCCGCCTCGGCGATCCGCGCACCGCCCGCGCCGCCGCCGCGCTCGCCACCAACGAACTGCGCGTCGCCTACGCCCTGCACCCGGTCCGACTCCTCGTCGAACTGCGCGCCCCGGAGTCGGTGCCCACCCTGATCACCACGCTGGAGCGACGGCTGCGCCCCCACGACCCGTACCGCCGCGTGGCCCTCGCCTGCGTGGAGGGGCTGGGGGTGCTCGGCGACGCCCGGGCCCGGCCCGTACTGAACGAAGCCCTCGCGCACCCGGCGCTCGCCGAGGCCGCCGTGGCCGCACTGGCCCGCATGCCCCGGCAACGGCAGAGGTGATGCCCGCCGGGTCACCCGACGCGGGTCAGCTCCCGCACGTACCGCACCTCCGGCACCTCGGTCCCGGCCACCTCGAACGGCTCCTCGGCCCCGTCCGTACGGAACCCCGCCCGCTCGTAGAAGCGCCGCGCGAGGGCGTTCTCCTTGAGCACCCAGAGGAGCATGCGGGCGTGTCCGGCGGCCGTGCACTGCCGTACCGACTCGGTCAGCAGGGCCTGGCCGAGGCCGGCGCCGTACCGCTCGGGATGCACGTATATCGCGTACAACTCGGCGTCGGCCGTGCGGACTTCGCCGTCGCGGTACGGGCCGTGGCAGGCCCAGCCGAGCACCTCGCCGTTCAGCTCGGCGACCAGGTTCACCACGCTGCCGTCGCCCTGGGCGAGGCGGGTGCGGTGGCGCTCGGCGTCCTCCGCCACGTCGAGCGCGTCGAGATACTCCTGCGGTATGAGGCCCCGGTACGCCGTCTGCCAGCCGCCGATGCGGATCTCGGCCACGCGGTCGCAGTCGGCGGCGGTCAGTTCCCGGATCCGCAGGCCGCTCACGCGCCCGTCACCGCGAACGCCTCGATCTCCCACGGCAGTCCTGGTCGGCTCACTCATGCGTCCATGGTGGACCATGGGTCTGACAACGCCCCGGCGGGCCGGATCACTCAGCCCCGGAAGCCCAGCAACCCGTGCAGCGTCGCACCCCGGCTCGCGCCGGACGCCCTGGTGGTCAGCGGCTTCGGGTCGGGCAGTGCCTTGCACACCGCGTCGACCCCGCCGCTCCCGCGCGGCACCGTGCCGTCGGTCAGATAGGCCGCCAGGTGCTTGTCCAGGCAGGTGTTCCCGCTCAGCGTGATGCCGTGGTTCCCGCCGCCCGCCTCGACGACCAGGCTGGAGCGGCGCAGCAGCCGGTGGACCGTCGCGGCACCCTGGTACGGGGTGGCCGCGTCGTGCGTCGCCTGGAACAGCAGGACCGGCGGCAGGTGGCCGTTGGCGATGTTCACCGGCTTCAGCGAGTCCGTCGGCCAGAACGCGCACGGCGCGTTGTACCAGGCGTTGTTCCAGGTCAGGAAGGGTGCCTTCGCGTACACCGCCCAGTTGTCCTTGCTCCACTGGCGCCAGTCACGCGGCCATGCGGCGTCCCGGCACTGCACCGCGGTGTAGATGCTGTAGCCGTTCTCGTCGGCGGCATCCACGGCCCCGAAGTCCTCGTACGCCTCGACCAACGGATCCGGATCCTTGTCGTTGACGTACGCCGCGAACGCCTCGGCGAGGTGGGGCCAGTAGCCGTTGTAGTAGCCGCCGGGCAGGAAGGTGTCCTCCAGTTCGGCGGCGCCGACCGTGCCACGCGCGGGTTTCCCGGCCAGCGCCGCGCGCATCGCGTACCACCTGGCCTCGACCCGGGCCGGGTCGGTGCCCAGCCGGTAGGTGGCGTTGTGCTTGGCGACCCACTTCATGAAGGCCCGGTGGCGGTCGTCGAAGGCGTGGTCCTGCGCCAGGTTGCTGTCGTACCAGACGCCGGTGGGATCGACGACGGAGTCCAGGATCGCCCGACGGACCCGCTCCGGGTGCCGCCTGGCGTAGACCGCGCCCAGGTACGTGCCGTACGAGTAGCCGAAGTAGGTGATCCGCTCCGCACCCAGAGCACGCCGGATCCAGTCCATGTCCTCGGCGGCGCTGACCGTGTCGAGGTACGGCAGCACCCGCGCGTACTTCTTTCCGCAGGCGGCGGCGAAGGACTTCGCGCGTGCGAGGTTGGCCGTCTCGGCGGCGGGCGTGGCGGGCCTCGGGTCGGGGCGCGCCGGGTCGAAGTGGCCGGGCCCGCAGTTCAGCGCCGGCTTGCTCGCGCCCACCCCGCGCGGGTCGAAGCCGATGACGTCGTACTGCGCCGCAACCGACTTCGGCAGGGCGGACGCGACGAATCCGGCGAGGGTCAGACCGCTGCCGCCGGGACCGCCGGGGTTGACCAGGAGCGGGCCCTGGTACCTCTTCGCGGTGTGCGGGACGCGGGACAGCGCCAGCGTGATCTTCTGTCCGTGCGGGTTCGCGTGGTCGAGCGGCACCTTCAGCGACGCGCACTGCAGCGTCGGGTAGTCGGTGGTGCCGCACTTCTTCCACGCCGGTTTCGTGGCCAGGTTCGTGGTGGCGGCGGGTTCAGCGGCGCGCGGGGCGTTCGCCTCGGCGGGGACTGCCGTGAGGGTGCCGGCCGCGACGAGCACGGCGCCGCACAGCACGGCTGCGCGTTTGTTCATGGGGTCCTCCCAGGACGGAGGGTTGCGGGGCCGCGCATGCCACGGCCCTCGCCGCATCGTCCCGAACAGAACGCCCGGAAGAACATATTCTGATCGCACTTGACCCGATTGGGCCGATGGTTGCGCTCGAACGCTCTCAGATCAGCGAGAGTTGGGTCGACCCGGGCAGGTCCGAAGGCGCCGGCTCGGGTTCCCGGATCCGGCGCGGCATACCCGCGCGGGTCGGCCCGATGCCGTACTCCTGGGCCAGTTCGTGGACCTGACGGGTGATCCGGCGCTGGTACCACTTCGGGGCGTAGGCGCCGTCCGCGTACAGCCGCTCGTAGCGCCGCACCAGGTGCGGGTGGTGGCGCTCGAGCCACGCCATGAACCACTCGCGCGCGCCGGGCCGCAGATGCAGCACGAGCGGCGTGACCGACGTGGCCCCGGCGGCGGCGATCGCCCGTACGGTGGCCCGCAGTTGGGCGGGCTGATCGCTCAGGAACGGGATCACCGGCGCCATCAGCACACCGCAGCCGATCCCGTGCTCGCCCAGGGTCCGTACGACGTCCAGGCGGCGTTCCGGCGCCGGGGTGCCCGGCTCGACGGTGCGCCACAGCTCGGTGTCGGTGAAACCGACCGAGACGGAGATGCCGACGTCCGTCACCCGGGCGGCCTGCGTCAGCAGGTCCAGGTCGCGCAGGATCAGGGTGCCCTTCGTCAGGATCGAGAAGGGGTTCGCGTGGTCGCGCAGGGCGGCGAGGATGCCCGGCATCAGGCGGTAGCGGCCCTCGGCTCGCTGGTAGCAGTCGACGTTGGTGCCCATCGCGATGTGCTCGCCCTGCCAGCGGCGCGAGCCGAGCTGGCGACGCAGCAGCTCGGGCGCGTTCACCTTCACCACGATCTGCGAGTCGAAGCCGAGCCCCGTGTCCAGGTCCAGGTAGCTGTGCGTCTTCCTCGCGAAGCAGTACACGCACGCGTGCGTGCAGCCCCGATAGGGATTCACGGTCCACTCGAAGGGCATGCGGGAGGCCCCGGGCACCCGGTTGAGGATCGAGCGGGCCCGCACCTCGTGGAAGGTGATCCCCCGGAACTCGGGTGTGTCGAAGGTCCTGGTCACCACCGCGTCCGCGCCGAACAGCGCGGCATCGGCCCGGCTGTGCTCGCCGGACTCCAGGGTGAGGTTCTCCCAGCGCATGACGCCTCCTCGGGGTCGCTCGGCCACAGAATAGAACATCTGTTCCCATGATCGTGCGAGTGTCATTCCCGATCGCGTCACCGAACCCGATCGGTCACTTCTGTGCTCCCGATTTGGCGGCCGGGGACCGGGGTGATTGGCTGTCCGCAACCCCGAGAACTCAGGTGCTGGAGGAACGCAATGGCGCAGGTCGAGGCCACTACGGAGCGGGTCGTCGCGGCGGACCCGGAGACGGTGTTCGACACCCTCGCCGACTACGCCGGCACACGCGCGAAGCTGCTGCCCGAGCACTTCAGCGAATACGAGGTGCGCGAGGGCGGTGACGGCGAGGGCACCCTCGTCCACTGGCGCCTCCAGGCCACCAGCAAGCGCGTCCGCGACTGCCTGCTGGAGGTCAGCGAGCCGACCGACGGCGAGCTCGTCGAGAAGGACCGCAACTCCTCCATGGTCACCGTCTGGCGGGTCACCCCGGCCGGTCAGGGCAGGTCCCGGGTGGTCGTGACCACCACCTGGACGGGCGCCGGTGGCATCGGCGGCTTCTTCGAGAAGACCTTCGCACCCAAGGGCCTCGCCCGGATCTACGACGCGGTGCTCGCCAAGCTGGCCGCAGAGGTCGAGAAGTGATCAAGGGGCAATCCCTGAAGGGCTGTTGAGGTCTCACCGGTTCGGGTGGATCTCCTGGCCGCCCGGCATGATTCCGTAACTCGTCGCGCTTGCTCGTAGTTGTCGCTTTACGCGGCAATTGTGTGGCAGTGCGACGAGGGGAGCGGTAGTGGGCGGGACGACTCTGGTGCAGGACGGACCAGTTGCGACGGCACCCCCACACCTCCCTGCCCCACCGCCGGTCCTGACCGCCGGACTCAGCCCGCGCCGGGTGCGGTTGGTCTTCCTCGGGCTGATGCTCGCGCTGCTGCTCGCCGCCCTGGAGCAGATGATCGTCGCCACCGCGCTCCCGAGGATCGTCGGTGAGCTGCACGGCCTGGACAAGATGTCCTGGGCGATCACCGCCTACCTGCTCACGGCCACCATCGGACTGCCGGTCTACGGCAAGCTCGGTGATCTCCTCGGCCGCAAGGGTGTCTTCCAGTTCGCCATCGTCGTCTTCGTCGTCGGCTCCGCGCTCGCCGGCCGGGCGCAGACCATGGATCAGCTGATCGCCTTCCGCGCGGTGCAGGGCGTCGGCGCGGGCGGGCTCATGATCGGCGTCCAGGCGATCATCGCGGACATCGTTCCGCCCCGGCAGCGGGGCAGGTTCATGGGGCTGATCGGTGCGGCGTTCGGCCTCGCCTCGGTGGCCGGCCCCCTGCTGGGCGGCTACTTCACCGATCATCTCTCCTGGCGCTGGTGCTTCTACATCAACGTGCCCTTCGGCCTGATCACCATGGCCGTCGTCGCCGTCGTGCTGAAACTTCCCAAGCCGACCGCCAAGCCCCGCTTCGACATCCTCGGTGCGCTCCTCCTCGCCGCCGCCTCCACCTGCCTGGTCCTGCTGACCAGTTGGGGCGGCACCGAGTACGCCTGGGACTCGGACGTCATCCTCGCGCTCGCCGCCGGGGCCGCGGCCACCACCGTGCTCTTTCTCGTGGCCGAGCACTTCGCCGCCGAACCCCTCATTCCGCTGCGGCTGTTCCGCGACTCCGTCTTCAACATCACCGGCCTGGTGGGCCTGGTGGTCGGCGTCGCCCTCTTCGGCGCCGCCAGCTACCTGCCGACGTTCCTTCAGATGGTGGACGGGGCGAGCGCCACCGAGTCCGGACTGCTGATGCTGCCCATGATGGGCGGCATCGTCGGTGCCTCGATCATCTCCGGGCAGCTCATCAGCAGCACCGGTCGTTACCGGATCCACCCGATCATCGGCGGTGCCCTCTCCGTCGTCGGCATGTGGCTGCTCTCCCGGCTCGAAGCCGACACGCCCCGGCTGCACTACAGCATCTGGATGGCCGTCCTCGGCGCCGGGATCGGCATGGTGATGCCGGTCCTGATCCTCGCCGTGCAGAACTCCGTGCGCCCCGCCGACCTCGGCACCGCCACCAGCGCCAACAACTACTTCCGGCAGATCGGCGGCAGCGTCGGCGCCGCGATCTTCGGCACCCTCTTCGCCGACCGGCTCACCGACTCCCTGCGTGAACACCTCCCCACGCGCGCGGACGCCGGTCTGCCCGACCCCGAGTCCATCACCCCCGAGCTCGTCCACGCGCTGCCTCCGGCGCTGCGCGAGGGCTACATCCAGGCCTACGCCGACGCCATGCCGAGGATCTTCCTCTACCTCGTGCCGGTGCTCGTCCTCGGGCTGCTCATCTCGTTCTTCCTCAAGGAGACCCCCCTGTTGACCAGTACAGCGTCCCCCCACGCCCCCACCACCGACCCGGAGACAGCCCAGGTGAACGCCCCCATCCCGCACGCCCGTTCGCCGTACGCCGCCGGAATCGCCGTCTGCGGCACCGTGCAGCACCCCGACGGGACCGTCGTGCCCCGCGCCGCGCTCACGCTCATCGACGTCGCCGGACAGCAGATCGGGCGGGGCGCGAGCGGCGAAGACGGACGGTACGCGCTGGCCACGCCCGGCTCGGGGGCATACGTCCTGATCGCCGCGGCCGGCGGCCACCAGCCGCAGGCCGTCTCCGTGACCGTCGGCGAACGCCCCGTCGAACTGGACGTCGTCCTCGGCGGCGCCGGACGCCTCGCCGGCAGCGTGCTCACCGCGGACGGCAGCCCCGTGCGCGACGCCACCGTCACCCTGACCAACGCGCACGGTGAGGTCGTCGCCAGTACCCGCAGCGGACGCGAGGGCGGCTATGTCATCACCGAGCTGGTGGCGGGCGAGTACACGCTCGCCGCGAGCGCTCCCGCGTTCCGGCCGGCCGCCCTCCCGGTCACCGTCCAGGCGGCCCGCGAGACCCGGCAGGACATCGAACTCGCCGGCGGCGCCGTGCTGCGCGGCACGGTCCGGGCGAGCGGCGGGCGGCCCGTCGAGGACGCGCGGGTGACCCTGCTGGACGCGGCCGGCAACGTGGTCGACACGCTCACCACCGGGGCTGACGGAACGTTCCGGTTCGTCGATCTGTCCTCCGGCGAGTACACCGTCATCGCGGCCGGATATCCGCCCGTGGCCACCGTGCTGCAAGTGGCGGGCGGGGGACGCACGGAACGCGACCTTCAGCTGGGCCACGAGGACTGAACCGCCCGTCGGCCGCGGCAGGGCGTGCGCCCGCGCGGTCGGCGACATCAATTCCCGTATTGCCGCACATCGTGGAGGGGTGTCGCCGTACGGTGGGTGACGGGGGCACAGATCTAGATCTTGCACAGTCGTGGGGAGAGGGACTGGGCCATGGACCGTGGCACCGACCGGGCAGCACCTCCCGACCACCAGGCCGGAAGCGGTGCACCGACGGGGCATGCCCCGGCCGGCCGCATCCCGCTGGCCGTGGTCGTGGTCGATCGCGACGGCCTCGTCTCCCACTGGAGCACCGGCGCGCGACGTCTCTTCGGCGCCGCCAAGGAGTTCGCGATCGGCCGGCCCGCGGCCGACCTTCTCCCCGTCTCCGGAGCACTGCCCGAGGACCGGGAGGACACCCCGTACGGGCCGTACGGCGGGTACGACGGCCTCGGACCCGGCCTGCAGGCCTCCCTCGACGGAGGTCTCTCCTACCCGGCCGCGGGCCGTGCCCGGGTCGGTGTGCCCGACAGCGGCCGGGTCGACGTGCTGTGGTGGGCGTACCCGCTGATCGGACCCGGCCTCGAGCGGCTGCTCGTGCTCGCCGCGGACGCGGCCGCCCTGCGCCCGCACGAGCCGGACGAGGACGCGGCCGTCGAACGGATCGCGCCCGCCTTCGCCCTGCACACCGACTTTCCCGGCGCCGAAGAACTCGCCCGCAGGCTTCCCGAGATCCTGCCCAGCATGAGCGTCGACGAGAGCGCGCGGATCGTCGCGCAGGTTCTCGAACTGGGCTATCCGGTTCTGGAGTTCAGCCAGAACGACCGGGTGCCGGTCACTCCGGACTGGGGCGTGCCCCGGCGCGCCGAGCGCAAGGCCCGCCGCGAGCGCCTGGCCAGGGCCGTGGCGGCCGGCGAGACCGTACCGGAGGAACTGCGGGACGACGGCGAGGATCTCGAGTACGCCGCCGTACGCGAACGCCTGGAGTTCCTCAACGAGGTGAGCGGAAGGATCGGCACCTCGCTCGACCTGGCGCGGACCATCGTCGAGGTCAGCAAGGCCGTCGTACCGCGCTTCACCGATGTCGCCGGCACCTATCTGCGCGAACAGGTCGTCGCCGGCGAGGGATTCCCCGAAGGCGTGCCGGACACCACCACCATGTGGCACCGGGTCGCCCTCGAGCACACCGACGAACCCGGCCGCTGGGACGACGTCGTCCCCGTCGGCGAGGCCATGCCGTTCCCGGCGCACACGCCGTTCTTCCAGTGCATGACCACCGGCGAGCCCGTCCTGGTGCCGCGGATCAGCGAGCAGATGGGCCACGCCATCGCCTCGCAGTTCGAGAAACGGGACATCCGGCCGCTGATCACGGGCCGTTCGATGCTCGTCGTGCCGCTGAAGGCACGCAATGTGGTGCTCGGGTTCATGATCCTGCTGCGCCACCCCGAGCGTGTCGAGTTCAACGACATGGACCGGGTCACCGGCGCCGAACTCGCCGCCCGCGCGGGCCTCGTGCTCGACAACGCGCGCATGTACACCTACCAGGAGAGCGTCGCCGAGACCCTCCAGGACAGCATGCTGCCGCACATCCCGCCGCGTATGGCGGGCTGCGACATCGCCACCCGCTATCTGCCCGGCACGATGCTCGGACGGGTCGGCGGCGACTGGTTCGACTCGGTGAAGCTGCCCGGCGCCCGCACCGCGTTCGTCGTCGGCGACGTCATGGGGCACGGCCTCAACTCCGCCGCCATGATGGGCCAGTTGCGTACGGCCGTGCAGACCATGGCCGCCCTCGACCTGCCGCCCGCCCAGCTGCTGCGCAACCTCGACGACCTCGCCCAGCGGCTCGGCGACACCTACCTGGCGACCTGTCTGTACGCCGTCTACGACCCGATCGCGAGCGAGCTGCACCTGGCCAACGCGGGCCATATTCCACCGGTGCTGGTGCGGGCCGAGGACGGTCGCAGTGAACTGCTCGACCTGCCCACGGGGGCGCCCGTCGGGGTCGGCGGGGTGCCCTTCGAGGCGGTACGCGTGCGCGTGGAGCCCGGAGACCGGCTGGTGATGTGCACCGACGGGCTGGTCGAGGTGCGCGGCGAGGACATCGGCGTCGGCCTCGCCACGCTGTGCGAGTCCGCCGCACACCCGGCGGCCTCCATGGACGACGCCTGCGACACGATCATCCGCGCCCTCAACACGCGCGGCGGCCGCAAGGACGACGTGGCCCTGCTGATGGCCCGCCTGAACGGCATCGAACCCGACGACGTCGCCGAGTGGCGGCTCGCCCTCGACCCGGCCGAGGTGGGCCGGGCCCGCGCCGCCGTCCGCGAGCAGCTGCACGACTGGGGCCTGGCCCGGCTGGCGGACAGCGCCGAGCTGATGGTCAGTGAACTCGTCACCAATGCGGTACGGCACTCCCACCGCCGGCCCGTCGAACTGCGCCTGGTGCGCGGCGACACGCTGCTGTGCGAGGTGGACGACGACGATCACGACCTGCCGACCCTGCGGGGCGCCGGACCGCGCGACGAGGCGGGGCGCGGACTGCGCGTGGTCAGCACCCTCGCGCGCGAGTGGGGCGCCAGCCGCAGGGGCGCGGGCAAGACGGTCTGGTTCGAACTCACGCTGCCGCGCCGCTGAACGGTCGGACGCAGGGGCGCGCGGGGGCGCGTACGCCCGTCGAACGAGCCGTGAAGGTGTGCGCCGTGACCTTGTGACCGCGACCCGGGCGCGATAGACCGTACTGGCCCGCCACTCACGGCGGGACGGCGTCGGACCTGGGGAGTTGGCCATGAGCGTGACGAGTCGGTACCGGGAGGCCTGGGAGGCGTTCTGGCGCGAGGCGCCCCGCGAGCAGGGCGCCGTTTTCTGGGACGCCGAGGCATCGCTCACCGCGGGCCGCCACCTCGCCCTGTTCGAGCCGCACCTGACCGACCCCGGCCTGCCCGTGGTCGACCTGGGCTGCGGCAACGGCACCCAGACCCGCTACCTCGCCGACCGCTTCCGGCACGTCCTCGGCCTCGACCTGTCCGTGGCGGCCGTCGAGCACGCCCGGTACGGGGATCCCGCCGGGCAGGCGGGTTACCGAGCACTGGACGCCGCCGAGAAGAGCGAGACCGAGGCGCTGCACGCGGAGCTCGGCGACGCCAACGTGTACATGCGCGGTGTACTCCACCAGTGCGAGCCCGACGACCGGCAGCCACTGGTGGACGGCATCGCCACCCTTGTCGGCACCCGCGGCCGGGTCTTCCTCGTCGAGCTCGCCGAGGCTGCCGGTGCCGTCCTGCGCTCTCTGGCCCAGGGCCCCGCCGGTCCGCCGGCCAAGCTCGCCCCCGTCTTCCGGCACGGCATCGCCCCCGGCGACGTCGCCGACGCCGCCGTGCCCGACCACCTGCGGGCGGCCGGGCTCACCGTGCTGGCGAGCGGCGAACTGCCCCTGGCGACCACGGAGTCCGGCCCGGACGGCGCCCGGATCGAACTGCCGTCGAAGTGGCTGGTGGCGGGCCGGGAGGGCTGACCGCACACGTCCCCGCTGCACCGGCGCCGACGACCGCTTTTCGCCGGTGGGCCCCCTCCTGGTCGTGCGCTGATTCTCCGCGTAACGTGACGCACCATGAAGATCCTCATCAGCGCCGACATGGAGGGCGCCACCGGTGTCACCTGGCCGGCCGACGTGTTGCCGGGGACACCGCAGTGGGAGCGGTGCCGTTCGATGTTCACGTCGGACGTCAACGCCGCGGTGCTCGGCTTCTACGACGGAGGTGCCGACGCGGTCGTCGTCAACGAGGCGCACTGGACCATGCGGAACCTGCTGCTGGAGCGCCTGGACGAACGGGTCGAAATGCTCACCGGACGGCACAAGTCGCTGTCCATGGTCGAGGGTGTGCAGCACGGCGACGTGGACGGCATCGCGTTCGTCGGTTACCACGCCGGCGCCGGAGCGGAGGGCGTGCTCGCGCACACCTACCTCGCGAACTCGATCACCGGGGTGTGGCTGAACGACGTCCGTGCGAGCGAGGGGCTGCTGAACGCGCATGTCGTCGCCGAGTACGGGGTACCGGTGATCCTCGTGACGGGGGACGACGTGGCCTGCGAGGACGCGCTGGGGTATGCGCCCGAGGCGCTGAAGGTCGCCGTCAAGGACCATGTGTCCCGGTATGCGGCGGTGTGCCGTACGCCGGCCAGGACCGCCGCCGACATCCGGGCCGCGGCGAAGGAGGCGGCCGCCCTGGCGGTGCGTCACGAGCCGGTCAGCGGCGGCCCGTACACCGTGGCGGTCGAGTTCGACGCCGAACATCTGGCCATGGCCGCGACCGTCGTGCCGGGCGTGGACCGGACCGGGGAACGGAAAGTGGCGTACACCAGCGAGACCATGTACGAGGGCATCCGTACCTTCAAGGCGGTCACCACCGTCGTCTCGGCCGCCGTGGAGGAGCAGTATGGCTGACCAGCGGGCCCTGGACGAGGTCGTCGAGTTCACCTCCGACCTGATCCGTATCGACACCACCAACCGGGGCGGCGGCGACTGCCGGGAACGGCCGGCCGCCGAGTACGCGGCGGCGCGGCTCGCGGAGACGGGACTGGAACCCGTGCTGCTGGAGCGCACCGAGGGGCGGACCAACGTCGTCGCCCGCATCGAGGGCACCGATCCCTCGGCGGACGCGCTGCTCGTCCACGGGCACCTGGACGTCGTACCCGCCGAAGCCGCCGACTGGAGCGTGCACCCGTTCTCCGGAGAGGTCCGGGACGGGGTCGTCTGGGGACGGGGCGCGGTCGACATGAAGAACATGGACGCGATGATCCTCGCCGTCGTCCGGGCCTGGGCCCGGCAGGGCGTACGGCCCCGGCGGGACATCGTGATCGCGTTCACCGCGGACGAGGAGGCCAGTGCCGAGGACGGTTCCGAGTTCCTTGCCACGCGGCACGCGGGGCTGTTCGAGGGGTGCACGGAGGGCATCAGCGAGTCCGGGGCGTTCACCTTCCACGACGGCGGCGGCCGGGAGATCTATCCGATCGCCGCCGGTGAGCGCGGCACGGGCTGGCTGAAGCTCACCGCGCGCGGGCGCGCCGGACACGGCTCCAAGGTGAACCGCGAGAACGCGGTGACCCGGCTGGCCGCCGCGATCGCCCGGATCGGCGCGCACGAGTGGCCGCTCAGGCTGACCCCGACCGTGCGGGCGGCCCTCACCGAACTGGCCGCGCTGTACGGCATCGACACGGACCTCTCCGATGTCGACGCGCTCCTGGACAAGCTCGGACCGGCCGGGAAGCTCGTCGAGGCCACCGTCCGCAACAGCGCCAATCCGACCATGCTGAACGCCGGTTACAAGATCAACGTCATTCCCGGCGAGGCGGTGGCGTATGTCGACGGACGCTATCTGCCGGGCGGCGAGGACGAGTTCCGCAGCACCCTCGACCTGCTGACCGGGCCGGACGTGGAGTGGGAGTTCGAGCACCGCGAGGTGGCCCTGCAGGCGCCGGTGGACTCGCCGACGTTCGCGCGGATGCGGGCGGCAGTCGAGGAGTTCGCGCCCGAGGGGCACGTGGTGCCGTACTGCATGTCGGGCGGCACCGACGCCAAGCAGTTCTCGCGGCTCGGCATCACCGGCTACGGCTTCGCGCCGCTGAAGCTCCCGGAGGGCTTCGACTACCAGGCCCTCTTCCACGGGGTCGACGAGCGCGTCCCGGTCGAGGCGCTGCACTTCGGCGTCCGTGTTCTCGACCGGTTCCTGCGGAGCGCCTAGAGGTATGGGGGAGAACGTGCAGACCATGGCGTACGGTTCCTGGCCCTCGCCGATCGACGCGGCGCTCGCCGCCGCGCACGACGGCCATCCCGAGTACGTGGGTTTCGTCGGTGACGAGGCCTGGTGGACCGAGCCGCGGCCCGCCGAGGGGGGCCGGCGCACACTGGTGCGCAGGCATGCCGACGGCGGGGAGGAGTCCGTGCTGCCCGCTCCGTGGAACGTGCGCAGCCGGGTCATCGAGTACGGCGGACAGCCCTGGGCCGGAGACCTCGTCGACGGCCGGCCGCTGGTGGTGTTCGTGCACTTCGCCGACCAGCGGCTGTACCGCTACGAGCCGGGGGGCGAGCCGCGCCCGTTGACGCCCGTGTCCCCCGTGGGCGGCGGGCTGCGCTGGGCCGATCTGCGGCTGCGGCCGGAGCGCGGTGAGGTGTGGTGCGTGCTGGAGGAGTTCACCGGTGACGGACCCACCGACGTGCGGCGTGTGCCGGCCGCGGTGCCGCTGGACGGCTCCGCCGCCGAGGACCGGGACGCCGTGCGGGAACTCACCGACGACCGGCACCGTTTCGTCACCGGTCCGCGCCTCTCGCCCGACGGACGGTATGCGGCCTGGCTGGCCTGGGACCATCCGCGTATGCCGTGGGACGGCACGGAGCTGGTGCTCGCCGAGGTCGGATCCGACGGGACGCTCCTCGCGCCCCGGACGGTCGCCGGCGGTCCTCAGGAGTCGATCGCCCAGGTCGACTTCGCGGCCGACGGCTCCCTGCTGTACAGCAGCGACCGCACCGGCTGGTGGAACATCTACCGCGACGGTGAACCGCTGTGCCCGCGCGAGGAGGAGTTCGGCGGGCCGCTGTGGAAGCTCGGGCACCGCTGGTTCGCCCCGCTGGACAGCGGGCTCATCGCCGTCGTGCACGGGCGCGGCGCGACCGCCCTCGGGATACTGGACCCCGAGACCGGCGAGGTCGTCGACGCGGCCGGCCCCTGGACCGAGTTCGCGCCCACCCTCGCGGTGCACGGCGAGCGGATCGTCGGCGTCGGGGCCAGCCCGCGCAGCGCCTACGAGGTGGTGGAGCTGGACGCCCGGACCGGCCGGGCCCGGGTGATCGGCGCCGAGCACGACGACACCGTGGACCCGGCGTACTACCCCGAACCGCAGATCCGCACCTTCACCGGCCCCGCCGGACGCGAGATCCACGCGCACGTCTACCCGCCGCACAACCCCGGCTGCATCGCACCCGGCGCCGAGCTGCCGCCGTACGTGGTCTGGGCGCACGGCGGCCCCACCGGACGCGCACCGCTCGTCCTCGACCTGGCCATCGCCTACTTCACCTCCCGCGGCATCGGCGTCGCCGAGGTCAACTACGGCGGCTCCAGCGGGTACGGCCGCGCCTACCGGGACCGGCTGCGCGAGCAGTGGGGTGTCGTCGACGTGGAGGACTGCGCGGCTGTTGCGCTCGCGCTGGCCGACGAGGGCACCGCCGACCGCGACCGGCTCGCGGTGCGCGGCGGCAGCGCGGGCGGCTGGACCGCGGCGGCGTCCCTCGCCACGACCGACGTCTACGCCTGCGGCACGATCATCTACCCGATCCTCGACCTCACCGGCTGGGGCACGGGGGAGACCCACGACTTCGAGTCGCAGTACCTGGAGAGCCTGGTCGGGCCGCTCGCCGAGGTGCCCGGACGGTACGTGGAACGCTCGCCCGTCGAGCACGCCGACCGCATCACCGCGCCCTTCCTGCTGCTCCAGGGGCTGGACGACGTGATCTGCCCGCCGGCGCAGTGCGAGCGGTTCCTGGCCCGTATGGAGGGCGGACGGGTGCCGCACGCGTACATCGCCTTCGAGGGGGAGGGACACGGGTTCCGGCGGGCCGACACGATGATCCGTGCCCTGGAGGCCGAACTGTCCCTGTACGCCCAGGTGTTCGGACTGAACCCGCGCGGCGTTCCCACATTGGAGCTGGCCAAGTGAAGGAACTCCTGCGTCCGGCCCGGCTCGCCCCCGGCGCCCGGGTGGCCGTCGTCGCACCCAGCGGACCCGTGCCGGAGCAGCGGCTGCAGGCCGGACTCGACGTGCTGCGCGGCTGGGACCTCGACCCGGTGGCGGCGCCCCATGTGCTGGACCGGCACGGGACGTTCGACTACCTGGCGGGCACGGACGCCGACCGGGCCGCCGACTTCCAGGCGGCCTGGTGCGATCCGTCCGTGGACGCCGTGCTGTGCGCCCGCGGCGGCTACGGGGTGCAGCGGATGGTCGACCTGCTGGACTGGGAGGCCCTGCGGGCGGCCGGGCCGAAGCTGCTCGTCGGCTTCAGCGACATCACGGCGCTGCACGAGGCGTTTGCTGTGCGACTGGGCCTGGTCACGCTGCACGGGCCGATGGCGGCGGGCGTCGACTTCATCAAGAACGCGCGGGCGCAGGAGCACCTCAAGGCCACGCTGTTCGCGCCGGAGACGGTCCGCACGATCGCCTCCGGCGGTACGGCACTGGTTCCCGGCCGGGCGCGGGGTGTCGTCCTGGGCGGATGCCTCTGCCTGCTCGCCGCGGAACTGGGCACCTCGCACGCCCGTCGCTCCGCGCGCGGCGGGCTGCTCTGTCTGGAGGACGTGGGGGAGGAGACGTACCGTCTGGACCGTTACCTCACCCAACTGCTCCGGGCCGGCTGGCTCGACGGGGTGCGTGGGGTGCTGCTCGGGTCGTGGGAGCGATGCGATGCCTACGACCGGGTACGCGCCCTGCTCGTCGACCGGCTCGGCGGGCTCGGCGTTCCCGTGGGCGAGGAGTTCGGATTCGGGCACTGCGACGGGGCGTTGACGATTCCGTTCGGGGTTGCGGCCGAGCTGGACGCGGACACGGGCACCTTGACGCTGGACGAGCCCGCTCTGCGCTGAGCAGCGGAACTGAAATTCCGTCAGGAAACTCCGATCACGGTGATTGACCCGTCCTGACACGTGTCACAACATGATTACCGGCCTGCACTACTGGTCGGTATTCGTGTTGTCCGATTGTCCTCGTTCTCCGGGTTCTCCGGGTCTTCCGGGTTCTCCGGGTGTTCCGGTTGTCCTCAGTGTGGAGGTCTGCGTGTCCCGACGTGTGTCCAGGTCCCGTGCCGTTCTCGCCGCCGCGCTGGGCGCCGCGCTCACCGCGCCCCTCGCACTCACCGCTCCCGCCGCCGCGACCGGCCAGTACACCGTCAGCGCCCTGAAGTTCACCGTCCGGGCGGGCGGCCGCACCTGCACGATCGACGCCGACCTCTACCGGCCCGCGGGCGTGAACAGTGCCCGCCCCGCCCCCGCCGTGCTGGCCACCAACGGCTTCGGCGGCAGCAAGAACGACGGCTCCACGGACGCCATCGGCAAGGCCTTCGCCCAGCGCGGCTACGTCGGGCTCGTCTACTCCGGGCTCGGCTTCGGCAGATCGGGCTGCCTCATCTCGCTCGACGACCCGGCCGTCGACGGCCGGGCCGCCGCGCAGCTGCTGGACTTCCTGGCCGGCAAACGGGCCGCCGACGACGGCACCAGCGTCGACTACGTCACCCTCGACCGTCCGGGCGACCCGCGCGTCGGCATGATCGGCGGTTCCTACGGCGGAGCGATCCAGCTGGCCACGGCCTCCGTCGACCACCGCGTCGACGCCCTCGTGCCCATGATCACCTGGAACGACCTCGGCTACTCGCTCGCCCCGAACAGCGCCGTCGGTGCCCGCGGTGTGCCCGGCGCCTTCAAATGGCAGTGGACCAACGGCTTCTACCTCATCGGCGAGGGCCAGCCGCTGAGCCGGCCGGGCCTCGACCCGTCCCGCATCAACTCCCGCACCTGTCTGCACTTCGTCAGCAGGGCCTGCGACACCATCCGCACCCTCAACTCCGGCCGCTATCCGGCCGACCGGACCGCCGGACTGCTCGACTACGCCCGCAGCGTCTCCCCGGCGTCCTACCTGCACCGGGTCCAGGCGCCCACCCTGCTGGTCCAGGGGCAGGCCGACACCCTGTTCAACCTCAACGAGGCGACCGCCACGTACAAGACGCTCAAGGCGCACGGCACGCCGGTGAAGATGATCTGGCAGTCCTGGGGGCACAGCGGCGGCCTGACCGACCCGGCGAGCGGAGAACTCAACCTCGGCCAGGGCAACCTGGAGAGCGCCTACGTCGGCAAGCGGATCCTCTCCTGGTTCGACCGCTATCTGCACAAGAAGAAGATCGACACCGGACCGGCCTTCGCGTACTACCGGGACTGGATCACAGACCCCCACCGCACCTACGCCACGGCCGACCGGCTCCCCGCACCCGGCCAGAAGCTGTACCTGTCCGGCGACGGCAAACTCGTCGACAACCGCAGGAAGGTGGCGCGCGGCAGTCGCTCGTACACCAACTGGCTCAAACCCACGAGCCACTCGGAGAGCTCCGTGGCCGGGCTCGCCGGGCTGCCGGACCCGGGGCCGTACGACACCAAGGGCACCTATCTGGGCTGGACCAGCGAGCCGCTCGGGCGGACCGTCGACGTCGTGGGCGCGCCCCGGGCCACGCTGAGGGTTCTCTCTCCGCAGGCGGAACGCACCCAGCACTCGGGCGACGCCGCCGACAAGCTCGTCCTCTTCGCCAAGCTGTACGACGTCGCACCCGACGGCAGGCAGACGCTGGTCCACCGGCTGGTCGCGCCGGTCCGCGTGCCGGACGTGACCAAGCCGTTCACCGTGACCCTGCCGGGCCTCGTCCACCGGTACGAGAAGGGCCACCGGCTGCGGTTCGTGATCGCGGCGAGCGACGACGCGTACTTCGGCAACCGGGGGACCAAGCCCGTGACCGTGGTCAGCGCGCCGGGGGACACGGGAGTGCTGGAATTGCCCGTGGTGCCTGAGTGAGCCCGCTCGGAGCGAGCCGTCGTAGGGTGGCGGCGTGCCACACTCCGCGTCCCGCTACCTCGCCGAGGGTCCCCACGTGGGCATACGCCACTTCACCCACGAGGACGGCGCCGAGTTCACCGCGCGTGTCCGGGAGAGCAAGGCGCTGCACCATCCGTGGCTCTTCCCGCCGGACACCGCCGAGGCGTACGCCCGCTATGCCGGCCGGCTGATCGAGGACCCGACGAAGGCGGGGTTCCTGGTCTGTGACCGGGTCACGCACGCCCTGGCCGGCTACATCAACATCAACAACATCGTCCGCGGTGCCTTCCAGAGCGGGGCGCTGGGATACGGCGCCTTCGCGCACGCCGCCGGGCGCGGGCTGATGCGCGAGGGGCTGAACCTGGTCGTGGACCATGCGTTCGGGCCCATGCGACTGCACCGGCTGGAGATCAACGTGCAGCCAGGCAACGCCGCGTCGATCGCCCTCGCCCGCGCCTGCGGATTCCGTCTGGAGGGCTTCTCGCCGCACATGCTCTACATCGACGGCGCCTGGCGGGACCACGAACGCTGGGCGCTCACCACCGAGATGCGGGCTTGTGGTTGATCTTCATCGTGTCCCGTGGGTTTTTACCGTTGAAGGCTCGACTCCACGTCGGGGAGGATGCGGCGCATGCGGAACATCGTCGTGATCGACGCCCCCTCCAACCTGGGCCTGCGCCCGCCCGCCCCCGGCACCGTCCCCGGCTGCCACAAGCTCGCCGGGGCCCTGCGTGAGCAGCGAATACTGCAGCGGCTGAACGCCCTGGAGGGCGGGGTCGTCGTGCCGCCGCGCTACGACCGCGGGGACTGGCAGGAGGGCGACGGCGTCTTCAACGCGGCCGCCATCGCCTCGTACACCTGCAGACTGGCCGACCGGATCGAGCACCATGTACGCGCCGGGGACTTCCCCCTCGTGCTCGGCGGCGACTGCTCCATCCAGCTCGGCGCCTCGCTCGCACTGCGCCGCATCGGGCGGTACGGGCTGGCGGCTGTGGACGCCTCGCACGACTTCCGCCACCCGGGGAACTCCGACCACGTCGGCGCGGCGGGCGGCGAGGAGCTCGCGCTCGCCACCGGGCGCGGGCAGGAGGACCTGACGAACCTGGAAGGGCTGAAGCCGTATCTGCGGGACGCGGACGTGCGGCTCTTCGGCATCCGCGACTACTTCGACGAGGACACGGCAGAACTCGCCGGCCTGAAGATCCCGGTCGTCACGGTCGGCGACATCCGGGAGTGGGGCGCCGACGCCCTGGCCCGCGTCACCGCCGAGGCCTTTGCGATTCCGCAGCTCCAGGGGTTCTGGGTGCACCTGGACGCCGACGTCCTCGACCCGTCCGTCATGCCCGCCGTCGACAGCCCCGATCCGGACGGACTGTTCCCCGACGAACTCGTCGCCCTGCTGCGGCCCTGGCTCGCCTCCCCGCACTGCGCCGGCCTCAACGTCACCATCTACGACCCCGACCTGGACCCGGAGGGCACGGCGGGCGCGCTGCTCGCCGACGTCGTCGTGGACGCCTTTGCGCAAGCCTGACCGGCGGCTTCTCCGGCCAGTGTCCGTGGCGTTACGCGGGCAGGGCCGCGGGTACCCGGCGGGCATGGACCGCATGGATCATCTGGAGCATCTGGACAAGCATCTGGTCGACGAACTGGCGCAGGTCGCGCGTGAGACGATCCGTGACGAACTGCGGCAGCAGACCCGTAAGCAGCGCCGCACCGCCATGCTGTACGGCGCTTCCGGAGCCGTCGCCCTCTACGCGGGAGCGGCCCTCGCTCTCGCCGTGGGCCTGGCCCTCGCCATCGCCCTGCCGGACTGGGCCGCTGCGCTGGTCACCGCGGCGATCCTTGGTGTCATCGCCTACGTGCTGCGCGGCGCGGCACGGCCCACACACCGACACATGACCGAACCGGCCGCCGGCCATCCGGAGCGTGTCCCCGGCGGCGCCGCACCGTATCCGCCGATGCCGCCCGTCGCGCCCGGCGAGGCCCCCTCGGCGACCGGAGCGCCGACGGCGGACACCCCGCAACCGGGCACGCCCGCCCGGGGCCCGGTGCCGCGGCCGGACCTGATCGACCCCGAGAACCCGCACCACCGGGCGTGACGACCGGTGCGCACGCGGCGTCGCAGGGCCGTCGTGGTGACCGGCGCAAGCGGAGGCGTGGGCCGGGCCACCGCCCGCGCCTTCGCCGCCCGGGGCGACCGGGTCGCCCTGCTGGCCCGGGGCCGCGAGGGCCTCGCCGCGGCGGCGGACGACGTGCAGCGCGCCGGAGGCGAGGCGCTGGCCGTCACCGTCGACATGGCCGACGCCAAGGCCGTCGACGACGCCGCCCAGCAGGTCGTGGACGCGTTCGGACGGATCGACGTCTGGGTCAACAACGCCTTCGCCGGGGTCTTCGCGCCGTTCACGGAGATCACCCCGGACGAGTTCCGGCGGGTGACCGAAGTGACGTACCTGGGCTGTGTGTTCGGTACGCGGGCCGCGCTGCGGCACATGCTGCCGCGGGACCGGGGCACGATCGTGCAGGTCGGTTCGGCGCTCGCCTACCGGGGGATTCCGCTGCAGTCCGCCTACTGCGGCGCCAAGCACGCGATCCAGGGATTCAACGAGTCACTGCGGTGCGAGCTGTTGCACGAGAGGAGCGGGGTGCGGACGACGATGGTGCAGCTGCCCGCCGTCAACACGCCGCAGTTCGACTGGGTGCTGAGCCGGGTGCCGGGGCGGGCCCGGCCGATGGCGCCGGTGTATCAGCCGGAGGTCGCGGCGCGGGCGATCGTGCACGCGGCGCGGCACGGGCGGCGCCGGGAGTACTGGGTGGGCGGCTCCACGGTGACCACGCTGCTCGCCAACGCCGTGGCTCCCGGGCTGCTGGAGCGGTACCTCGCCCGGACCGCGTTCGACGCCCAGCGGGACGCGGGCGAGCATCCCGGGCAGGGGAACCTGTGGGTGCCGGCCGACGGTCCGCACGGGCGGGACTTCGGCGCGCACGGACGGTTCGACGAGGAGTCCCTTCCGGCCGGCCCACAGGAATGGGTTTCCCGCAATCGTGGACACGTGGGGAAGGCACTCACGCTTGGCGCCGGGGTGCTGGCGGCACGCCGGCTGACGCGCCTTGCCCGCGGTCGGGCGGGCCCTCATGCATGAGATCAGCGGCTCTGCTGGAGCTGGGGCAGCACCTTCGTGCGGTAGAAGTCGAAGAACGCGCGCTGCTCGGGGCCGATCTGGTTGACGTAGATCCGGTCGAAGCCCGCCTCGGCGAACGCGTTCAGCGTGGCGACATGCTCGTCGACATCGTCGCCGCAGACCGTGTTGTCACGCACCATGTCCTCGGTGATCAGCGGCTCCAGCTGCTCGAAGTGACGCGGTGAGGGCAGGATCTGGCCCATCTCACCGGGCAGCAGCTGGTTCGACCACAGCCGGCGGACCGTGCGGACGGCCTCGTCGCGGTCGGTGCCGTAGCAGACCTTCGTCCCGCCGCTCACCGGCTTCGCGCCCCCGCCGCCCTTGCGGAACTGCTCCACCATCGACGCCTCGGGCGTCATCGTGATGTAGCCGTCGCCGACGCGTGCCGCGAGGGCCGTCGCTTTGGGGCCGAAGCCGGAGATGTCGATCGGGACGGGCTCGTCGGGGACGGTGTACAGGCGGGCGTTCTCGACCTTGTAGTGCGTGCCGTAGTGGCTGATCTCCTCGCCGGAGAACAGCTTGCGCATGATGAGGATCGCCTCCTCCAGCATGTCCATACGGACACTCGCCGGTGGCCAGGTGTGGCCGACGACGTGCTCGTTCAGTGCCTCGCCCGTGCCGACGCCGAGGCGGAAACCGTTCGTCATCACCGCGCTGGTCGCGGCGGCCTGTGCCACCACCGCCGGATGGATCCGGACCGTCGGGCAGGTGACCGCGGTCTCGATCGGCAGGGACACCGCCTGGGAGATCGCGCCGATCACCGACCACACGAAGGGGCTCTGGCCCTGGGCGCCGTTCCAGGGGTGGTAGTGGTCCGAGATCCACAGCGTCTCGAATCCGGCCTGCTCCGCCATCCTCGCCTGTTCGACGAGATCCGCGGGGCCGAACTCCTCGCAGGAGAGGAAGTAGCCGTACTGGGGCATGGAGGACACCTCGCGAAGGAGGGAGTCGGGCGGGTCACCGGCCGGGTATCCGCCCGCCACGGCACGAAACGCGGGTGCAGTGGGGGTCGAACGGGGGCCCGGCGCGTTTGGGTGCCCTGGCCAGGGGGACGCGGAAAACCTCGTACGAGCCACACCCCCTCTGCCTCGAGGGCGTGGGGGACCCCCACCGGAGGCACACTGTGAGTCGACCCCGCATCGTGATCGTCGGTGCCGGTTTCGCCGGCTACCGGACCGCCCGCGAGCTGTCGCGGCTGGCCCGGGACAAGGCCGACATCACCCTGCTCAACCCGACCGACTACTTTCTGTATCTGCCCCTGCTGCCCCAGGTGGCCGCCGGGATCCTGGAGCCGCGCCGGGTCACCGTCTCGCTCTCCGGCACCCTGCCCCGGGTGCGGCTGGTGCTCGGCGAGGCCGACGGCATCGACCTCGACGCGCGCACCGTGCACTACTCCGACCCCGAGGGCGGTGGCGGCACCCTCCAGTACGACCGGCTGGTGCTCGCCGCCGGCAGCGTCAACAAGCTGTTGCCCATTCCCGGCGTCGCCGAGCACGCGCACGGCTTCCGCGGACTGCCCGAGGCGCTCTATCTGCGCGACCACGTGACCCGGCAGGTGGAGCTGGCGGCTGCCGCCGACGACCCCAAGAGCTGTGCGGCACGGTGCACCTTCGTCGTGGTCGGCGCCGGTTACACCGGTACCGAGGTCGCCGCGCACGGACAGATGTTCACCGACGCGCAGGTCCGCAAGCACCCCCTGCGGGAGGGCATGCGGCCACGCTGGATGCTGCTGGACATCGCACCGCGCGTCCTGCCCGAGCTGGACGAACGGCTCTCCCGCACCGCCAACCGTGTGCTGCGGCAGCGGGGTGTCGACGTGCGGATGGGGACCTCCGTGAAAGAGGCCATGCACGGGGGAGTCCTGCTGACCGACGGCGAGTTCGTCGACACCCGCACGCTGGTGTGGTGCGTGGGTGTACGGCCCGATCCGCTCGTCGACTCCCTCGGCCTGCCCATGGAACGCGGGCGGCTGCTCGTCGACCCGAACCTCCAGGTGCCGGGCCGGCCGGAGGTGTTCGCGTGCGGGGACGCGGCCGCTGTGCCCGACCTCGAGCGACCGGGACAGTACACGCCGATGACCGCGCAGCACGCCTGGCGGCACGGCAAGGTCTGCGCGCACAACATCGCCGCGTCCTGCGGGGTGGGGGAGCCGCGGGCCTACCGCCACCGGGACCTCGGGTTCGTCGTGGACCTGGGCGGCGCGCAGGCGGCGGCCGACCCGTTCGGCGTGCCGCTGTCCGGCCCCCTCGCGGGCGCGGTCACCCGCGGCTACCACCTCGCCGCGATGCCCGGCAACCGGGTGCGGGTCGCCGCCGACTGGCTCCTGGACGCGGTACTGCCGCGCCAGGCGGTCCAGTTGGGGCTCGTACGGTCCTGGTCGGTACCGCTGGACACGGCTTCGCCGGAGCTGGCCCGGGTGCCGGGCCGGGGGGAGCCGGGCGCGGGGGCCGGTGCGGCCGGCGTGGGGGCGGGGGACGGTGGTGCGGGGGCTGCGGAGAGGCAACCGGGCCCGGAGCCTGCGGAGAGCCGGCCCGGCTCTGAGCCGACGATGAGTCAGCTGGGCCAGGAACCCGCGAAGAACCAGCCGGGTGGGGAGCCGGCGAAGAACCAGCCGGGTGGGGAGCCCGCCAAGAACCAGCCGGGTGGGGAGCCCGCGAAGAACCAGCCGGGCGAAGAGCCCGCCAAGAAGCAGCCACCCCCCGCCCCCGGCGAGGGACACCCCTCACCCGGTCCCGTCAAGCGCACCGACATCCCCGCCGAAGGAGACCGATGAACACCCACGAACTCGTCGAGCTGGCACAGCAGTTGCGCGTGGACAGTGTGCGGTGCTCCGCTGCCGCAGGCTCCGGGCACCCCACGTCCTCGATGTCCGCCGCCGATCTGATGGCCGTCCTCCTGGCCAACCACCTGCGCTACGACTTCGACCGCCCCGACCACCCGGGCAACGACCGTTTCATCCTCTCCAAGGGACACGCCTCGCCCCTGCTGTACTCCGCCTACAAGGCGGCCGGCGTGGTCGACGACGGCGAACTGCTCACCTTCCGCAAGCTGGGCAGCCGCCTCGAAGGGCACCCCACGCCGCAGCGGCTGCCGTGGGTGGAGACGGCCACCGGATCGCTCGGGCAGGGACTGCCGGTCGGCGTCGGTATCGCCCTGGCCGGCAAGCGGCTCGACCGCACCGGTTACCGCGTGTGGGTGCTGTGCGGCGACAGCGAGCTCGCCGAGGGCGCCGTGTGGGAGGCCGCCGAGCACGCCTCGTACGAGCATCTCGACAACCTCACCGTGATCGTCGACGTCAACCGGCTCGGCCAGCGCGGCCCCACCCGGCACGGCCACGACCTCGACGCCTACGCCCGCCGTCTGGAGGCCTTCGGCTGGCACACCGTCGAGGTCGACGGGCACGACGTCGACGCGATCGACCGTGCGTACGGGGAGGCGATCTCGACCAAGGGACAGCCCACCGCCGTCCTCGCCCGCACTCTGAAGGGCAAGGGCGTCGCCGCAGTCCAGGACCGCGAGGGCCTGCACGGCAAGCCGCTGCCCGACCTCGACGAGGCCATCGCCGAACTCGGCGGCCCCCGCGACCTGCGCGTCCATGTGCACGAACCGCACAGCGCCCGCCTGCTGCACGCCGTGCGCGACGGGCAGGTCGAGCTGCCCCGCTTCGACAAGGGCGAGGAGGTCGCGACCAGGGACGCCTACGGCAAGGCACTCGCCGCCCTCGGCACCGGACGCGGCGAGATCGTCGCCCTCGACGGCGAGGTGAGCGACTCCACCCGCGCCGAGTACTTCGCCAAGGAGCACCCCGAGCGCTTCTTCGAGTGCTACATCGCCGAGCAGCAGATGGTCGCCGCCGCGGTGGGCCTGTCGACGCGCGGCTGGGTGCCGTACGCCTCGACGTTCGCCGCGTTCCTGACGCGCGCCTACGATTTCGTGCGCATGGCGTCGATCAGCGGCGCCGGTGTCAATCTGGTCGGCTCGCACGCGGGGGTCGCGATCGGGCAGGACGGGCCTTCGCAGATGGGCCTGGAGGACCTGGCGATGTTCCGGGCCGTGCACGGCTCGACCGTCCTGTACCCGTGCGACGCCAACCAGACCGCCCGACTCGTCGCCGCCATGGCGGACCTCGACGGCATCCGCTATCTGCGCACCTCGCGCGGCAAGAGCGCCGTGATCTACGGGCCCGACGAGGAGTTCCCGATCGGCGGCAGCAAGGTGCTGCGCTCCTCCGACCGGGACCGGCTGACCGTGGTCGCGGCGGGCGTGACCGTGCCCGAGGCGCTGGCCGCCGCGGACGCCCTCGACCGGGCGGGCATCCGGGTCCGGGTGATCGACCTGTACTCGGTCAAGCCCGTCGACCGGCTCACCCTGCGGCAGGCCGCCGAGGACACCGGCTGTCTGCTGACCGTGGAGGACCACCATGAGGCGGGTGGCCTCGGGGACGCGGCCCTCGACCCCTTCCTGGACGGGCGCCCCATGCCGCGTCTGGTGCGCCTCGCGGTGCGGACCATGCCGGGCTCGGCGGCCCCCGACGAGCAGCTGCATGCGGCGGGCATCGACGCCGAGTCCATCGTCGCCGCCGTCCAACTCCTCGTGGAACAGGCGGTCGTACGGTGAGCGGTGACGACGTACGGGCCGTGCGGGTCGGCCGGCGCACGGTCGAGGTGCAGCGGCCGGACAAGGTGCTCTTCCCCGGTGGCGGGGACGCCAAGGAGTACACCAAGAGCGACCTCGTCGACTACTACCGGGCCGTCGCCCCGTTCATGCTGCCGCAGTTGCGCGGCCGGCCGTTGATGCTGGAGCGGCATCCGGACGGCCTGGACGGTCCGCAGTTCATGCAGAAGAACACGCCGGACACCTACCCGGACTGGATCACCCGCGTCGAGGTGCCCAAGGAGGGCGGCACCGTCTGTCACACCGTCTGCGACAACACCGCCACCCTCGTCCACCTCGCCGACCAGGCCTGTATCACTCTGCACCGCTGGCTGTCGCGCACCGGACGCCTGGAGAGCCCGGACCGGATGGTCTTCGACCTCGATCCCTCCGGCGACTCCTTCGCGCCCGTCCGCCAGGCGGCCCGGCTGCTCGGCGAGCTGCTCGGCGAACTGAAGCTGCCCTCCGCCCTGATGACCACCGGTTCGCGTGGCCTGCACGTGATCGTGCCGGTCGGCGGGCACCACGGCTTCGACGAGGTACGCGAGTTCGCCCGGGACGTCGCCGACACCCTCGCCGCCGCCCACCCCGACCGGCTCACCACCGCCGCCCGCAAGAAGGACCGCGGCGACCGTCTCTACCTCGACGTGCAGCGCAACGCCTACGCGCAGACCGCCGTCGTCCCCTTCACCGTCCGCGCCCGGCCCGGCGCCCCCGTGGCGGTCCCGGTCACCTGGGACCAGCTGGACGAGCCGGACTTCGGCCCACGCCGCTGGACCATCGCCGACGCCGCCGACCAGGCCCGCACCGATCCCTGGGCCGACATGCCGAGCCGCGGACGCGCCCTGGGGCCGGCGCGGCGCCGGCTCGACGCGTTGCGTGGCTGACACATGTACCGCCCCTGCGCAGGCGCGATACGCCCTGCGGCGGGGGCGTGCGTTTTCCGAAGGTTTGGTCAAGGGCCGTGCGGCCACCCGGAGTTCGAGGTGGCCATGTCGAACACAAACAACACATCGGATGCACAGCATTCACGTCACGACCCCGAACGCACCGAAGACCTTACGGCGGACGACCGGCCGGGCCCCATGCAGGTGCTGCGTCATGCGCGCACCCAGCTGGCGGAACTCACCGGCATGGCCGCCGAGACGGTGTCGTCCTTCGAACAGACCGAGGACGGCTGGTCGCTGGAGGTCGAGGTCCTCGAACTCGCCCGCGTGCCCGACACGATGAGCCTGATGGCGAGCTACCAGGTCGACCTCGACCCGGACGGACAGCTCACCGGCTACCGGCGCGTTCGCCGCTACGAACGCGGGCGGGCCGACGCACACAGGCCCGGCGGCCGTTAGGCCGCCCGCCCGCGCCCCCCACATCCCGAGACAGAACAGACAAGGAGGACCGGTCGGCATGACCGTTGTCCCGGCACAGCAGACCGGCGGTGGAGGCGGCTCCAGCGGCCTGTACGACGTCCTGGAGCTGGTCCTCGACCGAGGACTCGTCATCGACGCCTTCGTACGTGTCTCCCTCGTCGGCATCGAGATCCTGAAGATCGACGTCCGGGTCGTCGTCGCCAGCGTCGACACCTATCTGCGCTTCGCCGAGGCGTGCAACCGGCTCGACCTGGAGGCCGGGCCGCGCAAGAGCCCCGGCCTGCCCGACATCGTCGGCGAGATCACCGAGTCCGGCGCGCGCGGCAAGTCCAAGGGCGCACTGTCCGGCGCCGCGCAGACCGTCTCCGACGCCTTCAAGCAGGCCCGTGAGGAGGGTTCGCAGGCCGAGAGCGAGCCCCGGCCGCGCGCCCGCAAGGCCACCGCCGCCCGCCGGAAGGAGGAGCAGGAGTGAGCACGTACGTCTACGGGATCACCGCACGCTCGCACTCCGCGCTCCCCGAGGGCATGGGCGGCGTCGGTGATCCCGCCCGACCCGTGCGCATCCTGACGGAGGGCGACCTGACGGCGATCGTCAGCGACGCGCCCGAAGGTCTGCGCCCCAAGCGCCGGGACCTGATGGCCCATCAGAACGTGCTCGCCGAGGCCGGATCGGCCGGCTGTGTGCTGCCCATGCGGTTCGGCAGCGTCGCCCCCGACGACGACGCGGTCACCGGCGTCCTCGCCGAGCGCGCCGCGCACTACCGGGAGCGGCTGCGGGCCCTGGACGGCAAGGTCGAGTACAACATCAAGGCCTCCCACGTCGAGGAGGCGGTCCTGCACCGTGTGATGGCCGAGAACCCGGAGATCCGGGCCCTGGCGGAGGCCAACCGGCAGTCGGGCGGCGGCAGTCACGAACAGAAGCTGCGGCTCGGCGAGATGGTCGCCGCCGCGGTGCAGACCCGGGAGGCCGAGGACGCCGCCGAGGTGCAGCGCGCCCTGGAACCGGTCGCCGAGGCCGTGAGCGTGGGACCCGACTCCACGGGTTGGCTGGCCAACGTCTCGTTCCTGGTGGACCGGGGCGCCGCCGAGATGTTCGTGACCGCGGTGGAGCAGGCCCGCAAGAGCCGTCCGCACCTCGATCTGCGGGTCAACGGACCGCTTCCGCCGTACAGCTTCGTCGAGCCCGGCCCCGCCGAGCCGGCGGGCAGTACGGCCGGTCGCGCGGATACGGCCGGGGAGTAGCCCATGGGCCTGATCGGAGAGGTACTGCTGCTGCCGTTCGCCCCGGTGCGCGGCAGCGCATGGGTGATCGGACAGGTGCTGCGCGAGGCGGAACGGCGGTACTACGACCCGGCCGCGGTACGGGGCGAGCTCGCCCTGCTGGAGCGGCGGCTGGAGGCGGGCGAGATCGACGAGGAGGAGTTCGACCGCCGTGAGGACGAACTCCTCGACCGGCTGGAGACCGGGCTGCGTGGCGGTCCGGGAGCCGCGGCCGTGGGAACGGACGACAGGACGACACGATGAACCGAGTGGGACTGGGCCTCGCGATAGGGGCCGGATACGTCCTCGGACGCACGAGGAAACTGAAACTGGCGTTCGCCGTCGGCACGCTGGTGGCCGGCAAACGGATGCAGCTGAGCCCGCGGGCGCTCGCGGACCTGGTGTCCGGGCAGCTGCGGAACAACCCGCAGCTCAAGGAGATCGGGGACCAGCTCCGCGAGGACCTGCGCGGCGTGGGCGGTGCGGCGTCCGGCGCCCTGGTCGAGCGGCAGCTCGACGCCCTCGCCGACCGGCTGCACGACCGCACCGCCGGGGTCCGTGAACGGCTCGGCGGCGTCGTGCCGCAGCGGCCGGACCGGCGGTACGGGGACGAGGAGCGGCCGGAGACGGAGGAGCCGGACACCCACGGGCCGGACGTCGAAGGGCCGGAGACCGAGGGGCCGGACGCGCAGGGACCGGTCGCCGAGGTCGAGGCGGAGCCCGAGCGGCCCGCCCGCAAGCAGGCACCGGCGAAGAAGGCCGCCGCCAAGAAGGCGCCCGCGCGCAAGGCCCCCGCCAAGAAGACGGCGGCGAAGCGGACCGCCGCACGGAAGACGGCCTCCGCCAAGTCGGCGGCCCGCAAACCGGCGTCCGCCCGGATCCCGAAGGGGGGCGGCGACCGATGACCGACACTCTCGGATCTGCGGCCTCCGCGGCAGGCCCGCGCCCACACCCGTTCGCCGACGTGGCCCGCAGCGAGGCCGCGGACCGGCTCAAGGCCGAGGCGCAGGAGTATCTCGCCGCCCAGGCCGTGCGGCTGCTGACCGGCCTCGGCCGCAGGCTCGGCGAGACCACCGTCAAGCTGAACGACATCGCCGAGGGCCGCAGCCCGGGCCTCGCCCGGCTCGCCCTGGACGGCGGCCGCAAGCTGGCCGAGGGCAAGGGCCCGGTGCGCGCAGCGCTGGAAGTCGGCGCCTCGCGTGCCAAGGACAACGTGGTCGGCGCGCTCAAGCACCTGACCGGAGGCAAGGGCGGCCGCAAGGGTGGCTCCGGTCACCGGCCGACCGTGATCATCGAGTCCGTCGACGTGGGCGTGCCGCTGCGCACGGCGTACGACCAGTGGACCCGCTACCAGGACTTCAGCACCTTCGCCAAGGGCGTCAAGAGCGCCGAACGGGCCGACGACACGACCTCGGACTGGCAGCTGAAGGTCTTCTGGTCGAACCGCAGCTGGAAGGCCCACACCACCGAGCAGCTGCCCGACGACCGGATCACCTGGACCTCGGAAGGCGCCAAGGGCACGACGAAGGGCGTCGTCTCCTTCCACCGGCTCGCCGAGCATCTCACCCGGGTCCTGCTGGTGATCGAGTACTACCCCAAGGGCCTCTTCGAGAAGACCGGCAACCTGTGGCGCGCCCAGGGCCGCCGAGCCCGGCTCGACCTGAAGAACTACGCCCGCCACATCACGCTCAGGGGAGAGGCGGAGGACGGCTGGCGCGGGGAGATCCGCGACGGCGAGGTCGTACGCGATCACGAGGACGCGATCGCAGCGGAAGAGGTCCCCGAGGACGAGGACCTCGAGGAGGAGGCCGACGGCCGGGACGAGTACCGGGAGTACGACGAGGAATACGGCGAAGAAGGGGAACCCGAAGAGGAATACGAAGAGGAGGAACCCCGGGAAGAAGGGGAGCCGGAAGCGGAGAAGGAGACCGAGGACGAGTACCCGGACGAGCACGCCGACGCCGGGAGCCGTCGATGACCTCGCCCAGCCGGCTCCCCGAGCCCTACGGCCACGACGGTGGCGCCAACCTTGCCGACATCCTGGAACGCGTGCTCGACAAGGGCGTCGTCATCGCGGGCGACATCCGGATCAACCTGCTCGACATCGAGCTGCTCACCGTCAAGCTGCGGCTCATCGTCGCCTCCGTCGACAAGGCGAAGGAGATGGGCATCGACTGGTGGGAGGACGACCCGGCGCTGTCGTCCCGGGCTCGCCGCTCCGAACTCGCCCGGGAGAACGCCGAGTTGCGTGAGCGGCTGGCGGAGCTGGAGACCGGCCGTACACAGGAGGAGGCCTCATGACCGGACTGCGGTACGTGTACGCCGTCTGCCGCCCTTTCGGTGCGGCCCTGCAGACCCAGCTGACCGGCGTGGCGGGCGCCCCGCCCAAGCTGCTGCACCACCGCGGTCTGGTCGCCGTGGTCAGTACCGTGCCGGAGCGGGACTTCGCGGAGGAGTCGCTCCGTGCCCATCTGGAGGACCTGGAGTGGCTCACGGTCACCGCCCGTGCCCACCACGGCGTGATCGACGCGCTGATGACGGTGACCACGCCGCTGCCGCTCCGGCTGGCCACGGTGTTCCGGGACGACAGCGGCGTACGCATGATGCTGGAGGCCCGCGAGGGCGACTTCCGGCGCACTCTCGACCGGCTTCAGGGGCGGGTGGAATGGGGTGTGAAGGTGTACGTCGAATCCGCACCCGGTGAAACTCCCGGGGGAACCGCGGAAAGCGAGCCGGCGGCCGGGAAAGCCGTGTCCGGGCGGGACTATCTGCGGCAGCGCAGTATGCGCGCCCGGGAGCAGGAGGACAGGTGGCGGAAAGCCGAGGAGTTCGCGGCCCGGCTGCATGAAACGCTCGCCGCGCATGCCGACGAATCCCGGCTGCACGCGCCCCAGGATTCCGCACTGTCCGGTACCTCCGGTCGTAATGTTCTGAATGCGGCCTATCTGGTGCCGCGCGCCGAATCCGAGGAGTTCGTGGAAATCGTGGACCGGACGAAGGACGACGCGCCCGGAATGCGGGTGGAACTCACCGGCCCCTGGGCGGCCTATTCCTTCGCGGGGGAGAAGCCGTGACGGTGATCGAACGCCGTGAGGTCGCCCTCGTGGACCTGCTCGACCGGCTGCTGGCGGGCGGGGTCGTGATCACCGGCGACGTCACCCTGCGCATCGCGGACGTCGATCTCGTCCGTATCGACCTCAACGCGCTGATCAGTTCGGTGAACGACCGGGTGCCGGCCCCCTGGGGTGAGGACCTGTGACGGCCCGCCGGGGCCGTCTCGAGCTCGAGCCCGACACCGTCGAGCGTGATCTGGTCAAGCTCGTCCTCACCGTCGTGGAACTGCTGCGCCAGCTGATGGAACGGCAGGCGCTGCGCCGGTTCGACACGGGTGATCTCAGCGAGGAGCAGGAGGAGCGGATCGGGCTCACCCTGATGCTGCTCGACGACCGGATGACCGAGCTGCGCGAGCGCTACGGACTGCGGCCCGAGGACCTGAATCTGGACCTCGGGCCGCTCGGACCGTTGCTGCCCCGGGACTGAGCTCCCGGGTCAGTTCACCACCTGTACCAGCGGCCCCTGCCTCCGGCTGCGGTCGTACCCCGCATCAGGAAGCCCAGCAGCCACAGAACAAGGACCGCGATCGCAATCCACCAAAGCACCTCTACCGCGAATCCGGCGCCGAACAGAATCAGCACCAAAAGCAGTACCAGCAGGATGGGAACCATAATGTGAACCTCCTGCTCTCCGAGTTTCCCGAAAAGGAATGTTCAGGCTTCCTTGCGGCACAGAATTTCTCCGTGCAGAACCGCGAACCAGCCGTCGTCCTGTTTCCCCCACCGGCGCCAGGCCTCCGATACGGCCCGCAACTGCTGCGGGCTCGCATGTCCGCCCTCCGTGGCCCGCTGCGCGTAGGAGGAGGCGAGAGTGCGGTCCGCCCACAGGCCGCTCCACCACTCCCGCTCCTCCGGCGTCGAGAACGTCCAGGTGCCGGACGTGGCGGTGATGTCGGTGAGCCCCGCTTGCAGCGCCCAGGACTTCAGCCGGCGTCCCGCGTCCGGCTCACCGCCGTTGGCGCGGGCCACCCTGCGGTACAGGTCCAGCCAGTCGTCGAGGCCGGGTGAGGCGGGGTGCCAGGTCATCGCCGCGTAGTCCGAGTCGCGGGCGGCGATGAGCCCGCCCGGTTTCGTCACCCGCCGCATCTCGCGCAGGGCCTGCACGGGATCACCGACGTGCTGGAGCACCTGGTGGGCGTGGACCACGCAGAAGGTGTCGTCCGGGAAGTCCAGGGCGTGCACGTCGGCGACCGCGAAGTCGGCGTTGGTCAGGCCGCGTTCGGCCGCGGTGGCCCGCGCCCGGTCCAGGATGTCCGGTGCGGAGTCGACACCGGTGACATGGCCGTCGGGGACCAGCGCGGCCAGGTCGGCGGTGATGGTGCCGGGGCCGCAGCCGACGTCCAGGATCTTCATGTGGGGCTGCAGCGAGCCGAGGAGGTACGCGGCGGAGTTGGCGGCGGTCCGCCAGGTGTGCGAACGCAGCACGGACTCGTGGTGCCCGTGCGTGTAGACGGCGGTCTCCTGTGCTTTCGGCATCGCTGTACCCCTTCGCGTCACGCAGGTTCACGTCCTCCGCCACCGTACGCGCCGGGCCGAATGATGAGACACCGTGTTCTGCAATATGGACTGATGGTCCGTCAGTTCTTGGTTGTGGGCCGGTAGACGACCAGTGCCTCGGGCAGTTTCTCCAGCGTGACCTCGCCCGCCACCTCGGTGACCTCTCCGTCGTAGGCGAGCAGCGTGCCCGGTGCGACGCCGGACAGCCGCAACCGGCCCACCTGGACCGCCGCGTGCGCCGGGGAGCGGGTCAGCGGGCCGGCGAGCGCGGCGGCGAGCAGCCGCAGCGCCGGTCCGCGCCCGCCGTGCACGACCCGTACGTCGAGCTGTCCGTCCGCGAGCTCGAGCCGACGGGCCGGTGCGAGGCCCATCCGGTGGTAGGTGCCGTTCCCGGCGAACAACAACCACAACGGCCTTGGCCTGCCGCCGAGTTCGACCTCCAGCGGATGCCGGTCCGCGCGCAGGACACGCAGCGCCGCGAGCACCCCGGCCGGCCAGCTGCCGATCCGGTGCGACCAGCGGTCCCGCTCACGGACCAGCTCCGGATAGACGCCCAGACTGCATGTGTTGACGAAGACGCCCTGCTTCTCGCCGCAGGAGAACCGGCCCACGTCCACCCGCACGGCGTCGCCCCGCCGGACCGCGCGAGCCAGCGTCCGGACGTCCGCCACGCCCAGGTCGTTCGCGAAGTGGTTCAGGCTGCCTCCGGGCAGCACCGCGAGCGGCAGGCCGCGGCGCAGGGCGATCTCCGCGGCCGCGTTCACCGTGCCGTCGCCACCGCACACCCCGAGCACCCGGGCCCGGGCGGCCGCCTTCTCCAGCTCGGCGCGCACGTCCTGCGGCGCGCACTCGACGACCTCGGCCCGCGGCAGCGAGTCCCGCAGCGCCCGCGCTCGGTCCGCACTGCCCGCCGCCGTGTTGGCCACGACGACCAGGCCCTCTCCCTCGGGCAGCGGCGGAGCCTCGGCCCGCGGCCGGGCCGGCAGTGTGACCTGCGCCCGGCTCGGCACCAGACCACGTACGGCGAACGCGGCGCCCATGCCGAGCGCCGCACCCGCCAGTACGTCGCTCGGGAAGTGGACCCCCGTGTAGACGCGGGACATGGCGACCGAGAACGCGACCGGGGCCACGACGGCACCCCAGGCGGAGGACTCCATCGCCACCCCGGTGGCGAAGGCCGCCGCGGAGGCGGAGTGACCGGACGGGAACGACGTGGTGATCGGCTGCCGCTTCAGCTGCCGGACCAGCGGGACGGGGTCGAGGACCGGGCGGGGGCGGCGCACACTGCGCTTGCCGAGGGTGTTGATGGTGGCCGACGCCAGGGCGAGCGAGGCCACGCCCCGCACGGCGGCCCGGCGGCCCCTCGGGGTGCGGCTCGCCGCGATCAGGCCCGCCGTCGCGAACCACAGCACCCCGTGGTTCGCGCTCCGGCTCAGCCTCGGCAGGACGGGCTCGGCGGCGGGCCAGTGACGTTCGGCGGCGAACTCGAACAGCCGGCAGTCGAGAGCGAGCAGCCGGTCGCGCAGGATGTGATGGCCGGGTTTCGGCAGGGTGAGGTCGACATCTGGGCTCATACAGGCGCGGGTACCCTGAAGGCGCCGTTCTCTGCCCCGTCGGCGGTGGCCGGCACCGGAGGAACCCATCGATGCGCCTGCTCCTCGTCCGCCACGGCCAGACCCCCACCAACCTCGCCTACCTGCTGGACACCGCCGTCCCGGGGCCGGGCCTGACCGAGCTGGGCGAACGCCAGGCCGCCGCCCTGCCCGCAGCCCTCGCCGACGAGGACATCGAGGCCGTCTACGCCTCCACCCTCGTACGCACCCAGCTCACCGCCGAGCCGCTCGCGGCGGCCCGCGGGCTGAAGGTGATCGTCCGGGACGGCATCCGGGAGCTCACGGCCGGCGAGCTGGAGATGCTGCCCGGCGACTCCGAGCGCGGCCAGGAGTACATGCGGACGGCGTTCGCCTGGGCCGCCGGTGACACCACGCTGCGGATGCCGGGCGGGGAGAGCGGCGAGGAGGCGCTCGCACGGTACGACGCCGTGGTCGCCGAGGCCGCCGACAGCGGTGCCGGAACCGTCGCCATGGTCAGCCACGGCGCCGCCATCCGGATGTGGACCGCCGCCCGCGCCGCCAATGTCGACGTGCCCTTCGCCGCGGCCCGCCCGCTGGAGAACACCGGCGTGGTGATCCTCGAGGGCTCACCCTCCGACGGCTGGAAGGCGCTGTCGTGGGCGGGCGCGACGGTGGTGCCCGCGGGTGAGGGCGGACCCGCCGGGCGCCCGCTGGACGCGAGCGAATAAGCGTTTGCCGCAGGTCGCGGGCCGCCCGCACAATGCGGCCTCATGGGACATCTGGAAGCCGCACACCTCGAGTACCACCTCCCGGACGGGAGGACCCTGCTCGGCGACGTGTCGTTCCGGGTGGGCGAAGGGGCGGTCGTCGCCCTCGTCGGCCCCAACGGCGCCGGCAAGACCACCCTGCTCCGGCTGATCTCGGGCGAGCTGAAACCCCACGGCGGCACCGTCACCGTCAGCGGCGGGCTCGGCGTGATGCGGCAGTTCGTGGGCTCCGTACGGGACGAGACGACCGTACGCGACCTGCTGGTGTCCGTCGCACCGCCGCGCATCCGCGAGGCAGCCGCGGCCGTCGACGCCGCCGAGCACGCCATCATGACCGTCGACGACGAGGCCGCCCAGCTCAGGTACGCGCAGGCACTGGCCGACTGGGCCGAGGCGCGCGGCTACGAGGCGGAGACGACGTGGGACATGTGCACCACGGCCGCGCTCGGCGTGCCCTACGAGAAGGCGCAGTGGCGGCAGGTGCGCACCCTCTCCGGCGGCGAACAGAAGCGCCTGGTCCTGGAGGCGCTGCTACGCGGCACCGACGAGGTGCTGCTGCTCGACGAGCCCGACAACTACCTCGACGTGCCCGGCAAGCGCTGGCTGGAGGAGCGTCTCGCAGAGACCCGCAAGACGGTCCTGTTCGTCTCCCACGACCGGGAACTCCTCGCCCGTGCCGCCGAGCGGATCGTCTCCGTCGAGCCCGGCCCCGCAGGTGCCGACGCCTGGGTGCACGGCGCCGGCTTCGCCACCTACCACGAGGCCCGGCGCGAACGCTTCGCCCGCTTCGAGGAGTTGCGCCGACGCTGGGACGAGAAGCACGCCCAGCTGAAGAAGCTCGTGCTGAACCTCCGTCAGGCCGCCTCGATCAGTCATGAGCTGGCGTCCCGCTACCAGGCGGCCCAGACCCGGCTGCGCAAGTTCGAGGAGGCGGGCCCGCCGCCGGAGCCGCCGCGCGAGCAGGACATCCGCATGCGGCTCAAGGGCGGCCGTACCGGCGTCCGCGCCGTCACCTGCAAGGGACTCGAGCTCACCGGGCTGATGAAACCCTTCGACCTGGAGGTCTTCTACGGCGAACGGGTCGCCGTCCTCGGCTCCAACGGCTCCGGCAAGTCGCACTTCCTCAGGCTCCTCGCCGGGGACGACGTGGCGCACACCGGGGAGTGGAAGCTCGGGGCGCGGGTCGTGCCCGGCCACTTCGCACAGACCCACGCGCACCCGGAGCTGGCCGGCCGGTCACTGCTCGACATCCTGTGGCGCGAACACGCCCAGGACCGGGGCGCCGCCATGTCCCGGCTGCGCCGCTACGAGCTGACCGGCCAGGCCGAGCAGAGCTTCGACCGGCTCTCCGGGGGCCAGCAGGCCCGCTTCCAGATCCTCCTGCTGGAACTCCAGGGCGCCACCGCCCTGCTCCTGGACGAGCCGACCGACAACCTCGACCTGGAGTCCGCCGAAGCCCTCCAGGAAGGCCTGGAGGCGTTCGACGGCACGGTCCTCGCGGTCACCCACGACCGCTGGTTCGCCCGCTCCTTCGACCGCTACCTGGTCTTCGGCAGCGACGGCCGGGTCCGCGAGACCCCGGAACCGGTATGGGACGAACGCCGCGTGGAGCGGGCCCGCTAGCGCGGTTCACGTCCAGCGCAGCAGTGCGCCCAGGCCGCCCGCCGGTACGTCCTGCTCTCGTGCCGCCCCGGCCGGGGTCAGGGAGATCGCCGGTGCGGCCGTCGCCACCGCCGAGCGGATCAGCGCGTCGTCCGCGCGGGCGGACCAGGAGTGCTGCTCGCCGAGGATCTTCAGGTCCGTACGGCGCACCGCCAGCTGGTCCGGATCCTCACCGATCCACACCTCGCGGTGCGTGTCGGCGCCGTCCGGGCGGACGACCAGCTCGTCGATCCGGTGCTCCCGGGCCGCCTCGATCACCGCGGGCACGCCCTCCGCCGCCTGCGCGCGGGCCGCCAGGAACCGCTCCAGCTCGGCCTCGGCACGCCGGCGCACATGGGTGGCGCGGGCCTCCTCCACGTCCGCGTCGAGGAGCCGGCTGCCCGTGCCGTGCGGGGTCTGAACCACCCGGTCGTGCAGCCGCTGCGGCAGCCGCTCGTGCACGGCCCGCTGCTCCCGGTCCTCGCCGACCAGGATCAGCAGATCGGCCAGGGTCTCCTCCTGGCACACCGCGAGCGCGTCGGCGATCTCCGCCGCGTTGTGCTCCCAGGTGTTCTCCACCCGCAGCTGGAAGTGCCGCTCCGACCAGTCCACGCTGCTCGTACGGTGCACGGGCCACTGACGTCCGGCGACCGAACCGGCCTTCTCCCGGACCAGCGCGCTGCGCAGCTCGAAGTCGGCGCCCTTGCGGTCGACGTACGCCACGACGGCCACGGCGTCCTCGCCGGTCAGGTCGAGCAGCGGGGTGGCGCGGGGCAGCGGCGCCCACCGAGCCCAGCTGCCGCCCTGCGGGGCGCGGGCCAGCGGCGGGTCGAGGACCACCTGACCTGCGCGGGCGAACAAGGCCCGGCCGTGCGGCTCCGGCGAGTGCTTCAGCTCCTCGATCGCGTCACGCACGGCCGTGCAGGTCGCCTCGTCGGCGCCCTGACCCGCGAGTTCCCGGGACATCGCCTCCGCCGTCAGATGCCGCTCGTGGGGCGTGTCCTCCGTGTGCCGGGAGAGATCGACGTACACGGAGGCCCACGGCCCCGGATGTTCGTAGAGTGGATGCAGGAACGCGAGATCCATGGCTCCCTCCCGGTTGCCGTTCGGGGGTACTGCTGCTTGCCGGGCGGGTACCCGAACCCCATGAATGAACACGACGAGCGGGGCACCACGATGACCGGAGTCGAACCGGGTCGGCTGGACGACCAGCAGCTCATGAAGGAGCTGGAGACCATCCACCGCACGCGCCACGACACCCTGCTGTACGGCTCGAACGACGCGCTGCGCGCCCACAACGAACGCATGGCCCAGCTGGAGGGCGAGTACCTGCGCCGCAATCCGCGCCGCTTCGTCTCCCCGGGGCGCACCCGGGAGGGCGCCCGGGAGCGGGCCGCGGTGTGTGACGGGGCCCGCGAACAGCAGGCCCCGGTCGGAAAGTGGGGGCAGGGCGCCACCGCGACCGGCCCCGGCCAGGACCACAGCCCGGGCCCGTGACACGACGGCGGGACGGACAGCCCCGTCGGTTACGCCGTCTCCTTCGCGAACACCTCCAGGAACGCCGCGCAGAACGCCTTCAGGTCGTCCGGCTTGCGGCTGGTGACCAGCTTGTTCGGACCGTGGTCGCAGATCTTGACCTGTTCGTCCACCCAGGTGCCGCCTGCGTTGCGGATGTCGGTCCGCACGCTCGGCCACGAGGTCAGCACCCGGCCCCGTACGACGTCCGCCTCGACCAGCGTCCACGGCGCATGGCAGATCGCGGCGACCGGCCGGCCCTGCTCGAAGAAGTCCCGGACGAACGCCACGGCCTTGGGGTTCATCCGCAGGAAGTCGGGGTTGGCCACGCCGCCCGGCAGCACCAGGCCGTCGAAGGAGCCGGCCGACGTCTCGCCCACCACCTCGTCGACGGTGAACGTGTCCGCCTTGTCGAGGTGATGGAAGGCCTGCACCTCGCCCGGCTTCGTCGACACGAGCACGGGATCGTGGCCGGCCTCGACGGCCGCCTGCCAGGGGTCGGTCAGCTCGACCTGTTCGACGCCCTCGGGTGCGGTCAGAAACGCGATACGCATGACGGTTCACCGTGCCTTCGTCACATCGGTCCCCGGATGTCGGGGGCGGACGGTTGGAGGCCGTGGTCCGGTTCGGCCCGGCTGATGTCGGCGAGCGCGCTGTCCGGGTCCTGCGCCACCGCCAGGTCCCCGAGGCTGACCATCCCCACGGGGAGGCCGTTCTCGACGACCGGCAGCCTGCGTACAGCCTTCTCGCGCATCAGCGCCACCGCCGTCGACACCGGGTCCTGCGGTGACACCACGACCGGGTGCGGTGTGCACACCGACCGAGCGCTCACGGTCAGCGGATCGAGACCCTCGGCCACGGCACGCACCGTGATGTCACGGTCGGTGAGCATGCCGACCACCTGCTGTCCGTCGGCCACCACCACATCGCCGATGTCCTGGGCACGCATCAGCTGCGCCGCCTCCACCACCGAGGCGTCCGGACGGACGGCGACCACACCCGGCGTCATCACCTCCCGCACGAAATCGGCCATCATCACGCCTCCTCAACGTCACTCACCGCGCGTCAGGGCCTCCGCCAGCTCCTGGACGTTGCCGTAACGCGCCGAACGGGGCAGTCGCCGCAGCGGCTCGATCAGGGCGTCGGGCGCGTTCCGGCGGCGCAGGGCGTTCATCAGCTCGCCCGGTCCCGCGGGAAACGCGCTGCGGCCCAGAATGCGGCCCAGCTCCAGCCGGATCTCCGCAAGGGAGCCCGGCATGGCCGGTCCGCCCGCGATCCGGGGATCGTCCTCGGCCACGGGCTCGGGATCGTTCCACTCCTCCGTACGGGTGGGGTGGCCCGACCTGAGCAGCCCCTGCAGTTCGTGCTTCATCTCCTCGTCCCGGTGGACGCTCAGCCGGTCACTGCCTCGCTGCATGTTGTGCTCCAGATATTCGGGGGTGCGCACCGCGTACCCGGAGGGCGGGCGGTGACACCGGCACGGCGCCGCACAACCGCCTACTTCTTCTGCCGGCCCGGCAGGAACTCCTGCACCTTCGCCTTGAAGCCCTGCTTGATCATGGAGCCGCGGTCTGCGTCGCCCTTCAGGATCGACGCGGCCGTCGCCTCCATCTGCTCCCATGTCGCGTGCGGCGGGATCGGCGGCACCGCCGGGTCCGTGAGGAACTCGATCACCGCGGGACCGTCGGCCTCCAGACCGGCCCGCCAGCCCGCCTCGACGTCCCCCGGCTTCTCCACGCGCACGCCGGTCAGGCCCAGGGAGCGGGCGAAGGCGGCGTACTGCACGTCCGGGATCTCCTGCGAGGGCAGGAAGGACGGTGCGCCCTCCATGGCCCGCATCTCCCACGTCACCTGGTTCAGGTCGTGGTTGTTCCAGACGCCGACCACCAGCCGCGGATCCTGCCAGCGGCCGCAGTACTTCGCCGCCGTGATCAGCTCGGCGAGCCCGTTCATCTGCATCGCCCCGTCCCCGACCAGCGCGATCGCGGGCCGGTCGGGGTGGGCGAACTTCGCGCCGATCGCGTACGGCACCCCGCAGCCCATCGTCGCCAGCGTCCCGGAGAGCGAGGAGCGCATGCCGGGCCGCATCGTCAGATGCCGGGCGTACCAGTTCGCGGCCGACCCCGAGTCGGACGTGATGATCGCGTCGGCCGGCAGCAGCGGGTCCAGGGCGCTGGCCACGTACTCCGGGTTGATCGGATCGGCCGACAGCCCCGCCCGGCGCTCCATCACCTCACGCCAGTGCGTCACGTTCGCGCACACCGTGTCGAACCACTCGCGCCCGCGCTCGCCGTCCAGCAGCGGGATGAGCCGCTGGAGGGTCTCCCTGGCGTCGCCGACGAGATTCACCTCGTACGGATAGCGCATCCCGACCATGTGCGGATCGATGTCGATCTGCACCCCGCGGGCCTTGCCGAACTCCGGCATGAACTGGGTGTACGGGAACGAGGAGCCGATGGTCAGCAGCGTGTCGCAGTCCCGCATCAGCTCGTACGACGGACGGGTGCCCAGCAGACCGATCGAGCCGGTGACGTACGGCAGTTCGTCGCTGAGCACGTCCTTGCCGAGCAGCGCCTTGGCGACGCCCGCACCGAGCAGCTCGGCGATCCGCTCCACCTCCGCCTGCGCGCCCGCCGCGCCCTGGCCGACCAGGATCGCGACCTTGTCACCCGCGTTGAGGACGTCCGCGGCCCGGCGCAGGGACTCCTCCGAGGGAATCGCCGTCCATGCGCTGCGGTCCAGGCTGGAGGGCACCATCTTGAACTCGTGGGTGGGCGGCGAGTAGTCGAGCTCCTGCACGTCGCCGGGGATGATGACCGCGGTGGGGGAGCGCCGGGCGTACGCGGTGCGGATGGCCCGGTCCAGCACGTTCGGCAGCTGCTCCGGAACCGTCACCGTCTCCAGGAAGTCGGAGGCGACGTCCTTGAACAGCGCGTGCAGGTCCACCTCCTGCTGATACGAGCCGCCCATCGCGCTGCGGTGCGTCTGGCCGACGATCGCCAGTACCGGAACATGGTCCAGCTTGGCGTCGTACAGCCCGTTGAGCAGGTGGATCGCGCCCGGCCCCGAGGTCGCCGCGCACACTCCGAGACGGCCGCCGAACTTGGCGTAGCCGACCGCCTGGAACGCGGACATCTCCTCGTGCCGGGACTGGATGAACCGCGGCCGGTCGTCGGCGCGGCCCCAGGCGGCGAGCAGTCCGTTGATCCCGTCGCCGGGGTAGCCGAAGACGTGCTCCACACCCCACTCGCGCAGCCGCTGCAGGACGTGGTCGGAGACCTTCGTGCTCATGTGAGGCGTCCTTCCGGACGTAGGAAGTGAGTCGCGTAAGGGGTTGTCGGCAGGTTTGTCGGCATCCCTACGAGTCACCCCCCGCCCCTGTGGAAAACCTGCCGGGTGCTTGCCGGCCGGGCCGGGGCGGATCACCCACACGAGCGTTGACGTCCCGCCAATGGGGTCCCGCCGCGCGCGTCCCCTTTGACGGGAGGGCTGTGATGGCTGTGGGGCGCGGCCCTCGTGCCCCCGTCGCCGTCGGTCCGATCGGTCCAAGGAGTCCGTCCCATGCGCCCAAGCAGTGCCCGTGTCCTGTCCGTCGCCGTTCTGGCCGGGGCTGTGCTGGCCAGTGCCGTTCCCGTCGCCTCGGCGGATCCGGCTGCGGAGGTCAGACCCGCCGCCAGCCGACCGGGCGGCAGCGTCACCGTCTCCGTGTCCTGCGATCCCTTCGGAGGGAAGGCGCCCGCCACTGTGGTGGCGAAGTCCAAGGCGTTCCCCGGGGGGACCCTGAAGCTGAACCTGGTGCCCGGCAACGACAACGCACTGTCCGGGCCCGCGTACCGGGGGACCGCCCGCATCCCGCCCGCCGCGAGCCTCGCGGCCCTCCCGCCCCCTGCTGGTTCGGCTGCTCCGCCCCCTGCTGGTTCGGCTGCTCCGCCCGCCGCCGATCCGGCTGCTCCGCCCCCCGCTGGTTCGGCTGCTCCGCCCCCTGCCGGTTCGGCTGCTCCGCCCGCCGCCGATCCGGCTGCTCCGCCCCCCGCTGGTTCGGCTGCCCCTCCCGCCGCCGATCCGGCTGCTCCGCCCCCCGCCGATCCGGCTGCCCCTCCCGCCGCTGGATCGGCACCCCCGCCCGCCGCCGCCCCGCCCGCCGCTGGAACGGAATCCTCCTGGACCGTCGAGGGCACCTGTCCGGCGGCGCCCGGTGCGAAGGGCAAACCGTTCAAGACGACGTTCATCGTGGCCCGTCCGGAGGACGGCGGCATCGGCCCGCGCTGCACCGTGCCCCGCGAATCCTGTAAGCCGCCGGTGATCCAGCACGGGGTGAAGGCCGGCGAGGGAGGGGACTTCGGCGTGTCCGTGCCCGCGCTCGTGACCGGCGGCCTGCTGATCGCGGGGGCGCTCGGCGCGGCCGTGTACCGACTGTGGCGCAGGGACTCGTCGGCGGACGCCTGAGACCGGGGCGGGCTGGGTACGCAGAGCGCGAGAGACGACCGGCACGGGAGGTACGCATGCGGCGGACGGACCCGGAAGGCCACGGACCCGTCCGCTACGGGCCGCCCCTCCCCGACGACGGGCTGCCCGTGCTGCCGGAGCTGTCCGCCGTGCTCGCCGCGGCCGCGGGCCGGGCCGGGAGCGAGCCGGTCGGCGGCGGATCCGCCCTTCTGGACGCGGCGTGCGGCTACTGGGAGCGGCGTGGACTGGCCGTCGCCCCCGAGCATGCCGTGGCCGCTCCCGGCGCACCCACCCTGCTGCTCGCGCTGACCGCCGCGATCGGCGGCGACGTCCTGGTGCCCCGGCCCTGCGCCGCGTGGTGGGCGCCGTACGCACGCCTGCTGGGCAGACCCGCCTTCCACGTGGCGACGCCGGCCGAGTGCGGCGGGGTGCCCGATCCTTACGCCCTGCTGGAGACCGTGCGCCGGGTGCGCGCCGAGGGCGGCGATCCGCGGCTGCTGGTGCTGTCCGTCGCCGACGACCCGACGGCGACGGTGGCACCGCCGGAGGTGCTGCACGAGACCCTCGAGGCCGCGGCCGGTGAGGGACTGCACCTGGTCAGCGACGAGACCTGGCGCGACACGCTGCACGCGCGGCACGACACCGTGCTGTTCAGTCCCGCCGAGATGCTGCCCGACCGGGTCACCGTCGTCAGTGACCTGGCCGGTGCGCTGTTGCCGCCGGGCTGGCCCGCCGCCGTCGCCCGCTTCCCCGCGGGCGAGTCCGGGGAGGAGCTGCACGCGCGCGTACTGGATGTGCTGACCGCACTCGACGCACGGATCGCGGGCCCGGTCGCCGCCGCGGCCGGGTACGCCCTGGGCGAGCCCGAGCCGGTCAGCGCCCGGGCGGCCGCCGTCGTACGCCTGCACGCGCGCGTGGCGCAGGCCGCGCACCACACCGTCGTCGCGGCGGGCGCCCTCGCCCGGCCACCGCAGGCGGGCCGTCATCTCTACGTCGATCTGGGCCCGTTGCGGTCCGCGCTCGCCCCGCACGGTGTGGGCGACGCGCAGGAACTGGAGGACTTCCTCACCGCCCGGCTCGGCATGCCCGCTCCGGGTGGCCACCGCTTCGGCGACGAGCTCGGCGCGCTGCGCGTCCGGCTGTCCACCGGCCCGCTGCTGGGCGGCACGGACGCCGAGCGCGCGGAATGCCTCGATTCACCCGAGCCGTTGGAACTGCCACACGTGCGACGCGCGTTGATCGGCTTGAGGTCGGTCTTCGACGATCTCCGCGACGACGCTCAGCGACGGGAGCCTCCTCGATGACGCAGAAGTCCGAGTCGACCACGAGCACCCAGGAATCCGACGATCCGGCGGCCACATCACCCTTCGCGCCCTCTGTTCCACCGCTCGCCGAACCCCGTCCGCTCGCCGAGCGGCGGGTCTGGCCGCGAACCTTCCACGACCGGCTGACCGCCCCGCTGCCCGGCATCAAGGCCCTCGCCCGGTTCGCCCGCGAAGGCGCCGTACGCCCCGGCCGCGAGGGCCTCGCCGACATCCCCCGCCTGCCCTTCGAACCCGCCCCGCTGCCCCGCGTGGACGCCCGCACCGTCGCCGTCACCTGGGCGGGACACGCCAGTTGGGTCCTGCGCATCGGCGGGCTCACCGTGCTGACCGACCCGGTGTGGTCCCGCCGCATCCTCGGCACTCCCGCCCGTATCACACCCGTCGGGGTCGACTGGGACGAGCTGCCGCGCGTCGACGCGGTCGTCATCAGCCACAACCACTACGACCACCTGGACGCCCCCACCCTGCGCCGACTCCCGCGCGACACCCCCGTGTTCGCACCGGCCGGGCTCGGCCGCTGGTTCCACCGCCGCCGGTTCACCTGCGTCACCGAGCTGGACTGGTGGGAGGCGGCCGAACTGGACGGCATCCGCTTCGACTTCGTGCCCGCCCACCACTGGTCCAAGCGGACCCTGACGGACGCCTGCCACAGCCTGTGGGGCGGCTGGGTACTGACCGCCCCCGACGGCCGCCGCCTCTACTTCGCCGGCGACACCGGCTACGGCCACTGGTTCACCCGGATCGGCCGACGCTACCCGGGCATCGACCTCGCCCTGATGCCGATCGGCGCGTACAACCCCCGCTGGTGGCTCAGCGACGTCCACTGCGACCCGGAGGAGGCGGTACGGGCGGTACAGGACCTCGGCGCACAGCGCATGGCCCCCATGCACTGGGCCACGTTCGTGCTGTCGGCGGAGCCGGTCCTGGAACCGCTGACGCGCGTGCGTGCGGCGTGGGAGAAGGCGGGCTTGGCCCGGGAGGACCTGTGGGACTTGCCGGTTGGTGGGTCAGGGGTGCTGGACGGCGCCCAATGAGAGGCGCGAGGACATGCCGGTAAGGGGCGCGGGGCCGAGTCGACATGCGGCTCCGCCGCGTGGGCGCGACCAGCCACGAACGACCCGCAGCCGCCGTACGGCATTGCCCCCCGAGTTCTCAGGCGCCAGCCTTCCGCAGCCGGCGCCAGCCACTCGGCACCGCACTGATGACCAGCGTCAGCGCCACCGCCGCGACCACGCCCTCCCACGGCTCCGGAAACAACGACCCACCGAGAATCCCGATCAGCTGATACGTCACAGCCCAGGCCAGACAGGCCGGCAGATTGCCGCGGGCGAACCGCCGCATCGACCACTTCGCCAGCAGGCAGGCCAGCATCACCGGCAGCCGGCCCGCCGGCACCAGCCGGGACAGCACGAGCACCGCCACCCCGTGCGCGGCGAGCTTCTCCTGGGCCTGGGCCAGCCGTTCCTCCGGCGCCCGCGCCCGGATCGCCTCCAGCCAGCGCGAGCCGTTCTTCGACCCCATGCCGCGCCGTCCCAGCCAGTACAGCGTGGCATCACCGAGGAACGCGGCCAGCGAAGCCGTCACGAACACCAGCGCCAGCGAGAACGGCGCCGTCTGGTGGAAGGCGACCACCGCCGCCGAACTCACCAGCGCCCCGGTCGGCACCACCGGCACTAGCGCACCGAGCAGCACCAGCAGGAACAGCGTCGGATAGCCGATCGCCTGCTGGGTGGATTCCGGCGGCACCGTGGAGGAGGCCGCGAGCCAGTTCACCGCGCGACCTCCGGGCGCACGCTCTCGCCGTGCCGGAGCGCGTGCACCGCGACCTGCGGCGCACGCTGGGCCGCGAGCCGCACGAAGTCGTCGCCGGGCGCGTGGAACTCATGGGGGCGTACGGCGTCCATGCCGATCGGCCAGTACGTGCCGTAGTGCACCGGCACGGCACTGCGCGGCGCCAGCCGGGCCAGCGCCTCGGCCGCCCGCCCCGCGTCGAGATGTCCGTCCCCCAGGTACGGCCCCCAGCCGCCGACCGGCAGCAGCGCCACGTCGACCGGCCCGACCTCCTTCGCCATCGCCTCGAACAGCCCGGTGTCCCCGGCGAAGTAGGTCCGGGCCTCGCCCTCGATGACGTAGCCGAGGGCGGGGGAGCGGTGCGGGCCCACCGGCAGCCGCCGTCCGTCGTGCTGCGCGGGCACGGCCCGTACGACGAGGCCGCCCACCCGGGTCTCGTCGCCGGGGGCCACCTCGGTCAGCTGCAGATGGGTGAGCCGGCGCAGACCCGGCACGGACCGGGGTGCGCCCCGGGGCACGACCAGGCGCGTGCCGGGCGCGAGCCGCGCCAGCGACGGCACGTGCAGGTGGTCGGCGTGCAGATGGGAGACCAGTGCCACGTCGGTGCGCCAGGCGTCCGGCGGGGGCAGCGCACCGCGGCGGCGACGCAGATGCGCGAGCCGGCGGGCGAACAGAGGGTCGGTGAGCACACGTACGCCCGAGTCCGCGACCGTGCAGGTGGCGTGACCCCACCACGTGACCTCCACCGGCACCTCTTTGCCTCCTTCGCGCGACTCCCCGAAGCCTACGGGCAGGAGTAGGGTCTGCGGCGAAACCCTGAGGTGAGGGGGACGCCATGGGAGAACTGCGGGTCACGGCCATCGCCAGTCTGACGCCGCTGCAGGAGCTGGACGCGGACCCCTTCCTGGTGGACTCCCGCAGCCAGCACGCCATGTGCGCGCGCTGGGCCGCCGAGCGGGGGTACGTCGTGGCCCGGCAGCTGCTGGTCCGTGGGCTGCGCCCCGACCACTGCGCCCTGTGGGACGGAGTGCGGCCCGGATGCGACCTGTTCGTGGCGCCCAGCCGCCGGGTGCTGGAGAGCGCGCTGTCGTCCGTCGACGAGTTCACCGCGGAGTGCGCGCGGCGCGGGGTGCGGGTCGAGACGGTGGGCCGCGCCGAACCGTCGTACGACGCGCAGATGAAGGCCCGCGTCCATCGACGGCTGTCGATGCCGACGGCCGGGTACGACGGGCGCTGACGGATTGTGCGGCCCTGGGGGACGAACGGGGTCTGCCAGGCGTTGTGACAATCTGGACACAGGCCCGCTCCGGCGGCGGGCCGGGACGTGAGGTGTGCGGGGCGTGCGTGGAGGGCGTTGGCGGCGGGCCGTCAGCCAGATCGGGCGGAGCGTCGCGGTGTGGGCCGTCAGCACGGTCACGATGCTGGTGCTCGCCGGGATCCTGCCCGACTTCCAGCTGCAGAGCGCGGACGGCGACAGCGCCACCACCATCGCCGTGACCGCCGCGTCGGCGGCCGGCGCCTTCGGTCTGCTGTCCGCGGTGGTCTGGCCACTGCTGGTGCGGCTGCTGCTGCTCGTGCCCGCGCTCGTCCTCGGACTGCTGGTGTTCTTCCTCAACGGTGCGCTGCTGCTGGTCGCGCTGCGCCTCGATCCCGCCGAGCGCGGCGCCGTCGACCCGGAGACGGCGGTCGTGGTGGCCGCCGTGATGTCCGCCGTCGCCTCCGCCACCGGCGGTGCCCTCGCCGTGCGCGACGACGACGCCTACCGGCGCCGGCTCTACCGCCTCTCCGACCGCCGCCCGCACGCCCTGCCGCCCGGCCCGGTCAGCCCCGGCACCGTCTTCGTGCAGTTCGACGGCGTCGGCCACGACGTGCTGACGAGCGCCGTCGACAAGGGGCTGATGCCGACCGTCGCCCACTGGCTCGGCAACGGCTCGGGCGGCGCCGCCGAGACCGAACCCACCCACCGGCTCACCCCGTGGCGCACCGACTGGTCCAGCCAGACCGGCGCCAGCCAGCTCGGCATCCTGCACGGCAGCAACTTCGACATCCCCGCGTTCCGCTGGTACGAGAAGGACCGCCAGGAGGTGATGGTCAGCAACCGGCCGGCCAGCGCCGCAGAACTCCAGCGCCGCGCGGTCGAGCGCACCGGTGACGGAGGACTGCTCTCCGCCGACGGCGCCAGCCGCGGCAACCTCTTCAGCGGCGGCGCCGATCAGCAGGCCCTCGTGCTGTCCATCGCCGCCCGGCGGCGCAGCCGGGAGACCCGCTCCCGGGCGGGCTACTTCGCCTACTTCTCCGACCCGGCGAACGCCGTCCGCACCGCCCTGTCGTTCATCGCCGAGGTCGGTCGCGAGATCGGCCAGTCCACCCGGGCCCGGCTGCGCAAGGTCCGCCCCCGGGTCGCCCGCGGCGGCCTCTACCCGTTCGTCCGTGCCTTCGCGACCGTCGTCGAACGGGACGTCGTCGTCGCCGCGGTGATGGGCGACATGCTCGCCGGCCGCACCGCCGTCTACGCCGACCTGGTGGCGTACGACGAGGTGGCGCACCACTCCGGGCCGATGAGCCGGGACGCCGAGAAGGTGCTCGCCCGCCTGGACCGGGCACTCGCATTGATCGAGAAGGTCGCCGAGCACGCGCCGCGCCCGTACCGGATCGTCGTCCTGTCCGACCACGGCCAGAGCCCCGGCGAGACCTTCCGCTCCCGCTACGGCCTCACCCTCGGCGACCTGGTACGGGCCGGCTGCGGGCTGCCCGTGCCGCGCAGGGCGGGGCGCACCCGCAGCGGCGCGGAGGCGCGCGCGGCCGTGCGGGCGGCGCTGCACCGGCCCGTCGAGGAGGAGCACGAGCAGCGCCGCCCGGCGCGCCGCTCGGAGCCGATCGTGCTGGCCTCCGGCAACCTCGGCCTGGTCTCCTTCCCGGACGTGCCCCACCGGATGACCAAGGAGGAGATCGACGCCCGGCACCCCGCGCTGCTGCCGACCCTCGCCAACCATCCCGGCATAGGCTTCCTGCTCGTGCGCAGCGAGGAGCACGGCGGGGTCGTGCTCGGGGCGTACGGCGCGGAGATCCCGGTGGACCGGCTGGACGACGACCACTCCGGGCCGCTCGCCCCCTTCGGACCCGGCGCCGCCGACGCCGTCCGCCGGACGCACTCCTTCCCGCACGCCGCCGACATCATGGTCAACTCCTTCCACGACCAGGCCGACGGCGAGGTCCTCGCCTTCGAGGAGCAGATCGGCTCACACGGCGGCCTCGGCGGCGCCCAGGCCAAGCCGTTCCTGCTGTCGCCGTACGCCTTCTCCGCGCCGGTCGACGACGGGGAGGAACTCGTCGGCGCCGAGCACGTCCACCGCGTCCTGAGCCGCTGGCTGGGCGAGACGGCCGGCCCGCAGGTGCCGATCGAGGTGGAGTCGGAGGAGCGGGCCGCCTGAAAATCGGCTGCGCCTTCGGGCGCGTACCCACACACTGATCGCATTCCGTCTTTTTCAACATCCGCAAGGAGTTCCTGCGTTGCAGGCTGCTGTCACCGTCACTCCCGCCCGTATACCGGAACTGCTCCTGGGTCTTGCGACCGTGCGGCCGGTCTTCCTCTGGGGCGCCCCCGGTATCGGAAAGTCCTCCCTGGTCAGGGAGTTCGCCGAGTCCCTGGGCCTGGAGTGCGTGAGCCTGCTGGGTACGCAGCTCGCCCCGGAGGACCTGATCGGCGTGCCGCAGATCCGCGACGGGCGCTCGGTGTTCTGCCCGCCGGAGGCGATCGCCCGTGACGAGCCGTACTGCCTGTTCCTGGACGAGCTGAACGCGGCGACCCCGGATGTGCAGAAGGCGTTCTACTCGCTGATCCTGGACCGCCGGATCGGCAGCTACGAACTGCCGAAGGGCTCCATCGTCATCGGCGCCGGAAACCGCGCCACCGACAACGCGCTCGCCCGCCCGATCGCCTCCGCCCTCGTCAACCGCCTCACCCACGTGCACCTGGAGGCCTCGCCGAAGGACTGGCTGACCTGGGCCGCGAACAACGGCATCCACCCGTGGATCCTGGACCACCTCACCGACCGGCCCGACCACCTGTGGTCCAAGCCGCCGAAGACCGAGGAGCCGTTCTCCACGCCCCGCTCCTGGCACATGCTCTCCGACGCGCTGCACTCCTTCGGTGCGGGGCTCGACGAGGAGACCCTGAAGGTCATCGCGCACGGCACGCTGACGCCCGCGCACGCGACCGCCTTCTGCGGCTACGTCAAGATCGTGCGCAGCCGGTACGGCATCGAGGCGATCATCAAGGGCGACGCGCGCTGGCCGCACCGCCTGGAGGACCGGGACCTGCTGTACTACCTCGCCGAGTCGTTCCGGGGGCGTCTCGTCAAGGAACTGCCGACGAGCAAGGAGCACATGTCGGCGAACGGACGGGAGACCGCGTACCGCGCCAAATCCCTGCTCGTGCAGCTCGCCGAGATATCCGTCGAGGTCGCCCAGAGCGTCATCGCCTCCGACGCCGACGGCAACCCCGTCCTGCCCGCCTGGTTCCTCATCGAGGCCGCCCGGGACATGCCGCGGCTGGTGGAGGCGCGACGATGAGCCGTATCCGCGCGAAGGGGCAGAAGAAGCGGGACGTGGCGGGGGAGGCGTTCGCGGAGGGCATGCGGCTGGTCCTCGCCAACCCCGCCCTGAAGGCCGTCGACTTCAACACCTGCCGGCGCGAGGACTGCACACTGGCGCCCGAGGACGGTCTCGTCCGCGTCGACTCCGACGGCGTCCTGCACTCCCACCCCGACCGCCTCGCCGACGGCCGCGACTGGGCCTGGGCGATCGCGCACGCCGTCATCCACCTCGGCTTCGGCCATGTCCCGGCGGCGAAGGGGGTGCGCGAGCAGCCCGACCGCTACGACCTCGCCGCCCGCTGTGTCGTCGTCAACCGCTTCCTCCTCACCTTCCCGGTCGGCCGGACGCCCGAGGACCTGCCCGCCTCCTATCCCGACGGGGACGAGGAGCAGCTCGCCGCGCGCTGGCGGCGGGCCGGCATCCCGGCCGTGTACGAGCGCTGCGGCACCGCGGGCGGGGAGGCCGACCAGCTGCTCGTCGACTGGGGGACCTGGTTCGGGCAGCCCCCGGACTGGCAGCTCGCGTTCGCGGACGCCCTGACCCGCACCATGTCCGCGGCCCTGGACCTGGCGGGCGGCCGCCGCGACACCATGGACGGCGAGCTCGCCCCGCAGCGCCCCTGGGAGAAGGCGCTGAGCTGGTTCGTCTCCTCCTATCCGCTGCTCGGCGGCATCGCCGCCGGCATCCAACTGGTCGCCGACGCCGAACTGGCCCGCGCCCACGGCATCTCGATCGCCGCCGTGAACGCCGAGGCCGGCGAGATCTACGTCAACCCGCTCAGGCAGTTCGAGGACGAGGAGTGGCGGTTCGTCCTCGCCCACGAGATGCTGCACGCCGTCCTGCGGCACGGCGACCGCTGCGGCACCCGCGACCCGTACCTGTTCAACATCGCCGCCGACTACGTCATCAACGGCTGGCTGTGCGAGATGCAGATCGGCACCATGCCGGAGGGGCTGCTGCACGACCCGGACCTGAAGGGCCTGTCGGCGGAGGAGGTGTACGACCGGATCGCGGGCGACCTGCGCCGGATGCGCCGGCTGTCGACCCTGCGCGGCAAGGGCGTGGGCGACATCCTCGGCGGACCGCTCGGCAGCCCGCGCGACTACGTGGACCTGGACGAGTTCTACCGCCGCGGCCTCTGCCAGGGCCTCGACCTGCACCAGCAGCAGGAGCGCGGCTTCCTGCCCGGCGGCCTGGTCGAGGAGATCCGCGCGCTCAGCCAGCCGCCGCTGCCCTGGGACGCTCGGCTGGCCCGCTGGTTCGACGAGTTCGTGCCCCGCCCCGAGCCCGTACGGTCGTACGCCCGTCCCTCGCGCCGCCAGGCGTCCACCCCGGACATTCCCCGGGCCGGCCGGTACTTCCCGCCCGAGGAGATCGCCCGCTGCACCTTCGGCGTCGTCCTGGACACCTCCGGTTCGATGGACCGCACGCTGCTCGGCAAGGCGCTGGGCGCGATCGCCTCGTACGCCGAGGCCCGGGACGTGCCGGCCGCCCGCGTCGTGTTCTGCGACGCGGCCCCGCACGACGCGGGCTACCTTCCGGTCACCGACATCGCGGGGAAGGTGCGGGTGCACGGCCGCGGCGGTACGGTCCTGCAGCCCGGGATCGATCTGCTGCACCGCGCGGACGACTTCCCGCCGGCCGCGCCGGTCCTGGTGATCACGGACGGCTGGTGCGATGTGCTGCGGGTGCGCCGCGAGCACGCCTACCTCGTTCCCCAGGGCGCCCGCCTGCCGTTCACTCCCCGCGGGCCTGTGTTCCGCGTACGGTGAGCCGGAATGTGATCGGATGTGCCCGAGAACCCCGGAGACGGGGTCACATCACAAGCATGTGAAAGGAAGAACCGTGGCAACCACGCGCTCCGCACACACCGTCTGGGAAGGCAACCTGCTCGAGGGCAACGGCGTCGTCACCTTCGACTCCTCCGGCATCGGCCAGCAGCCGGTGTCGTGGCCGTCGCGCGCCGAGAAGGCGAACGGCAAGACCAGCCCCGAGGAGCTGATCGCCGCCGCCCACTCCAGCTGCTTCTCCATGGCCCTGTCGCACGGCCTGACCGGCGCCGGGACCCCGCCCACCAAGCTCGTCACCTCGGCCGACGTGACCTTCCAGCCCGGTGAGGGCATCACCGGTATCCACCTCACCGTCGAGGGCACGGTCCCCGGCCTGGACAACGACGCGTTCGTCGCCGCCGCCGAGGACGCCAAGGCCAACTGCCCGGTCAGCCAGGCCCTGACGGGCACTACCATCACCCTCACCGCGAAGCTCGCCTGAGCCGCACTTCCGGCACGGGCCGTCCCTCAGGGGGCGGCCCGTGCCCCGCTCGTCGTCCGGGAGTTGACCCATGACGCCACGCCCCGCCGTCTCGGCCCACCGGGGCGGCTCCGAACAGTTCGGCGCCGCCACCTGGGAGGCCTACGAGGACGCGCTGCGGTCGGGCGCGGAGTACGTCGAGTTCGACATCCGGCGCACCGCCGACGGTGTCTTCGTCGTCCACCACGATTCCCGCGTGCGGCAGGGCGGACCGCTGCTGTCCCTGATCACCCACGCCGAGCTGAGCGAACGCGCCGGCTACCCCGTGCCCGTCGTGGACGACGTCATGGAGCTGATCGCCGGCCGGCTCGTCGGGCACCTGGACCTGAAGGAGACCGGCCATGAGCGCGAGCTGATCGACCGGGCGATCGCCCTGCTCGGCACGGACGGGTTCGTGGCCACCACGCTGGAGGACCGTTCCATCGCCGCGATCAAGCACGCGTTCCCCCGGGTGCGGACGGCCCTGTCGCTGGGGCGTGGCCGCAAGCAGGTGGCCGCGGGGCGGCTGGCGGCGACCCGGGCGAGCGAACTGTTCCCCCTGCGGCGGGTGCGGGCCTGCGGAGCGGACGGGGTCGCCGTGCACCAGCGGCTCGCCCGCGCCAACGTGCTGCGCGAGGCTGCCCGGCACCGTCTGTTCAGCATGGTCTGGACGGTCAACGACGACGCCGGACTGCGGACCTTCCTGACCGATGAGCGGGTGGACGTACTGATCACCGACCGGCCGCGGCGCGCCGTGGCCCTGCGCGACGGGGCGCGCGCCGCGGAGCCGGTTGCACCGGCCGGGAAGCCCCGCGCCGACTGACCGGCCCCTGCCCGGGTATGTGCCTGAATGACCAAGAGGCCCCATTGACAAGAGCCCACTCAAGTTTTGTGCTGGACATCGAGAGGCTCCCTGGCGGAAGGGGACAACGATGGCACGCGCGGTCGGTATCGATCTCGGAACCACGAACTCGGTGGTGGCCGTCCTGGAGGGCGGCGAACCCACCGTCGTCGCCAATGCGGAAGGGGCCAGGACCACACCGTCGGTCGTGGCCTTCGCCAAGAACGGCGAGGTGCTCGTGGGCGAGGTCGCCAAACGGCAGGCCGTGACGAACGTCGAGCGCACCGCGCGCTCCGTCAAGCGCCACATGGGCGATGCGAACTGGCGGTTCCCGGAACAGGGCTCCGTGGACGGCACCCGCTACCGCGCCCAGGAGCTGTCGGCGCGAGTCCTGCAGAAGCTGAAGCGGGACGCCGAGGCCTATCTCGGCGAGGACGTCACCGACGCCGTGATCACCGTGCCCGCCTACTTCGACGACGCCCAGCGGCAGGCCACCAAGGAGGCCGGAGAGATCGCGGGCCTGAAGGTGCTGCGGATCATCAACGAGCCGACCGCCGCCGCCCTCGCCTACGGCCTCGACCGCGGCGAGGAGCAGACCGTCCTCGTCTTCGACCTCGGCGGCGGCACCTTCGACGTCTCCCTGCTGGAGATCGGCGACGGCGTGATCGAGGTCAAGGCCACCAACGGCGACACCCACCTCGGCGGCGACGACTGGGACCAGCGGATCGTCGAACACCTCGTCAAACGCTTCAAGGGGCAGTACGGCATCGACCTGTCCAACGACAAGATGGCCCTCCAGCGGCTCCGCGAGGGCGCCGAGAAGGCCAAGATCGAACTGTCCAGCTCCTCGGAGACGTCGATCAACCTGCCGTACATCACCGCCTCCGCGGAGGGCCCGCTCCACCTGGAGGAGAAGCTCACCCGGGCCCAGTTCCAGGAGCTCACCGCCGACCTCCTCGACCGCTGCAAGACCCCCTTCCACCAGGCGGTCAAGGACGCCGGCATCAAGCTCGCCGCGGTCGACCACGTCATCCTGGTCGGCGGCTCCACCCGCATGCCCGCCGTCACCGAGCTGGTCAAACAGCTCACCGGCAAGGACCCGCACAAGGGCGTCAACCCCGACGAGGTCGTGGCCATCGGCGCCACCCTCCAGGCCGGCGTCCTCCGCGGCGACGTCAAGGACGTGCTGCTCCTCGACGTCACCCCGCTGTCCCTGGGCATCGAGACCAAGGGCGGCATCATGACGAAGCTGATCGAGCGCAACACCACGATCCCGACCCGGCGTTCGGAGATCTTCACCACCGCCACCGACAACCAGCCCTCGGTCGGCATCCAGGTCTACCAGGGCGAACGCGAGATCGCCGCGTACAACAAGAAGCTCGGCACCTTCGACCTCACCGGCCTGCCGCCCGCCCCGCGCGGCGTCCCGCAGATCGAGGTCGCCTTCGACATCGACGCCAACGGGATCATGCATGTCTCCGCGAAGGACCTGGCGACCGGCCGCGAGCAGAAGATGACCGTCACCGGCGGCTCGGCGCTGCCCAAGGACGACATCGACCGCATGATGCGGGAGGCCGAGCAGTACGCCGAGGAGGACCGCAGGCGCCGGGAGGCCGCCGAGACCCGCAACCAGGCCGAGCAGCTCGTCTACCAGACCGAGAAGTTCCTCCGCGAGAACGAGGAACGGGTGCCGGCCGACACCAGGTCGGAGGTGGAGTCGGCCGTCACCGAGCTCAAGCAGCTGCTCGAGCGCAACGCCGAGACCAACGAGCTGCGCACCGGCGTCGAGAAACTCGCCACCGTGAGCCAGAAGATGGGCCAGGCCATGTACGCGCAGGCCCAGCAGACCCCGACGGAGCCGAGCGAGCCGCACACCGCACCCCAGGACGAGGAAGGAGTGGTCGACGCGGAGATCGTGGACGACGAGAAGGACTCCAAGGGCCCGGCGGCCTGAGACCCCGCACCGTCAGGGCTTGCGGGCGACGCCCGCGTACACCGGCACGATGCCCTCGGCCTGGGAGGCCACGTCATCCGCCTCCGGGCGCCACCCGTGGACGGGGATGACTCCGGGGCCGAGCAGTTCCAGCCCGTCGAAGAAGCGGGCGAACTCCGCGAGCGAGCGGGGGAAGAACGGGGTGCCGCTGCGCCGGAAGTGGTCGGCCGCCTTCCCGATGGCCTTCGGGCTGAGGTCAGGGGTGACCTGGGACAGGATCAGGTGGCTGCCGGGGGCGAGGGCGGCGACGTACTGCGCGAGCAGCCCGTACACGTCGTCACCGTCGGGGTCGTCGCTCAGGTAGTGGGTGAGCGCGACCAGCGACAGCGCGACCGGCCGGTCGAAGTCCAGCGTCTCGCCCGCCTTCCGCAGCACGCCGTCCAGGTCGCGGACGTCGGCGTGCACATAGCGCGTGGCGCCCTCGGCGGAGCCGTGCAGCAGCGCCTGAGCGTGCCGCAGCACGATCGGGTCGTTGTCGGCGTACACGACCCGGGACTCCGGCGCGACGCCCTGGGCCACCTGGTGCAGGTTCGGCTCGGTGGGGATGCCGGTGCCGATGTCCAGGAACTGACGGATCCCGGCCTCGGCGGCGGTGCGCACCGCCCGGTGCATGAAACGCCGGTTGGCGCGCGCCCCGCGCAGCACCGTCTCGTCCGCGGCGAGGATCTTCCGGGCCAGCTCCTCGTCCACCGGGTAGTTGTCCTTGCCGCCCAGCCACCAGTCGTACACCCGGGCCGGATGCGGCCGGCTGGTGTCGATGCGGGTGGGCGCGGCGTCGGATCCGGTCATGCGGTGTGGTCTCCTCGGGTTCCGGTACGGGGGCGAGTCTTCGGTACGGGACAGGGGGCCGGGGGCGCTAGAAGTCCCCGCGGCGCTCCTGGAGGATCTTCTTGGTGCGCTGTGCCGACGCGGCGTGCGCCGTCATGTGGTCCAGCACCTCCAGGTGCGCGGAGACCTCACTGCGGGAGTCGAGGTAGAGCGCGCCGGTGAGGTACTCGGTGAACACCAGGTCCGGCAGTTCCGGCTCGGTGAAGCGGAACAGCGAGAAGGGCGCGTACGTCCCCGGATGCGGGCCCTTGCCGAACTCCGCGACCTGCAGGGTGACCCGGTCGCTCTCGGCGGCCTCCAGCAGCCGGTCCAGCTGGGCGCGCATGACCCCGGGGCGGGTGCTCACCGGTCGCCGCAGGACCGTTTCGTCCATGATCACCCACAGGTGCGGCGGGTCCGTGCGGCACAGCAGCTCCTGCCGGGCCATCCGCAGCGACACATGCCGTTCGATCGTCTGCGGTCCGTCCGCCTGCCCGATCGTCCCTGCCTCCAGCACGGCACGTGCGTAGTCCTCGGTCTGCAGCAGCCCCGGCACGAAGTGCGGCTCGTAGGAGCGGATCATCCCGGCGGCGCCCTCCAGGCTGACGAACAGGCTGAACCAGTCCGGCAGCACATCGTGGAACCGCTGCCACCAGCCCGGCCGGTTCGCCTCCTCGGCCAGCGCGACGAACGCGGCCACCTCGTCCTCGGGGACACCGTAGGCGGGCAGCAGGATCTGCAGATACGCGATCCTGAGCGCGACCTCGGCCATCTCCATGCGCCGTACGGTCGCCGGGGCCACGCGCAGCACACGGGCGGCCTCCTCGCGCTTGAGGCCGGCTGCCTCCCGGAGCTCCTGCAGCCGTCTTCCGAGCACCACCTGGCCGACGGTGGGCGCGGGCCGCCGCTCACTCACGCCACGCCTCCCCTACGCGCCGAAAGTCTGCGTGCAGTCTGCCATGTTCCGCTTCCGGTCTGACAGGGGCGGCGGTGCGGCAGGCACCGGCGCCCGTCATTACCTCGGGAGTAATCGACCGGTCCCTCCCCGCGCGCCATCGTGGTCGTACCGGGTTCCGGGCCGGCGCACTCCGGTCCGGAACCCGGGCCCCAGGTGCAACTCGACCTCGACGGAGGGTGATTCCGCCATGTCCGCAACCCAGCTCGCCGCTCTCGCCCGCACCACCGAGCCGCAGACCGTGCTGCGTCGCTTCCTTGCCCTGGACGCGGTGGTCACCGGGGCGAACGGCGTCGCCTACCTCGTCGCGTCCGGTCCGCTCGGCGACTTCCTCGGCGTCGCCTCCGGACTCCTGCTGGTCCTCGGCGTGTTCCTCACGGCGTACGCGGCCGCCGTCGGACTGCTCGCCGCCCGGCAGCGGCCGCCGGCGCTCCCCGTGCGGGCGGTGATCGAGACCAACCTGGCCTGGACGGTGCTGAGTTTCCTCGCCCTGGCCCTCTGGCTCACGCCGAGCACGGCGGGCGCGGTCTGGACGGTGCTCCAGGCGCTCACCGTGGCCGGGTTCGCGGCGCTGCAGCACCTCGCGCTGAGGGCGCGTCAGGGAAGCAGTGACTGAAGGTACTTGACCGTCGCCGGGTCGGCCGGGAGCAGCGTCTCGATGGCCAGCTCGGCGACGGTCACGTCCAGGGGCGTGTTGAACGTGGAGATCGACGAGATGAAGGACAGCGTCCGGCCCGCGTGCTCGATCTGCATCGGCAGCGCGAAGTACGGGACCGGCTCGGCCGGTTCGGCGTCCGTCGCCGACTCGGGCACCGGATACGCGGCCACCTCCTCGTACAGCTCCCGCAGCGGTGCGGAGCGCTGCAGGGCGATCTGCCGCTCCATCTGGACGAGCAGATGGCCGCGCCACTCACGGAAGTTGCGGATGCGCGGCGCCAGTCCCTCGGGGTGCAGCGTCAGCCGCATCGCGTTCAGCGGCTGCGTCAGCAGGGCCTCGGGGAGGCCGTCCAGCAGCATGGTGATGCCCCGGTTGGCGGCCACCACGTTGTACGTGGCGTCCACCACCAGCGCCGGATACGGCTCGTAGCCCTGGATCAGCCGCTCCATGCCCTCACGCAGGGCGGCGAGCGCCGGGTCGTCCAGGGGCGTGTGCGGGTAGCGCGGGGCGTAACCGGCCGCCAGCAGCAGGGCGTTGCGCTCCCGCACCGGGACCTCCAGATGCTCGGCCAGCCGCAGCACCATCTCCTCGCTGGGCCGGGAGCGGCCCGTCTCGATGAAGCTGATGTGCCGGGCGGAGGAGCCGGCCTGCAGCGCCAGCTCCAGCTGGCTGACCCGCCGCTGCTCGCGCCAGGCCCGCAGCAGCGCACCGACACCCTGACCGGCGGGGGCGGCGGCGGGCGTGGTGTGCGCGGACGGGAGAATGGTCATGCCGACGACCGTAGTCGAGGAGGGCCGCATGAACGAGCCATGGAAGTCGCCCCTGGAGGCCCAGGCGGTCCACCGCTCCCGGGTGCGCGGCAACATCCTCGGCGCCCGGCACGGCGACGTCGGGCTGCCGCACATGTGGGTCGAGCGGGTCGAGGGGCGGGACCGGATCGCCGCGCTGGCGGACGACCTGGCGGCCGAATGCGCCCCTTCCGACCCCAGCGACCCCTTCTGACCAGGGCCGCTGCCGTCCGCCTGTGGCACGCTGAACAGGTACGCGACACCGCACGCGACCTCGAGGAAGGGAGCGACCTCATGCCCGTCGAACCGCTGTCGCAGCAGGAGATCGAGGACCGTATCGCCGAACTGCCGGGCTGGTCGGCCGACGGTGACCGCCTCACCCGCTCCTATCGGCTCGGCTCGCACTTCGCCGCGACGGCCATGGTCGTGCACATCGCCCAGGTCCAGGAGGAGCTGGACCACCACTCCGACCTCACCCTCGGCTACCACACCGTGTCGGTCTCCGTGAACACGCACAGTGTGGGCGGCAAGGTGACCGAGCTGGACTTCCGGCTCGCCCGGCGCGTGGCGGACCTGGCCCCGGCGCACGGCGCGAGCTGAGCCCGCGGTGCTGGACTACAGCGAGGAGGCGGAACGGTACGACGCCGCCCGCGGCGGCGAGCCCCGGGCGGCGGCCGCGGCCCAGGGCGTGCTGAGCCTGGTACCGCAGGATGCGCGCAGCCTGCTCGACGTCGCCTGCGGCACCGGCATCGTGACGCGGCGGCTCGCGGCCGGCCGGGACGGGATGCGGGTGACCGGCATCGACCTCACCCACGCGATGGCTCGGCAGGCAGCCGCCCGCCTGCCCGGCGCCGTCGCCCTCGCCGACGGCCGCCGACTGCCCTTCCGGGACGGGGAGTTCGACGCCGTGAGCAGCGTGTGGCTGCTCCACCTGCTGCCGCACCCGGCGGACGTCGGGACCGTCGTCGCGGAGTGCGCGCGGGTGCTGCGGCCCGGCGGTGTGTACGTCACGACGGTCGACAAGGCCGCCTCGCACAACGTGGGCAGTGACATCGATGCCGTCCTCGCCTCCCGGCCCCGCCGCCGCGCCGTCGACGAGGCGCCGGCCGTCGAGTCGTACGCCGTCGAGCACGGCCTGCATCCCGCCGGGCAGACCCGTTTCCCGGGCCGCGGTCAGGGCCGCAGCCCCCGCCGCACCGTCGCGGACCTGCGCCGCGGCTGGTTCGTCACGCTGCCGCCGGGCCACCCGCTCGCCGACGGTTTCGCCGCCCGCCTGGCCGCTCTGCCCGACCAGGACCGGCCCCGCCCCGACCCCTGGTTCACCCTCCGGGCGTTCCGGAAACCGCCGGCCGCGTGAATCACCCGGAAAGCCGGGACGTACGGCAACCCCTCGGCCCCCGGCGGCGACTGAGTGACGGAACCCGTCCGTCCTCCCGGGAGGTTCGTCCCCGTGAAGCACCCGCACAAGCACCGCAGACGCCGTAACGCCGTCCTCGCAGCCGCGGCCGCCACGGCCACCCTGGTCGGCGCCGGAGTGATCGTCCTCGACCCGGACTCCGCCGAGGCGGCCACCGCCCGCCAGGTGGAGAAGCTCGACCGGGGTGTGGTCAGCGTCCACACCGGCAGCGGCAACCTGGTCAGCTGGCGCTGGCTCGGCACCGACGCCGACAACGTCTCCTTCAACGTGTACCGGGCCGGCACCAAGGTCAACTCGTCGCCGATCACCGGCTCCACCAGCTTCTTCCACTCCGGCGCCCCGTCCCACGCCGACTACACCGTCCGCGCGGTCGTGAACGGCGTCGAGCAGGGCGACTCCGTCCACGCGATCCAGTTCCGCAGCGGCTACAAGGACGTCCCGCTCTCCCCGCCGGCCGGCGGCACCACCCCCGACGGCGTCGCCTACACCTACGAGGCCAACGACGCCTCCGTCGCCGACCTCGACGGTGACGGCGCCCTCGACTTCGTCCTCAAGTGGCAGCCCACCAACGCCAAGGACAACTCCCAGTCCGGCTACACCGGCAACACCGTCGTCGACGGCATCAAACTCGACGGCACCCGGCTGTGGCGCATCGACCTGGGCCGCAACATCCGCTCGGGCGCGCACTACACGCAGTTCCAGGCGTACGACTACGACGGCGACGGCAAGGCCGAGGTCGCCATGAAGACCTCCGACGGCACGGTCGACGGGACGGGCAAGGTCATCGGCAGTCCGTCGGCCGACCACCGAAACTCCTCCGGCTACGTCCTGTCCGGGCCGGAGTACCTGACCATGTTCGACGGCCGGACCGGCGCGGCCATGCAGTCCGTCGACTACGTCCCGGCCCGCGGCACGGTCTCGTCGTGGGGCGACTCCTACGGCAACCGCGTCGACCGCTTCCTCGCCGGCACGGCCTACCTGGACGGCGCCCGCCCCTCGCTGATCATGGCGCGCGGCTACTACACCCGCACGGTGATCGCCGCCTGGGACTGGCGCAACGGAGCCTTCACGCGCCGCTGGACCTTCGACACCAACGCCTCCACCAACGCGGGCAAGGGCTACGACGGTCAGGGCAACCACAGCCTGTCCGTCGCCGACGTGGACGCCGACGGCAAGGACGAGATCGTCTACGGCGGCATGACCGTGGACGACAACGGCTGGGGTCTGTGGACGACGAAGCTCGGCCACGGCGACGCGGGCCACGTCGGCGACCTCAACCCGGCGCGCTCGGGCCTGGAGTACTTCAAGGTGTCCGAGGACTCCTCCAAGCCCGGCTCCTGGATGGCCGACGCCCGCACCGGCCAGATCCTGTGGCAGACGGCGTCCGGCGCGGACAACGGGCGCGGTGTCTCCGCCGACATCCACGCCGGTTCCGCGGGCGCCGAGTCCTGGTCGGCCTCGGACACCACGCTGCGCTCGGCGACCGGCGGCTCGCTGGGCCGCGAGCCCTCCAGCATCAACTTCGTCAACTGGTGGGACGGCGACCCGGTCCGCGAACTCCTCGACGGCACCCGCATCGACAAGTACGGCACGTCCTCCGACACCCGCCTGCTGACGGGTTCGGGCGTCTCCTCGAACAACGGCAGCAAGTCCACCCCGGCGATCTCCGGGGACATCCTGGGCGACTGGCGTGAGGAGGTCGTCTGGCGCACCAGCGACAACCGGGCGCTCAGGATCTACTCGACGCCGCACGAGACGAACACCAGGATCACGACCCTGCTCCACGACACGCAGTACCGCGTGGCCCTGGCCTGGCAGAACACCGCCTACAACCAGCCGCCCCACCCGAGCTTCTTCATCGGCAACGGCATGGCGACGGCCCCGCGACCGACGGTCTACACCCCGTGAACAGCGGTGGGGGCGTGCCCGGGTCGGCACGCCCCCACCGGTTCAGGCGCCGCCGGAGCCGGACGGGTCGCCGTAGATCACCCCGCGGCCGTCACTCCAGCAACTCCGCATACGAGCCCAGAGCCAACGCAATGTCCGCCTGGGCCCAGAACCGGTGATACGTGAACGAAGGCGCCGCGCCACCCGCGAGATAACTCTCGATCTTCGACCACGCCGGATCGTCCTCGTAGAACGACCGGATCGAGTCGAACGTAGACGACGAGTTGATCGCGTCCCCGTTCGGCATGGTGCCGCTCCACCCGCTCGGGACGTACACGCTGTCGTCGAACCGGAGGTAGTCCGCCCGGGTCTCCGGCACGGCGATGCCCAGCGCGTCCTGGTGGTTGTCCCACATGCCGTCCAGCAGCGCCTTCGCCGTCGCCGCGGCAGCGCTGTCGCCGGAACGGTCGGCGTAGTACGTCAGCGTCTTGGCGTACGCGGCCGCCACGCCCACGTCGTTGGTGTAGTCGGCGACGGTGACGTGAAGTCCGTTGTTGGCGCCCGGACTTGACGGGTTCCAGGTGTCGGGCTGGCCCGACCACTGGAGGGTGGACGGGATCTGGTAGGTGCCGTCCGGGTTGATCGTGGTCTCGGACAGCGCCCAGTCGACCCACTTGTCGAGGACCGCCTTGGCGTCCGCGTCACCGCTCTGCTGGTAGTACTCGGCGACCCGTTCCATCGACCACGCCTGGAAGCCGAACCACTGGTTGGACGGCGGGTCGTGGTAGACGGGCTGCTGGTCGTAGTACATGCCGTAGAAGGTCGACTTCCCAGCCGGCGGGGTCGCGTACCGGCCCGCCCAGCTGTTGGTCGCACCACCCGCGATCGCGCCCTCGCTGGACTGCAGCCAGCGGTAGAACTCGATCTGCCGCTCAAGGGATCTGGCCCAGTCCGCCTGCCCCGTCGCCGACTTGGGCTTCAGGTCGGCGTACGCGCTGAGCGCATACGCGGCCATCGGGTTCTGATAGCCGCCGTGCGCATGGCTGGAGCCGATGCGCCAGGCCCAGCCCGCGGAGGTGTCCAGGGCGCCGCCCCAGGCGTAGTACCAGGACAGCAGGTAGTGCGAGGAGTCCTTGCCGCTGCCCGCCGGGCAGGCCGAGGCGCCCACGCAGTTGCCGATCTTCTTGAAGTACTTGTCGAACATGGCGTAGCGCAGGTAGTCGCCCATCTTCGCCGCCTTCGCGACGGTCGCGGAGACTTCGCCGCCCTTGCCCTGCTCCTCGGCCCACAGGTCCGCCCAGTACGCGGCCTGCACCGCACGCGCGTCGGCGTCCGGGGCGTTGGTGAACTTCCACTGCTTGGCGTAGGACGCGTCACCGGTGAACAGGTCCAGGTAGCCGTTGGTGCCGCCGTACTCGAATGCGTCGCAGGTCGGCTGCGGGACGGTCTCCCACACCGACTCCTGCGAGCCGCGCTGGAAGGTGTTGATGTACGACGGCCCGGTCGCCGTCGGGCCCGCCTCGCACTTGCCCGGTTCGTTGCCGTAGCCGTAGACGTTGTCGACGTCCTGCAGCCAGTGCATGCCGTAGACGTCGTCGGTGCCGTACGCGCTCTTCAGCTCGGCGGCGAGCGGGTCCTGGCCGACCGGGACACTCGGGTCGAGCTGCGCCGGGTACTGCTGCGGGGTGTCGAGTTCGGGCGCGTACGTCGCCGGCTTCGACGCGGTGTAGAACGAGTTGGTCGGCTGGTCGGCGTGGGTCGGGATCATGTACTTCTCCATCAGGTCCCAGGCGCCGTTGAACCGGGTCCAGTCACCCGTCACCTTGCCGTACATCGCCTGCAGCCACAGCAGGTAGCTGTACGCCTCCGACGTCGTCTCATGGCCGTGGTCCGGCGCCTCGACGATCAGCGTCTCGACCGAGTGGTACGGGATGCCCTCGGGCGAGAAGTAGCCGCTGGCCGGATCGGTGATCTTCCCGTAGAGCTCCAGGAAGCGGGCGTCGTACTCCTTGGTCGCGGCGATCTGCGTGACCGTGACCGAGGCCTTGGCGTGCCCGGTCGCCGTCGACTCGAAGGTCGCCGCGCCGGTGCCGGAGGAGTCGGCGGTGACGGTCACCTGCTGTGCCGTGTTCCAGTTCGACGGCGTGAAGGTGAGCGAGGCGCCGCCGGTCACGGCGAGGCCCGTGTTGCCGCCGGTGCGGGCGGTCGTCACGGTGACATCGGACGACGGCTGAGTCGACAGCTTCACGTCGTACGTGGCCGATCTGCCCTGCCGGACGGGCAGTTGGGTGGGCGTGGCCACCACGGCCGGTCCCGAGGCGACCGTGATGCCGACCGGTGTCGACGACGCCGAGGCGCCCAGGCTGTCGTACGCCTTGGCCACCAACGAATGACCGCCCACGGTCAACCCGGTGGCCGAGAGCGAGTACGGCGCGCTGGTGTCGGTGCCGAGCAGTGTCGTGTCGTCGTAGAACTCGACCTTCGTGATCGTCGCGTCGTCGGCCGCGGCGGCGGTGGCCGCGAGGGGCACGGCGTCGCCCTGCGAGTAGACCGCACCCGGCGCCGGGCTGGTCAGCACCGTGATGGGCGGCTGGTGCGCACCCGCACAGGTGGTGCCGTTGACGGCGAACGAGGTGGGCGCCGCGTTGCTGCCGCTGTAGGTGAACTGGGCACCCGTCGACACGGCCGCGCCCGCGGCGATCCGCGCGTTGTACGAGGCGCTCTGCACGGTGACCGTCGAGCCGGACTGGGACCAAGTGCCGTTCCAGCCGTTGGTCAGCTTCTGGTTGCCGGCGTACGCGTACGTCAGGGTCCAGCCGTCGATGACGTCCGTGCCGCGGTTGGTGAGGGTCAGGTCCGCGGTGAAGCCGGAGCCCCAGTCATTGGTCTTGTAGTCCACGCTGCACTGAACCGCCGCCGCGTGCACGGGAGTCGGATTCGCCGCCAGCATCGACAAGGGGACCGCGAAGGCCGCCACTACGGCGGTCCATAACCGCCGCACGGCGCGGCGTCTGTTTCTGGGGGGCATGTGCTGGTTCCTCCTTGCGGCTCGGAGAAGTCAAGGCTTGAACCAGTGGGAGCGCTCCCATAGTGGGGACAGGGGTGAAGAGGGTCAAGGTGCTTGAAGAGTCGAAAAGATTCGATGGATGCGGTTGAGGAAAAGTCAAGCAACTCCCCTGTTCTTTACCGTCACTTGGCGCTACCTTCGCCAACACCAGTGGGAGCGGTTCCATCAGTCGACGCGTCCGTCACGGCGCGCCCGAGCTGCAAGGAGTCGCTCATGCGACACCCCCCGCGTTCAGGTCTTTTACTCGCCGGTGCCGCCGCGCTCGCCCTGCTGGGCACCGCGGTCGCACCCGTCGTCACGGCCCAGGGAGCCGCGCCCGCCTGCACGGTGGAGTACTCCGTCACCAGCCAGTGGGACACCGGCTTCCAGGGCGCGGTGACCATCACCAACAACATGGCAGCAGTGAGCAGTTGGAGTCTCACCTTCGACTTCGCGGGCGGCCAGAAGGTCAGCCAGGGCTGGAACGCCAAGTGGTCCCAGTCCGGTGCGACGGTCACCGCGGCCAACGAGAACTGGAACGGCTCACTGGCCACCGGCGCGAGCGTCAGCGCCGGGTTCCTCGCCTCCTGGTCGGGGAACAACGCCGCACCGACGGCGTTCAGGCTGAACGGCACGACCTGCAACGTCGACACGGAACCCACCCCGACGCCCACCGACCCGACCGACCCACCGGACCCCGGTGACGGGCCCCCGGTCCTGAGCGTCTCCGGCAACAAGCTCGTGGATGCCGAGGGCGCCACCCGGCGGCTGCTCGGCGTCAACCGTTCCGGCGGCGAGTTCGCGTGCGTGCAGGGATACGGCATCTGGGACGGTCCGGTCGACGACGCCGCGATCAAGGCCATCGCCGACTGGAACGCCAACACCGTCCGTATCCCGCTCAACGAGGAGTGCTGGCTCGGCACCTCCAACATCGAGCCGGAGTACGCCGGCGCCCACTACATCGATGCCGTCAAGGACCTGGTGACCCGGGTGAAGGCACACGGCATGACGCCGATGCTGGAACTCCACTGGTCCTGGGGCCAGTACACGGGCAACTCGGCCGGCTGTTCCGACATCCACGCCAGTTGCCAGAAGCCGATGCCCAGCATGGAGTACACGCCGTCGTTCTGGTCCTCGGTGGCGGGCACCTTCAAGGACGACCCGACCGTCGTCTTCGACCTGTTCAACGAGCCCTACCCGGACCGTGCCACCTCGACGGCGGAGCAGGCCTGGACCTGCTGGCGCGACGGCGGCAGCTGCCCCGGCATCGGCTACCAGGTCGCCGGCATGCAGGACCTGATCGACGCGATCCGCGCCACCGGTGCGAAGAACCTGATCCTGGCCGGCGGGCTCGCGTACTCCAACGACCTCAGCCAGTGGCTGACGTACAAGCCGAGCGACCCGGCGGGCAATCTCGCCGCCGCCTGGCACGTGTACAACTTCAACGTCTGTGCCAACGAGAGCTGCTGGGACTCCACCCTCGCCCCGGTCGCGGCCCAGGTGCCGCTCGTCGCGGGCGAGATCGGCGAGAACACCTGCGCGCACTCCTTCATCGACCGCGTCATGGCCTGGTTCGACGCGCGTGAGCTCTCCTATCTCGGCTGGACCTGGAACACCTGGAACTGCAACTCCGGTCCGGCCCTGATCTCCGGCTACGACGGAACTCCCACGTCGTACGGAATCGGGCTGCGCGATCACCTGCGCGGCCTCGACGGATAACCCCAACCCCGCAACACACCAACCCAGGAACTCCAACCCAGGAAGAGGGACCCGCACTGATGAGCCGTACCAGAACAAGAACGGCACTGCTCGCCGCCCTGGCACTCGTGGGCGGTGCCACCGGGACCGCGATGGCGGCGGCCCCCGGCGACGTCGGCGCCGCCGCCGTCCCCTGCACCGTCGACTACCAGGTGCAGAACCAGTGGGACACCGGCTTCACCGCCTCCGTCACGGTCACCAACCACAGCGCCGCGAAGAACGCGTGGTCGCTGAAGTGGTCGTACGCCGGCAACCAGCAGATCACCAGCGCCTGGAACGCGAAGGTCAGCCAGAGCGGCGCCGCCGTCACGGCCGCCAACGAGAGCTACAACGGGACGCTGGCCACCGGCGGTTCGGTCAGCTTCGGCTTCAACGGCACGTACAGCGGCACCAACGCCGTCCCGGCGGCCTTCACCCTCGACGGTGTGACCTGCAACGTCGACGACGGAGGCGGCGGCCCCACGGATCCGCCGGACCCCGACCCCACCGCGCGGGTCGGCAATCCCTACTCCGGCGCCAAGGTGTACGTGAACCCCGAATGGTCCGCGAAGGCCGCCGCCGAACCGGGCGGCAGCCGGATCTCCGACCAACCGACGGGCGTCTGGCTCGACCGGATCGCCGCCATCAACGGCGTGAACGGCGGCATGGGCCTGCGCGACCACCTCGACGAGGCACTGGAGCAGAAGGGCGCAGACGAGCTCGTCGTCCAGCTGGTCATCTACAACCTGCCCGGCCGTGACTGCGCGGCCCTCGCCTCCAACGGCGAGCTGGGCCCGACGGAGATCGGCCGGTACAAGACCGAGTACATCGACCCGATCGCCGCGATCCTCGCCGACCCGAAGTACGCGGACCTGCGGATCGTCACCACCGTCGAGATCGACTCGCTGCCGAACCTGGTCACCAACACCGGCAGCCGCCCGACGGCCACCCCGCAGTGCGACGTGATGAAGGCCAACGGCAACTACGTCAAGGGCGTCGGCTACGCACTGGGCAAGCTCGGCGACGTGCCGAACGTCTACAACTACGTGGACGCCGGACACCACGGCTGGATCGGCTGGGACGACAACTTCGGTGCCTCGGCCAACATCTTCAAGGAGGCGGCCACCGCCGAGGGCGCCACGGTGAACGACGTCCACGGGTTCATCACCAACACGGCGAACTACAGCGCCCTGAAGGAGGAGAACTTCACGATCAACGACGCCGTGAACGGCACCTCGGTGCGCCAGTCCAAGTGGGTCGACTGGAACCGGTACGTCGACGAGCTGTCGTTCGCCCAGGCGTTCCGCAGCCAGCTGGTCTCGGTCGGCTTCGACGCGGGTATCGGCATGCTGATCGACACGTCCCGCAACGGCTGGGGCGGCTCCGCCCGGCCCACCGGCCCCGGCGCGCTGACCAGCGTGGACGCCTACGTCGACGGGGGCCGCTACGACCGCCGGATCCACGTCGGCAACTGGTGCAACCAGTCCGGCGCGGGCCTCGGCGAGCGCCCGCAGGCCGCTCCCGCGGCGGGCATCGACGCCTATGTGTGGATGAAGCCGCCCGGGGAGTCCGACGGGGCCAGCCGGGAGATCCCGAACGACGAGGGCAAGGGCTTCGACCGGATGTGCGACCCGACCTACCCGGGCAACGCCCGGAACAACTTCAACATGTCGGGCGCCCTGCCGGACGCACCGCTGTCCGGGCACTGGTTCTCCGCGCAGTTCCGGCAGCTGATGGCGAACGCGTACCCGCCGCTGTCCTGACCTGATCCGGTCCGCCGGGGTCATCCCTCCCGGGACAGACCCCGGCGGATCGCGAACTCCACGGCCGAGTAGTCCCCGTCGGCCCGGTCCAGCTCCACCTGCTGCGCCGGATGCAGCGGCGGCTGCGCCATGAACCTGGGCCGGGTGCCGTGATGCGGCTGGGCGGCGTGCACCAGGAACGGATGACAGAGGTACACGTCGCCGGGACGGCCGGTGGCGTACGTCCGCGGGCGGTGTGCGGAGGCCGTGTCCACCTTCGGGCCGAGCTCCAGGAAGGAGGCGCCCGTCTCGCCGTACGGCTCCAGGACCGGCGGTACGTCGAGATGCGAGCCGACTCTGATGCGGGTCGGGGCGTCCGCCTCGGTCACCTCGCTGAACAGGAACAGCATCAGCAGGGCACGGTCCCTCGACCGCACGTTGGTGTGCCACAGGGTCGCGCCCTCGGGAAGGTAACTGCCCTCGATGTGCCAGCCCGCGTCGTCCGGCTCCTCCTCGTGCGGGAACCGCAGCGGGAAACTGCCCAGCGCATAGCGCGGCACCCAGCGACCCGCGCCGACCAGCACGTCGAACGCCTCGTGCAGCACGGGGGAGTTGGCGGCGGCGGCGAACGGGCCCTGCGCCATCGCGGCCACCCAGTGCACCGGGTCCTTCCACGTGCCGGGGTCCTCCGGGTCGTATCCCGTCTCCCGCCACAGCAGCCGCGCGCAGTCCTCGGCGACGCGTGGCGGGAAGGCACCCTCGATCCTCACGAACCCGTCCTCGAGGAACCGCTCCACCGTCTCGTCGTCCATGCCGGCCATGGTGGGTGAGTCCGGCGTGCGTCCGCATCCCATTTTCTGACGCCCGTCTCTTTGCAGTTCCGGCAACGGAACTTGCCCCCTGGTGGTGCGCCGCCGCACGCTGGCCGTATCCGGAGGAGAGGCTGACCACCATGGCGCACGACCACGAACACGATCACGGCCGGCACCATCACGGCCATGGTCATCACGACCACGCCGACATCGACTGGGCCGAGACGGGCCCGCTGCTGGAAGCGCAGGCGGAGCTGTTCACCCCGCTGTACGAGCGGGCGCTGGCCTGGCTCGCGAAGCGGCAGACCGACCCGGGGCTGATCGTCGACGCGGGCAGCGGTCCCGGTGTCGTCGCCTGTCTGCTGGCCGAGGCCTTCCCGGGTGCCCGGGTCGTCGCGGTCGACGGCGCCGAGCCGCTGCTGGAGCGGGCCGGTGCCCGGGCGAAGCGGCTGGGCGTCGCCGACCGCTTCGCCACGCTCCCGGGTGACCTTCCCGAGGTCCTCGGCGATCTGGACTACCCCGCCGACCTGCTGTGGGCCAGCCGGAGTCTGCACCACCTCGGCGACCAGCGGGCCGCGCTCGCCGCCTTCGCCGGGTACCTGGCACCCGGCGGCACGCTCGCCCTCATGGAGGGCGGGCTGCCCTCCCGGTTCCTGCCGCGTGACATCGGCATCGGCCGCCCCGGACTGCAGGCGCGGCTCGACGCGCTGGAGGAGGAGCGGTTCGCGCAGATGCGCTCGTCCCTGCCCGGTGCCGTCGCCGAGACGGAGGACTGGCCGGCGCTGATGACCGCGGCGGGCCTGAAGCCCACCGGCACCCGCAGCTTTCTGCTGGACCTGCCCGCCCCGGCGACCGGCCGGGCCCGCGACTACATCGCCGCCTCCCTGTCCCGGCTGCGCGACGCCTTCGACGACCAACTCGACGCCACCGACCGCGCCACCCTGGACCGGCTCCTCGACCCCGACGACAAGGCGAGCGTCCATCACCGTCCGGACGTCTTCCTCCTGGCGGCGCACACGGTCCACACGGCGACCAGGACCCTGTAGACCGACTGACATGTGCGAAGCGCCCCGGGAACCGGTGGGGTTCCCGGGGCGCTTCGGCAGGTGCGTCAGCCCATGTCGAAGGCGGCCGGATCCGGGCCCAGCCGCCGGTCCTCGTTGAGCGCGCTGATCGCCGCGAGGTCCTCGGTGTCCAGCGAGAAGTCGAAGACGTCGATGTTCTCCTGGATCCGGGACGGCGTCACGGACTTCGGGATCACGATGTTGCCGAGCTGGAGGTGCCAGCGCAGCACGACCTGGGCGGGCGTGCGGTTGTGCTTCTGGGCGATGGCCACGATCGCCGGAACCTCCAGCAGGCCCCTGCCCTGGCCGAGCGGCGACCAGGCCTCGGTGTGGATGCCCTGCTCCGCGTGGTACTCACGGGCGGCATGCTGCTGGAGGTGCGGGTGCAGCTCGATCTGGTTGACCGCGGGGATGACCGATGTCTCGGCGATCAGCCGCTCCAGATGCTCCGGCAGGAAGTTGGAGACGCCGATGGCGCGGATCCGGCCGTCGGAGTGGAGCTTCTCGAAGGCCTTGTACGTGTCGACGTACTTGCCCCTGGACGGCAACGGCCAGTGGATCAGGTACAGATCCACGTACTCCAGGCCGAGCTTGCCGAGGGAGACGTCGAAAGCGCGCAGAGCGGACTCGTACCCCTGGTCGCTGTTCCAGAGCTTGGTGGTGACGAAGAGGTCCTCGCGGGGGAGACCGGCGGCGGCGATGGCCTTGCCGGTGCCCTCTTCGTTGCCGTAGATCGCCGCTGTGTCGATGCTGCGGTACCCGGCCTCCAGCGCCGTGGCGACCGCCTGCTCCGCCTCGTCGTCCGGCACCTGCCAGACGCCGAAACCCAGCTGGGGCATCGCGACGCCGTTGTTGAGGATGATCGGGGGGACCTTGCTGCTCACGAGCTCTTGATCCTTCGGTTGTCGTCAGGTGGTACTCCCATCGTCAACGATCACGAGCCCCCGTGCATTCCTGACCGCGGAATCCGCCGGAATCAGATCCGCGCCTCACGTCTGGTACAGGGCGCTCACCTCGTTCGCGTACGCCTTCTCGATCGCCTTCCGCTTCAGCTTCAGGGACGGGGTGAGCAGTCCGTGCTCCTCGGTGAACGGCTGCGCGAGGATACGGAAGGTGCGGATCGACTCGGCCTGCGAGACAAGCGTGTTCGCGGCGACCACCGCGCGCCGCACCTCGGTCTCCAGATCCTGGTCACGCACCAGTTCGGCGGGGGACAGGCGGGGCTTGTTGCGCATCTGGAGCCAGTGCTCGACGGCCTCCTGGTCCAGGGTGACCAGGGCCGCGACGTACGGGCGGTCGTTGCCGACGACGATGCACTGGGCGACCAGCGGGTGGTCGCGTACGCGTTCCTCCAGCAGTCCCGGCGAGACGCTCTTGCCGCCCGACGTGACGAGGATTTCCTTCTTGCGGCCGGTGATGGTGAGGACGCCGTCCTCGTCGAGGGACCCCAGGTCGCCGGTGGCCAGCCAGCCGTCGTGCAGGGTCTCGTCGGTGGCCTTGGGGTTGTTCAGATAGCCCTGGAAGACGTTCGGGCCGCGCAGCCAGATCTCGCCGTCGTCCGCGATGTGCACGGTCATGCCGGGGATGGGCTGCCCGACCGTGCCGTACCTGGTGCGGTGCGGCGGGTTGGCCGTCGCGGCCGCCGTGGACTCGGTCAGGCCGTACCCCTCGTAGATCGGCACGCCCGCGCCCGCGAAGAACAGCCCGAGCCGCCGGTCCATCGCCGAGCCGCCCGACATCGCGTTGCGCACCCGGCCGCCCAGCGCGTCACGGACCTTGGAGTAGACGAGCTTGTCGAAGAGTTGGTGCTGCATGCGCAGACCCGCCGACGGACCGGGCCCGATCCCCCATGCCTTGGCCTCCACCGCGTCCGCGTACCGCACGGCGATGTCGACGGCCTTCTCGAACGGCCCGGCCTTTCCCTCCCGCTCCGCCTTGCGGCGGGCGGCGTTGAAGACCTTCTCGAAGATGTACGGCACCGCGAGGATGAACGTCGGCCTGAAGGCGGCCAGGTCGGGCAGCAGGGCCGCGGCGTTGAGTTGCGGCTGGTGGCCGAAGCGGACCTTGCCGCGGATGGCGGCGACCTCCACCATCCGGCCGAAGACATGGGCGAGCGGCAGGAAGAGCAGCGTCGCCGCCTCGTCACCCTTCTTGGAGTGGAACACCGGCTCCCAGCGCTCGATGACGGTGTCCGCCTCGTACATGAAGTTGCCGTGCGAGATGACGCAGCCCTTGGGGCGGCCGGTCGTCCCCGACGTGTAGATGACGGTCGCGACCGAGTCCGGGGTGACCGCCTTGCGGTGCCGGTGCACCATCTCGTCGTCGAGGTGGGCGCCCGCGTCGTACAGCTCCTGGACCGCACCCGCGTCGAGCTGCCACAGCCGGCGCAGCCGGGGGAGCCGGTCGATGACCGTGGCGATCGTCATCGCGTGGTCCTCGTGCTCGACGATCGCGGCCGTCACCTCCGCGTCGTACAGCATCCAGAAGCACTGCTCGGCCGACGAGGTCGGATAGACCGGCACCACCTGGGCGCCGATCGTCCACAGCGCGAAGTCGAACAGCGTCCACTCGTAGCGGGTGCGGGACATGATGGCGACCCGGTCGCCGAACCGGACGCCCTCGGCGAGCAGGCCCTTGGCGAGGGCGAGGACCTCGTCGCGGAACTCGGCCGCGGTCACGTCCCGCCACTGCCCCGACTCGTCCTTGCGGCCGAGCGAGATGTGGAGCGGGTCCTCCTGGGCGTGCTCGAAGACGGCGTCGGCCAGACCGCCCACCGGGGGCGCCAACGCCAAGGGAGGATTGGTGAACTCGCGCAAACCCGTTCCCCGCTCTCTGTGACGGCTCTCTGTGACGCTCCGCACAGGCGGTGAAAGCTACCCCACACGCCGTCGTGACGGGAGGGGGGCGAAAAGCCGAGCAGTGCTCAGGTATGCGCTGGTCAGCGGGGAAAATGCGCGCACAAGGGGAAGGGTCGGACAGATTCCTGACGGTGGAGTAAGTTTCGGTGCCGTAATCTCCACGGAATCTGTACGACCCGATTACGGCCCCGCGCCGGCCGGAACGTCAGCGCCGGTGCAGCCGGTCGCCCGCCGCCAGGATCGCCGTGGCCAGGGCGTCGGCGGGCCCCTGGGCGGCGGAGGGCCGGCGGTGGCCGTGGATCAGGACGAAGTCGACCTGGCCGAGCTCGGGCAGGCCGAAGCGGTCGGGCACCCGGACCAGGCCGGGCGGGACGAAGCCCCGGGAGTGGGCCATCACGCCGAGGCCCGCGCGGGCGGCCGCGATCAGGCCGTTGAGGCTTCCGCTGGTGCAGGCGATGCGCCACTCGCGGCCCTGCCGCTGAAGCGCATCCAGGGCGCGCTCGCGGGTGATGCCGGGCGGGGGATAGACGATCAGCGGGACCGGACGGTCGGGGTCGAGGCGCAGGCGTTCCGCGCCGATCCAGACCAGCCGGTCGTGCCAGACCAGCTCCCCGCGCGGATCCTCGGTCCGCCGCTTGGCCAGCACCAGGTCCAGCTTTCCGGCCGCGAGCTGCTCGTGCAGCGTCCCCGACAGTTCGACGGTGAGCTCCAGGTCGACCTCGGGGTGGTCGTGCCGGAACCTCTCCAGGATTTCCGGCAGCCGGGTCAGCACGAAGTCCTCCGAGGCGCCGAAGCGCAGTCGGCCGCGCAGCCGGGTGCCGGTGAAGAACGCCGTGGCCTGCTCGTGCACCTCCAGGATCCGGCGCGCGAAGCCGAGCATCGCCTCGCCGTCCTCCGTCAGTTGCACGGAGTGGGTGTCCCGGCTGAACAGCTGCCGTCCGGTGGCGTCCTCCAGCCGGCGTACGTGCTGGCTGACGGTCGACTGGCGCAGCCCCAGCCGCCGCGCGGCCTGGGTGAAGCTCAGCGTCTGGGCCACCGCGAGAAACGTCCGCAGGTGGGAAGGGTCGTACACGGTGCCAGCCTATCGCCGATCGTGATGACAGTCAGAGTGGTATGCCGGATTCCCGATCGACGTGCCGAGGAGCACGATGGAGAGGGGGCCTCTTGGCTCCCGTACCGCCCGAGCACAAGCAAGTGGAGCACCGTGAAACGCCTGCGATGGCCGCGTTGGCTGCCGATCGACCCGTACATCCTGCTGCTGCTCGGGACGGTGGGCCTCGCGGCGCTCCTCCCGGCGCGCGGTACGGGTGCCGAGGTGGCCTCCGGCGCCTCCACCGCCGCGATCGCCCTTCTCTTCTTCCTCTACGGCGCCCGGCTGTCCACCCGCGAGGCCCTGGACGGGCTCAGGCACTGGCGGCTGCACGTCACCGTCCTCGCCTGCACCTTCGTGATCTTCCCGCTGCTCGGCCTCGCCGCCCGCGGACTGGTGCCGGTGTTTCTCACCCACTCGCTGTGGACGGGCCTGCTCTTCCTCACCCTCGTCCCGTCGACCATCCAGTCGTCGATCGCCTTCACCTCGATGGCCCGGGGCAACGTGCCCGCCGCGATCTGCGCCGGCTCCTTCTCCTCCCTGGCGGGCATCGTCGTCACCCCGCTCCTGGCGGCCGCGCTGCTCGGCGGCAGCGCCGGCGGGTTCACCACGGACTCGATCGTGAAGATCGTGCTGCAACTCCTTGTGCCGTTCCTGGCCGGGCAGCTGCTGCGCCGCTGGATCGGACGGTTCGTCACCCGCCACCGGAAGGGCCTCGGCCTCGTCGACCGCGGGTCGATCCTCCTGGTCGTCTACACCGCGTTCAGCGAGGGCATGGTCCAGGGCGTCTGGCACCAGGTCAGCCCCGCCCGGCTGGGCGGACTGCTCGCCGTCGAGGCGGTGCTGCTCGCCGTGATGCTCGCCCTGACCTGGTACGGCGCCAAGGCGCTGGGCTTCAACCGGGAGGACCGCATCACCATCCAGTTCGCCGGCTCGAAGAAGTCGCTGGCCTCCGGACTGCCCATGGCGAGCGTGCTGTTCGGGGCCGAGGCGTCGTTGGCCGTGCTGCCGCTGATGCTCTTCCACCAGATGCAGTTGATGGTGTGCGCGGTGATCGCCAAACGCCGCTCCCGCGACCCCGTCGAGCCGCTCACCGCGCCGCCGCCAGCCGCAGCGTCACGAACCGCGGTCGGTACAGGCTCACGTTCCCGTTGATCTGCGCGGACGCGCCCGTGGTCGCCAGCCAGTTGACGTCGTAGCTCAGGACGAGGCGAGCCCCGCCGCCGACGTCGGGATGCGCCTGCGGGTTGTACGCGGCGACCCCACCGGCGGGCAGCGGTGGGCTGAAGCTGCGGGTCGGCCCGTGCCACGGCCCGGTGGGCGAGCAGGCCCAGTACGACGTCACCGTGGTCAGCCCTCGTGCTCCGGCGGCCATGGTGAACAGCACGTACGTGTCCTCGTCCCGGACCACCGAGAACGCGCTGCCCACACCGGTGCGCCGCTGGTCCCCGAGCACCGGAGCCGGACGCGACCCGGTGACCCATGCGGAGCCGTCCCAGTACTCCCAGGCGGCGGGGTCGGCGAGCCCGCCCGCCGGTACTCGCGCCACATACGCGGAGGAGGTCGGGCGGGACGCGGCCTGTCCGTCGTTGCCGCCGAAGACGTAGGTCCAGCCGCCGTCCGTCAGCAGCGTCGTCCCGAACAGCACACGCCGGGACGGGTCCGGCACCCGCTGCTGGTCGGACACCCTGGCGATGCCCTCGACGCGCAGGTCCGGCAGGGACAGCGTGGCCACCTCGGTGGCGAGGGGCACGCCGTAGATCCACGGCGCCTGACCCGCCGCGCGCGTCCACAGCAGCACCCGTACGACCTGCTCCGAGGAGCCGGGGGAGCGCGGCTCGACCCGGGCGGCGACCGGCCAGCGCCACTGGTTCGGGGCCGGGTCGGGGAAGAGGGGCGCGGGCAGTGTCGTACTCAGGCGGCCGTCGGACATCACCACCGCCGAGTTGCGCACCAGCGGCGCCGTCGTGTCGCGCCAGGCGTACGACTCGCCGGACGGGTTGGGCGGGGCGTGCACGGGGCCGAGGTAGGTGTCCGAGAACAGCCACAGCACCCGGCCGTCCGGCAGCCGCAGCGAGTGGGTGCCGTCGCCGCCGGTCCAGTCGTCGGTGCGGGTCGCGTCGTCGCCGTAGCGGGCGAACTCGGCGGTCAGCGCGTCGTTCGCCGACCAGGACGCGATCGTACGGGCCTCGCATGCGCCGCCGCCCTCCCGGTCGTCGTCCGGGAGGGCGGTGAGCAGCACGGCCGCGAGAACCAGGGTCAGCAGCAGACCGACCCCGGCTCCCGTCCGCTGTCGTGCACGTATGTCGTCGGGCACGTTCCGGGACGTTAGCGGGCGGCGGCCACCTGGTCCATGGGGAGCCACAGCACGTTGTCGAAGTCCGGGCCGGTGTGCGTCTGGTGTACGTCGGCGATCTCGCTGTCGCTGAGCGCCCGGTCCCAGACGCGGACCTCGTCGATGGCCCCGGTGAAGAAGGCCCGGCTGTCCATGCTCTGGCCGATGTGCACGCCGAACGGCGAGTTGCGGCTCACGGAGCCGGGCACGTCCGCCGTGCTGCTGGGCCTGCCGTCGATGAACAGGGTCAGCCGCCCGTCGCCACGGCGCAGTGCGAGGTGGTGCCACCGGCCGTCGTTGTGGGCGGCGGTGGTGTCCACGGATGCCGACCGTACGGTCGTCGCGTCCTCCCGGGTATTGATCAGGCCGCGTACCCGGCCCGCGGCGGGCTCACCGCGCAGCCAGACCTGGGGCTGGCTGGTACCCACCCCACCCATCCACAGCAGCGGCTGCTCTCCGCTCTCGGCGGTGTAGCGGAACCACAGCGATGCGGTGAACTCCTTGGTGTCGAGCGGAAGTTGGGGGCGGTACGGCAGACGTACGGCGTCGTCGGTGCCGTCGAAGGCCAGCGCGCCGCCCGATACGCCGCTGGTGCGCTCGGCGCCGCCGAGCACGGCCGCCGGCTCGCCGAGCACGGCATGGTCGGGCGTGGTCGGGTCGGCGCCGCGGCGCGGCTTCAGCCACTCCTCGTTGAAGCGGGCGAAGCGGATCTCGTCGCGGGCGTCGACCGTGCCGGCCTCGTACAGCAGGCCGACGGTGCTGTCGTCGATCGGCGCCAGGTCGGAGTAGCCGGACCAGTCCTGGGTGACCACGGTGCCGCGGTCCACGCTCTCCCAGGTGCGGCCGCCGTCGTAGGAGGAGCGGATCATCATCGTCCGGCGACGGTCGGGGTCACCGGGGGAGGACAGCAGCATGCGGTCACCCAGGCGCAGTGTGGCGCCCTGGACCTGGGGTGCGTAGAGGTCGGGGACGGACCGGAAGCGGGTGGCGAAGCTGTCGCCGCCGTCGCGGCTGACGGTCTGGGTGCGGTGACCGAAGTCGATACCGTCCTGTTCGCGGCCGCTGACCAGGAGCGAGCCGTCGGTGTGCTCGGTCAGGGTGACTTCCGAGGGCTTCTGCCGGAAGGTGCCGTCGAACGCGATCGGCCAGGAGTCGTTGGCGCCGACCCGCCAGGTGTCGCCGCCGTCGTCGCTCACGATGAGGGCGGCGTGGTTCCCGGTGACCCTGGTGCCGTCCCAGGTCTCGGTGTTGACGCCGAAGACCAGCCGGCCGGCGTGGCTGCCCCGAGTGAGCTGGATGCCGTGCACGGGACCGGTGGCGTACCAGGAGTTCCAGTGCGCGGGCATGATCTGCGGGCTGAGGCCGCGCGGATCGGACCAGGTGCGGCCGTCGTCGTCGCTGTACTGCAGATGGGGCCGGCGGTCGCACGGGACCTCACAGTTGCCGCTGTCCGTACGGCCCGTGTTGTAGGTCTGGGCCAGCAGGATCCGGCCGGTCTCGCGGTCGACGATCGGGGCCGGGTTGCCGTGGGTGTCGCCGGCGCCGTCATTGACGACCTGGAGCGGGCCCCAGGTGCGGCCGCCGTCGGTGGAGCGCTTCATCACGATGTCGATGTCGGCCGCGTCTCCGCAGTTGAGGACGCGGCCCTCGGCGAACGCGAGCAGCGTGCCCTCGGTGGTCTGCACGATGGCCGGGATCCGGAAGCAGGCGTAGCCGGGATCCTGCGACGTCCTGAAGAGCGCCTGCTGCTCGAACTGCGGGGCGGCAGTGGTGGGTTGGGCTTGCACGGGGTCGGGCAGGACGGCTGTCGCCGTCATGACGACGCCCGCGGTGAGGGTGGCTCTCAGACGTGCGCGAAGTCTCGACGGCATGCAGTGACCCGCCCTTCATTTGTCAGAACATCGGGACATCCCACGTCGAACCTACGCGTCACAGAGGGTAGTTGGTGGCAGCGACACACCACAAGAAACGTGCTGGGACAACACGACTGGGGGAGTGGTGGTCTGAGCGCACGTCAACTGAAACCTCGTCACGAAATTGGGCGCGCTCATGACAAGATGTGAGGCGGGACCCCTGCGGCGCAGGGGGCGCTCCCCGCCGGTCGGGGTCCCGCCGCCGTGCCGCGGGGAACCGTCAGCCCTGGGCGGCCGCGGTCCGCAGGGCGATGCGGTCCTCGCCCGCGTACACGTTCATGGAGCTGCCCCGCAGGAAGCCCACCAGGGTCAGCCCGCTCTCCACGGCCAGGTCCACGGCCAGCGACGAGGGCGCCGAGACCGCGGCCAGTACCGGGATGCCCGCCATCACGGCCTTCTGTGCCAGCTCGAAGGAGGCGCGGCCGGACACCAGCAGGATCGTGCGGGACAGGGGCAGACCGCCGTTCTGCAGGGCGCGGCCGACCAACTTGTCGACCGCGTTGTGCCGGCCCACGTCCTCCCGTATGTCGAGCAGCTCCCCGTCCTCGGCGAACAGGGCCGCCGCGTGCAGACCCCCGGTCCGGTCGAAGACCCGCTGGGCCGCGCGCAGCCGGTCGGGGAGGCTTGCGAGCAGCTCGGGCTCCACCCGGACCGGGGGAGTGTCGGCGATGGGCCAGCGGGCCGTCGTACGGACCGCGTCCAGGCTCGCCTTGCCGCACAGCCCGCAGGAGGAGGTGGTGTAGACGTTCCGCTCCAGCGTGATGTCGGGAATCGCGACGTCCGGCGCGGTCTTCACGTCCACCACGTTGTACGTGTTCGAGCCGTCCTGTGTCGCCCCGGCGCAGTAGACGATGTTCTGCAGGTCCGTCCGCTCGGCCAGTACACCCTCGCTCACCAGGAACCCCGCGGCGAGCGCGAAGTCGTCGCCCGGGGTGCGCATGGTGATCGCGAGCGGCTTGCCGTTCAGCCGGATCTCCAGGGGTTCCTCGGCGACGAGCGTGTCCGGACGGGCGGAGACCGCCCCGTCCCGGATGCGGATCACCTTGCGTCGTTCCGTGACTCGTCCCATGTCCCCATCAGTCCCGATCAGTCCCGGTTCTGTACGTGCTGGTAGCCGAAGCGGCCCTTGATGCACAGGTTGCCGTGGGTCACCGGGTTGTCGTGCGGCGAGGTGACCTTCACGATCTCATTGTCCTGCACGTGCAGCGTGAGGTTGCAGCCCACTCCGCAGTACGCGCAGACGGTGGTCGTCTCGGTCTGCTGCGACTCGTCCCAGGTGCCCGCCGCCCGCATGTCGAACTCCGACTTGAAGGACAGCGCTCCCGTCGGGCACACCTCGATGCAGTTCCCGCAGTACACGCACGCGGAGTCGGTGAGCGGGGCGTCGTGCTCCACCGCGATCCGGGCGTCGAAGCCCCGGCCCGCGACGGAGATCGCGAAGGTGTTCTGCCACTGCTCGCCGCAGGCGTCGACGCACTTGTAGCAGAGGATGCACTTGTCGTAGTCACGCACATACAGATCGTTGTCGACCTTCGGCTCCTCGTCGATGCGGGCCGCATCCGGTCCGAAGCGGTCCGGCTTCGCCTCGTACTCCTTGAGCCACCCGGCGACCTGGGGAGTGGTCGACAAGTCGACCGAGGACGCGAGGAGTTCGAGGACCAGCTTGCGGCTGTGCCGGGCGCGCTCGGTGTCGGTGTGCACCGCCATGCCGGGCTCCGCCCTGCGGGAACAGGCCGGGACCAGGGTGCGGGAGCCCTCGACCTCCACCATGCAGACCCGGCAGGCGTTCTTGGGCGTCAGGGTGTCGCCCTGGCAGAGGGTCGGGATGTCCTTCCCGGCGGCCCGGCAGGCGTCGAGGACGGTCGAACCCTCCGGGACGCGGGCCTCCTCGCCGTCGATGGTGAACTCGACCAGCCGGCGCGGCACTCCCAGCGGTATCGCGGTCATTCGTACGCCCCCAGACGGTCGATGGCGGATTCCACGGCGTTCCACGCGGTCTGTCCCAGACCGCAGATGGAGGCGTCCCGCATCGCGCGGCCGACCTCCCCGAGCAGTGCGATGTCGTCGGCGGCAGCGGCGCCCGTGCGCTCCGCGATCCGGTGCAGCGCCTCCTCCTGCCGCACCGTCCCGACCCGGCACGGCACGCACTGCCCGCACGACTCGTCGCGGAAGAACTCGGCGATGCGCAGCAGCAGCCGGGGCAGCGGGACGGTGTCGTCGAAGGCCATGACGACCCCCGAACCGAGCGTCGTGCCGGCCTCGCGGGTGCCTTCGAAGGTGAGCGGGATGCCGAGCTCGTCGGTGCGTACGAAGCCGCCCGCGGCGCCGCCGAGGAGCACGGCCCGCAGGCCCTCGCGCACCCCGGCCAGCTCCAGCAGCTCGCCCAGGGTGGCACCGAAGGGGAGCTCGTAGATCCCGGGCCGCTCCACACTCCCCGACACGCAGAACAGCTTCGGTCCGGTGGACTTCTCCGTGCCGATCGCCGCGTACGCCGGTGCCCCCATCGTCAGGATCGGCAGCACGTTGACCAGCGTCTCGACGTTGTTCTCCACCGTCGGTTTGCCGAACAGGCCCTTCTCCACGGGGAACGGCGGTTTCGAGCGCGGCTCGCCCCGGTAGCCCTCGATGGAGTTGAACAGCGCCGTCTCCTCACCGCAGATGTACGCGCCCGCGCCCCGCCGGATCTCGATGTCGAAGGCGTACCCCTGGCCGAGGACGTCGTCGCCGAGCAGGCCACGCGCGCGTGCCTGGGTGATGGCGTGCTCCAGGCGGTGCAGGGCGCGTGGGTACTCGCCGCGCAGGTAGAGGTAGCCCTTGTGCGCGCCGGTCGCGTACGCCGCGACGGTCATCGCCTCGACCAGCGCGTACGGGTCGCCCTCCATGATCACGCGGTCCTTGAAGGTGCCCGGCTCGGACTCGTCGGCGTTGCAGACGAGGTAGTGCGGGTGGTCCGGCTGGGATGCCGTGGCCTGCCACTTGCGGCCGGTCGGGAAGGCGGCGCCGCCGCGTCCGACCAGGCCGGAGTCGGTGACCTCGCGGATGACTCCGGCGGGGCCGAGCTCGAAGGCGCGGCGCAGGGCGGTGTAGCCGCCGTGGGCGCGGTAGTCGTCGAGCGAGGACGGGTCCACCACGCCGACCCGGCGCAGGAGCGTCAGCCCGGGGGAGCCCGCCTGGGGCACCGCCAGCGCGGCCGGCGGCTCCTCGGGCGCCGAGCCGGGCGAGGTGGCGGCGAGGACGGCCTCGTGCACGGTCGTCGGCGCCGAGACGGCCGTACGGACCGGATCCCCCGCCCTGATCGCGAGCGCGGCCGGGGCACGTTCGCACAGGCCCAGGCAGGGGCTGCGCTCGACGGAGACCCCGGGCCCCAGCCGGGCCTCGACCCCCGCGCACAGCTCCGCCGCCCCGGCGGCCTGGCACGCCAGGTCCGTGCACACATGGAGCACGGTCGCAGGGCGCGGCCGGACGGAGAACATGGCGTAGAAGGTGGCCACCCCGTACGCCTCCGCCGGCGGCACGGTCAGCCGGCGGCACAGGTAGTCCAGGGCGCCCTCGCTGATCCAGCCGACCCGGTCGTTGATCGCATGCAGCCCCGGCAACAGCAGGTCGCGACGGTCCCGGGCCTCGCGGCCGCCGCGCGCCCACCTCAGGTCGGCATCGGAGCGGTCGGCGCCCTCCCAGGAGGACTCCGGAGGCCCGAGCAGGGCGTCGACGGCCGCCCGTTCGTCGTCCGTCGGTTTGCTGTCGCCGAAGTGCAGGTCCACTTGCGTCACCTCACGATGGTCGCGACGGGGAGCTTCTCGATCCGGATCGCCGACGCCTTGAACTCCGCCGTCCCCGCGATCGGGCAGTTCGCCTCGATCGTGAGCTGGTTGGTGTCCACCTCGTCGGGAAAGTGCATGGTCATGAAGGCGAGCCCGGGCCGCAGCGCCGGGTCGACCCACACCGGCGCCATGACCGAGCCGCGCCGTGAGGTCACCCGGACCTCCTCGCCGACCACGACCCCGTACCGCTCGGCGTCCTCCGGGCACAGCTCGACGTACTCGCCGCGCCGGAGCGGGGAGGCGAAACCGCCGCTCTGCACACCGGTGTTGTAGGAGTCGAGCCGCCGCCCGGTGGTGAGCCGGATCGGGTACTCCTCGTCGGTGAGGTCGACGGGCGGATCGTGCTGCACCAGCCCGAAGGGTGCGAGCCGGCCCCGTTTCGCCGGGTCGGACTCCCACAGCCGGCCGTGCAGATAGGACGGTTCGAGCCGCTCGGTGCTGGGGCAGGGCCACTGGATGCCCTGGTGGTCCTCCAGGCGCTCGTAGGTCATCCCGTAGTGGTCCGGGGACACCGACCTGAGCTCGTTCCAGACCGCCTCGGCGTCGGCGTACTTCCATTCGTGGCCGAGCCGGGCCGCCAGGTCGCAGATGATGTCGATGTCCTCGCGGGCCTCGCCGGGCGGGGTCACGGCCCGGCGTACGCGCTGGACCCGGCGCTCGCTGTTGGTGGTCGTGCCCTCGGTCTCCGCCCAGCCGGCGGTGGCGGGCAGGACGACGTCGGCCAGTTCGGCGGTCTTCGTCAGGAAGATGTCCTGGACGACCAGGAAGTCCAGGGCCTGCAGCCGCCGTACCGCCTGCCCGCTGTCCGCCTCCGACTGCGCCGGGTTCTCGCCGATGCAGTAGACGGCCCTGAGCGTGCCCTCCTCCATCGCCTCGAACATCTCGGTCAGGTTCAGCCCGTAGTGCGGCTGGATGACGGTGTCCCAGGCCGACTCGAACTTCAGCCGGGTGTCCGCGTCGAGGATGTCCTGGAAGCCGGGCAGGCGGTTGGGGATGGCCCCCATGTCGCCGCCGCCCTGGACGTTGTTCTGGCCGCGCAGCGGCTGGAGCCCGGCGCCGTAGCGGCCGACGTGGCCGGTCAGCAGGGACAGGTTGATCAGGGCGCGGACGTTGTCGGTGCCGTTGTGGTGCTCGGTGATGCCGAGGGTCCAGCACAGCTGGGCGCGCTCGGCTCGGGCGTAGGCGTGCGCCAACTCCCGGATGGCGGCGGCGGGTACGCCGGTCACCTTCTCGGCGAGGGAGAGCGTCCAGGGCTCGACGAGCGCCCGGTACTCCTCGAAGCCGCTGGTCGCCCGCTCGATGAACGCCTCGTTGGCCAGACCGGCGTGGATGATCTCGCGGCCGATCGCGTGCGCCATCGGGATGTCCGTGCCGACGTTCAGGCCGAGCCAGCTCTCCGCCCACTCGGCGGTGCTCGTCCGCCGCGGGTCGACCGCGTACATCCGGGCGCCGTTCCTGATCCCCTTCAGTACGTGCTGGAAGAAGATCGGGTGCGCGAAGCGGGCGTTGGAGCCCCACATCACGATGACGTCGGTGTGCTCGATCTCCTCGTACGAGGAGGTCCCGCCGCCCGAGCCGAAGGCGGCGGACAGGCCCGCGACGCTCGGCGCGTGGCAGGTGCGGTTGCAGGAGTCGACGTTGTTGGTGCCCATGACCACACGGGCGAACTTCTGCGCCACGTAGTTCATCTCGTTGGTGGCGCGGGCGCAGGAGAACATGCCGAACGCGCCGCGGGCTGCCGCCAGGCCCCGGGCGGTCCGCTCGAGCGCCTCGTCCCAGGTGGCCCGGCGCAGCGGCTCGTCGCGGGAGTCGCGGACCAGGGGGTGGGTGAGCCGGGTGTACGTCTTCGTGGACTGGCGTTTCCTCATGCGGCGCTCCTCAGCGCGAGCAGGTCCGAGATGGCGTGCACGGTGCGCAGGGTGGGCACGTCCACGCCGGTGATGTCCGCCAACTCGACGACGGCGGCCAGGAGTACGTCGAGTTCCAGCGGCTTGCCGCGCTCCAGGTCCTGGAGCGTGGAGGTGCGGTGGTCGCCGACCTTCTCGGCGCCCGCGAGGCGGCGTTCGATGGAGACGCCCACCGTGCAGCCGAGGGCCTCGGCGACCGCGAGCGTCTCGGTCATCATGATCTCGATGACCCTGCGGGTGCCGCCGTGCAGGCACATCTGCCGCATGGTCGCGCGGGCCAGCGCGCTGATCGGGTTGAAGGAGATGTTGCCGAGCAGCTTCAGCCAGATGTCGTTGCGCAGGTCCGGCTCGACCGGGCATTTCAGCCCGCCGGTCTGCATGGCCTCGCTGAGGGCGAGACACCGCCGGGACACGCTGCGGTCGGGCTCGCCGATGGAGAACCGGGTGCCTTCCAGGTGCCGTACGACACCCGGCCCTTCGAGCTCGGTGGCCGCGTAGACGACACAGCCGACGGCCCGTTCGGGCGCGAGCACCGCACTGACCGCGCCGTCGGGGTCCACGCTCTCGACGCGGTGGCCGTCGTGGGGGCCGCCGTGCCGGTGGAAGTACCACCAGGGGATGCCGTTCTGGGCGGCCACGACCGCCGTGGTGTCGTGCAGCAGCGGCTCGATCAGCGGCCCGCACGCCGCGTACGAGTTGGCCTTCAGGCCCAGGAAGACATAGTCGGCCGGGCCGACCTCGGCCGGGTCGTCGGTGGCGTGGGGGTGCGCGGTGAAGTCGCCGCGCGGGCTGAGCACCTGCACTCCGTGCTGCCTCATGGCCGCCAGATGCGGTCCACGGGCGATGAGATGCACATCGGCACCCGCGCGGTGGAGCGCGGCGCCGACGTAGGCGCCGATCGCACCGGCGCCGAGGATTGCGACTTTCACGGGGACAACTCCGTTCGGTTTGAGGGATACCGCGGAGGTGGTCGGGGTGGGTCCGGGGTGGTCGACGGCGGTTTCATGTCTTGTCGACGAAATATTGTCTACAGTATGGAAGTTGGGTCGGCAAGAGTTCGAGCGCTGACCGTTCGTCGCGCCCGGGATACCGTTCACCGCATACGGTCGACGCGTCGACTTCTCAACTCCCTTCTTCCTTCCTACCGTTCGGGATCATGAGTCCCCCCGTCGCACCCCCGGGATGGAGCCGGTGGCTGGTGCCGCCCGCCGCGCTCTCCGTCCACCTGTCCATCGGCCAGGCCTACGCCTGGAGCGTGTTCAAGCCGCCGCTCGAATCCGCGCTCGGTCTCAGCGGCACGCAGAGTGCGCTGCCCTTCCAGCTCGGCATCGTCATGCTCGGTCTGTCGGCCGCGTTCGGCGGCACGCTCGTGGAGCGCAACGGGCCGCGCTGGGCGATGACGGTGGCACTGGTGTGCTTCTCGTCGGGCTTTCTGCTCTCCGCGCTCGGTGCGGCGACGGAGCAGTACTGGCTGATCGTCCTCGGCTACGGCTTCGTCGGCGGGATCGGCCTGGGCATCGGCTACATCTCGCCCGTCTCCACACTGATCAAGTGGTTCCCGGACCGGCCCGGCATGGCCACCGGCATCGCCATCATGGGCTTCGGCGGTGGCGCGCTCATCGCCTCCCCCTGGTCGGCCCAGATGCTGGAGTCGTTCGGCTCGGACCACTCCGGGATCGCGCTCGCCTTCCTTGTGCACGGGCTGTCGTACGCCGTGTTCATGCTGCTCGGCGTGCTGCTGGTGCGGGTGCCGCGGACCGAGAAGCCGGTGGCCGACGGGCCGAGCGTGGTCGAGGGCGTGCAGGTGTCGGCGCGAAACGCCGTGCGCACCCCGCAGTTCTGGTGTCTGTGGGTCGTGCTCTGCATGAACGTGTCCGCCGGCATCGGCATCCTGGAGAAGGCCGCACCGATGATCACGGACTTCTTCGCCGACACCTCCACGCCGGTCTCGGTGACGGCGGCCGCCGGATTCGTCGCCCTGCTCTCGGCGGCCAACATGGCGGGCCGCATCGGCTGGTCGTCGACGTCCGACCTGATCGGGCGCAAGAACATCTACCGCGTCTACCTCGGCGCGGGCGCGTTGATGTACCTGCTCATCGCGCTGTTCGGCGACTCCTCCAAGCCACTGTTCATCCTGTGCGCGCTGGTGATCCTGTCCTTCTACGGCGGCGGGTTCGCCACCATCCCCGCCTACTTGAAGGACCTCTTCGGCACCTACCAGGTCGGCGCCATCCACGGACGGCTGCTCACCGCCTGGTCCACGGCCGGTGTGCTCGGTCCGCTGATCGTCAACTGGATCGCCGACCGGCAGGAGGAGGCCGGCAAGCACGGCGCGTCCCTGTACGGGCTGTCGTTCGTCATCATGATCGGACTGCTCGTCGTCGGCTTCGTCGCCAACGAGCTGGTCCGCCCCGTCCACCCCCGCCACCACGTGTCCGCCCCGAGGGAGGCCGCCGATGTCCGACGACAGCCAGAGTCCGCCTGACCGGCGTCCCCTGATCGCCTTCGCCTGGCTGTGGGTGGGGGCGCCGCTCGCGTACGGCCTGTACGAACTCGTACGGAAGGCCACCCAGCTGTTCACCGGGTGACCAGGAGGTCGTCGGACGTCCGGGAACCTGAGGGAAGCCGACAATCCGGGTGGTCGATTCCTGTGGCTTCACGTGCCGTCGTACCCATGAGTCACTGATCAGACTGGTGATCCCTGTCAACCGCAGCAAGGAGGGGATCACCATGAAGGGCTCGCGGATCACCGCCGTCGGCCACTACCAGCCCGCCAGAGTGCTCACGAACGAGGACCTGGCGGGCATGGTCGACACGAGCGACGAGTGGATCACGTCCCGGGTCGGCATCCGGACCCGGCACATCGCCGGCCCCGACGAGCCGGTCGACGAGCTGGCCGCACACGCCGCGGCCAAGGCGCTCGCGGCGGCCGGACGGGCTCCCGGCGACATCGACCTGGTCCTCGTCGCCACCTCGACGGCCGTCGACCGCTCCCCGAACATGGCCGCCCGTGTCGCCGCCCGGCTCGGCATCCCCCGTCCCGCCGCGATGGACATCAACGTGGTGTGCGCCGGTTTCACCCACGCCCTCGCGACCGCCGACCACACCGTGCGCGCGGGTGCGGCGAGCCGGGCGCTGGTCATCGGCGCCGACAAGATGTCCGACGTCACCGACTGGACGGACCGGACGACGTGTGTGCTCGTCGGCGACGGAGCGGGGGCCGCCGTCGTGGAGGCCGCCGAGGAGCCGGGTGTGGGTCCTGTGCTGTGGGGATCCATGCCCGAGATGGGGCACGCCGTGCGTATCGAGGGCGAGCCCGCGCGGTTCGCGCAGGAGGGCCAGAGCGTCTACCGCTGGGCGACCACCCGACTGCCGCCCCTCGCCCGCCAGGCCTGCGAGCGTGCCGGCTTCGCCCCCGAGGACCTCGCCGCCGTCGTGCTGCACCAGGCCAACCTGCGCATCATCGAGCCGCTCGCCGAGAAGCTCGGCGCGGTGAACGCGGTCGTCGCGCGCGACGTCTCCGAGTCCGGCAACACTTCGGCCGCCAGCATCCCGCTGGCGTTCTCCAAGCTGGTGGAGCAGGGCGCGATCTCGACCGGGGATCCGGTGCTGCTGTTCGGCTTCGGTGGGAACCTGTCGTACGCCGGGCAGGTCGTCCGGTGTCCCTGACCTGCGCGGACCGCAGGATGTGACGCGATCGACTCCGCCGGGACCTGGCACTTGTGCGCCGTAGACTGTAGACGAAAGACAATTGATACTGTCTTTCCATTGGCTTACGGCTGCTGTGCACGGCCTGCCGAGGAGGGGGACCGATGTTGTCGACAGGACTGCCGCAGGGGGCGGTGCCCAAGCTCGAACGGCCCGGTCCGCTGCGTGATCGCGTCTACGAGGCGCTGCTGGAACTCATCACCACCCGCGCCCTCCAGCCCGGTCAGCACCTGGTCGAGAGCGAACTGGCCGGACATCTCGGCGTCTCCCGGCAGCCGGTGCGCGAGGCGTTGCAGCGGCTGAACACCGAAGGCTGGGTCGATCTGCGGCCCGCCCAGGGCGCGTTCGTGCACGAGCCCACCGAGGAGGAGGCCGACCAACTGCTGACGGTCCGTACGCTCCTGGAGGCCGAGGCGGCCCGGCTCGCCGCCGCCAATGCGGGCAGCGCGGGTGTCGCCGCCCTGGAGGAGCTGTGCGCCGAGGGTGAGGGGGCGGTCGCCGCCGACGACGTGGACGGCGCCGTCGCGCTCAACGCCCGCTTCCACGCGAAGATCATGGAACTGGCGGGGAACGCGGTCCTCGCCGAACTCGCCGCCCAGGTGGACCGCCGGGTGCGCTGGTACTACACGCCGGTCGCCCGGCAGCGCGGCAAGCAGTCCTGGATCGAGCATCGGGCCCTGATCGCCGCGATCACCGAACGGGACGAGCAGCGTGCCACGCAGCTCATGCGGGAACACACGGAACACACGCGGCGGTCGTACCACGCGCGAGCGGAGTCCTGACCGCTCGTCATCGGCCCGGCACCTGGGGGTGCCGGGCCTTTGTCCTGTCAGTGGAAGAAGTCTGCGCGAATTCCTGCGCGACTTCTTCCCCCCTCCGGCAGCCGCTGCTACGTTCCCCTCGAAAGCCGGACAGCGATGGCCGATTCGAGGCGGGGAGGGGCTTGTGAGACGCATGACGGCACGACCCGCGAACGCCCACCAGGCCAGGCTGCTGAAGCTGTTGCGCGACGGTGGGCCCAACTCCCGGGCACAGCTGGGCGACCAGGTCGACCTGTCGCGGTCCAAGCTGGCCGTGGAGGTGGACCGGCTCCTGGAGACGGGCCTGGTCGTCGCCGACGGACTCGCCGCCTCGCGCGGCGGACGCCGCTCGCACAACATCCGGCTGGCGCCGAACCTGCGCTTCCTCGGCGTCGACATCGGCGCGACCTCCATCGATGTCGCGGTCACCAACGCCGAGTTGGAGATCCTGGGGCACATCACCCAGCCGATGGAGGTGCGCGAGGGTCCCGTCGCGGTCTTCGAGCAGGTCCTGGCCATGGCCGCCAAGCTGAAGGCGTCGGGGCTCGCCGAGGGCTTCGACGGCGCCGGCATCGGCGTCCCCGGCCCGGTCCGGTTCCCCGAGGGCGTCCCCGTGGCGCCGCCGATCATGCCGGGCTGGGACGGCTTCCCGGTGCGGGAGGCGCTCAGCCAGGAACTCGGCTGTCCGGTCATGGTCGACAACGACGTGAACCTGATGGCGATGGGGGAGATGCACGCGGGCGTCGCCCGCTCCGTGGGCGACTTCCTCTGCGTCAAGATCGGGACCGGCATCGGCTGCGGCATCGTCGTCGGCGGTGCGGTCCACCGCGGCACGACCGGTTCCGCGGGCGACATCGGGCACATCCAGGCCGTGCCCGACGGACGTCCGTGCGCCTGTGGCAACCGGGGCTGCCTGGAGGCCCACTTCAGCGGTGCGGCACTCGCCCGCGACGCGCTGGAGGCGGCTCAACAGGGGCTCTCCGCCGAGCTCGCGACCAGGCTGGAGGCGAACGGCGACCTCACCGCGATCGACGTCGCCGCCGCGGCCGCCGCCGGCGACGCCACCGCCCTCGAGCTGATCCGCGAGGGCGGCAACCGCACCGGCCAGGTCATCGCCGGCCTGGTCAGCTTCTTCAACCCCGGCCTGGTGGTGATCGGCGGCGGGGTGACCGGCCTCGGCCACACCCTGCTCGCCGCGATCCGTACCCAGGTCTACCGCCAGTCGCTGCCCCTGGCGACCGGCAACCTGCCCATCGTTCTGGGGGAGCTGGGCCCCACCGCCGGAGTCATCGGCGCGGCCCGACTGATCAGCGACCACCTGTTCTCACCCGCGTAACGAGACCTCGCACCACAGTTCGTCCAGCACCGCACGCTGCTCTGCTTCGCCCTGCCCTGAACCGGCCCGCACGCCCGCCAAGGGGAACCCACATGGCACCAGAACCACCGCTGCTCAGCATGTCCGGCATCACCAAGTCGTTCCCCGGCGTCCGCGCCCTGGACGGCGTCGACCTCGACGTCCAGGCCGGTGAAGTGCACTGTCTGCTCGGCCAGAACGGCGCCGGGAAGTCCACGCTCATCAAGGTCCTGGCGGGCGCCCACCAGCCCGACGACGGCACGATCCGCTGGCGCGGCGAGGCGGTCACCCTCCGCTCGCCCATCGCCGCCATGCGCCTCGGCATCGCCACCATCTACCAGGAACTCGACCTGGTGGAGCACCTGTCGGTGGCCGAGAACGTACACCTGGGCCATGAACCCACGGCCGCCGGTTTCGTCGTACGGCGAAAGTCCGCCAAGGCGTCGACCGCCCAGCTGCTGAAGCGACTCGGGCATCCCGAGATAGACCCCGCACGTCTGGTCGGCGAGCTGTCGGCGGCCCAGCAGCAGATCGTCTCCATGGCACGCGCGCTCTCCCACGACGTACGGCTGATCGTGATGGACGAACCGTCCGCCGCCCTCGACCCCGACGAGGTCGACAACCTCTTCCGGATCGTCGGCGACCTCACCGCCGACGGTGTCGCCGTCGTCTACATCTCGCACCGCCTGGAGGAGATCCGCCGCATCGGCGACCGGGTCACCGTGCTGAAGGACGGGCGGGCGGTGGCGGGCGGACTGCCCGCGAAGTCGACGCCGACGCGTGAGGTGGTGGCGCTGATGACCGGACGCAACGTCGAGTACGTCTTCCCCGACCGGCCGGCCGCACCGGCGCAGGGCGAGCCGCTGCTCGAGGTCCGGGGACTGGCCCGGGACGGCGAGTTCGAGGCGCTGGACCTGAGCGTGCGGCCCGGCGAGATCGTCGGTCTGGCGGGGCTCGTCGGCTCCGGGCGGTCCGAGATCCTGGAGACGATCTACGGTGCCCGCAAGCCGAGTTCCGGCCAGGTGCTGGTCGACGGACGGCCGCTGAAACCCGGCAGCGTGCGCGCCGCCGTCCGCGCCGGACTCGGACTCGCGCCCGAGGAACGCAAGGCGCAGGCCCTGCTGATGCTGGAGTCGGTCACCCGTAACGTCTCGGTCTCCTCCATGTCCCGCTTCTCCCGCGGCGGTTGGATCGACCGCGGAGCAGAGCTGGGCGCCGCACGGGCGGCGACCCGCGAACTGTCGCTGCGGCCCGACAACCCCTCCGTGCCGGTGCGCACCCTCTCCGGCGGCAATCAGCAGAAGGCCGTCCTGGCCCGCTGGCTGCTGCGAGGCTGCCGCGTCCTGCTGCTGGACGAACCCACCCGCGGAGTCGACGTGGGCGCCCGCGCCGAGCTCTACGCGGTGGTCCGCCGCCTCGCCGACGAGGGGCTCGCCGTCCTGCTGGTCTCCAGTGAAGTACCCGAGGTGCTGGGCCTGGCCGACCGCGTCCTGGTGCTCCGCGAGGGCCGCGTCGTCCACACCGCCCCCGCCCGTGAACTCGACGAACACCGCGTACTCGACCTCGTGATGGAAGGAAGCCCGGCGTCATGACGCAGCCCGTCTCCCCGCCGCGGGGCAGCACCGACAAGGTGCCGCCGGTCGGTCAACTCCCCGCCTGGCGCGGCCTCATGGCCCGCGCCGATGTCCGCACCCTGTCCCTTCTCGGCGTGCTCGCCGCGCTGGTCGTCATCGGCGGCATCACCAAGCCGGACGAGTTCCTCGACACCCGCAACCTCCAACTCGTCCTCACCCAGGCCTCGGTGATCGGCGTCGTCACCGTCGGCATGACCTTCGTCATCACCTCCGGCGGCATCGACCTCTCCGTGGGCGCGATCGTCGCGCTCGCCTCCGTGTGGGCGACCACCGTCGCCACCCAGGAGTACGGCTTCGGCGGCATCCTCTTCACCTCGGTGCTCGTCGGCCTCGGCTGCGGCCTGGTCAACGGACTGCTCATCGCGTACGGCGGGATGGTCCCGTTCATCGCCACCCTCGCCATGCTGGCCTCGGCGCGCGGACTGGCGTTGCAGATCACCGACGGCAAGACGCAGATCGTCACCGTCGACGGCATCCTCGACCTCGGTGAACGCGACGCGTACATACTCGGCATCCCGCCGCTCGTCCTGGTCTTCGCCGTGGTCACGATCATCGGCTGGCTGATCCTGAACCGCACCACCTTCGGCCGCCGCACCGTCGCCGTCGGCGGCAACTCGGAGGCGGCCCGGCTGGCCGGCATCGACGTCCGCCGCCAGCGGCTCTACCTCTACCTGCTGTCCGGACTGTGCTGCGGTATCGCTGCCTTCCTGCTGATCATCCTGTCCGGCTCCGGTCAGAACACCAACGGCAACCTCTACGAACTCGACGCCATCGCCGCCGCGATCATCGGCGGCACCCTGCTCAGCGGCGGCCGCGGCACCATCGTCGGCTCCGTGCTCGGCGTCCTGATCTTCACCACGATCACCAACATCTTCGCCCTGAACAACCTGCAGAGCGACGTCCAGCAGATCGCCAAGGGCGCGATCATCGTCGCCGCCGTGCTGGTCCAGCGCCGTACCGCGAGCACGACCTGAGGAAAGGGTTCACCGCCATGTCACAGCTCCCCACACGCAGAGGACTGCTCTTCGGGACCGCCGCCGTCTCGGCCGGTGCCCTCCTCGCCGGTTGCACGAGTAACGAGCCCAAGGAGAAGGGTGAGGCTGCCGACAGCAACCAGCCGGCCGCCGACGACCAGCCGGGCAAGCAGGTCACCATCGGATTCGCCGGCCCGCAGGCCGACCACGGCTGGCTCAACGCCATCAACGACAACGCCAAGAGCCGCGCCGAGAAGTACGAGGACGTGACCCTGGAGATCACCGAGGGCTCCAACGACACGGCCGCGCAGATCGGCCAGATCGAAACGCTGATCAACAAGAAGGTCGACGTCCTGGTCGTGCTGCCCGCCGACGGCAAGGCGCTCACCCAGGTCGGGCTCAAGGCGATGCGGGCCGGGATCCCGGTGGTCAACCTGGACCGGATCTTCAACACCCCGCAGGCGTACCGCTGCTGGATCGGCGGCGACAACTACGGCATGGGCCTCAACGCCGGCCACTACATCGGCGAGAAGCTCAAGGGCAAGTCCAACGCCCGGGTCATCGAACTGGCGGGGCTGGACAACCTGGAACTGACCCAGCAGCGCACCAAGGGCTTCGACGACGCGCTGAAGAACTACCCCAACATCCGCAAAGTGGCCCGCCAGGCCGCCGAGTTCACCGTGGAGTCCGGGCAGGCCAAGATGGCCCAGCTCCTCCAGGCGCAGTCGAAGTTCGACGCCCTGTGGAACCACGACGACGACCAGGGCGTGGGCGCGCTGCGCGCCATCGAGCAGGCCGGCCGTGACGACTTCCTGATGGTGGGCGGCGCGGGCGCGCTCTCCGCCTTCCAGGCCATCGAGCAGGACAACGGCGTCCTGAAGGCGACCGTCCTCTACCCGCCCACCATGGCGGCCTCCGCGATCGACCTGGCCCGCGCCCTCGGCCAGGGCAAGGGCGTCGGCGGCCTCGCCGAGTACGAGATCCCGGCGTCGATCACCCTCTACTCGGCCGTGGTCGACAAGACCAACGTCGACCAGTACATGTCCACCGGCTTCCAGTGAGGCGCCCTGCTCGACGGCCCGACCGGACATCGAGGGCATGTCTTCCGGCCCGGACCCCGCGACCCCGGGCCGGCCCGGAAGACAGGCCCTGAGGCCGGGCCCCCACCCCCCACCGCGCCACGACGACGAGGAGGACATCCGTATGGCACAGCCGCAAACGTCCGAAGGGGCCGAGTCCGAGAAGCCTCCGCTGCGCATCGGCATGGTCGGCTACGCCTTCATGGGCGCCGCCCACTCCCAGGGCTGGCGCACCGTGGGCCGCGTCTTCGACCTGCCCCGGCGCCCGGTGCTGGCCGCGATCTGCGGGCGGGACGCGACCGCCGTGCGTGCGGCGGCCGACCGGCACGGCTGGGCGGCGGCCGAGACCGAGTGGCGTGCCCTGATCGCCCGCGACGACGTCGACCTGGTCGACATCTGCACCCCCGGCGACAGCCACGCCGAGATCGCCCTGGCCGCGCTCGCCGCCGGCAAGCACGTCCTGTGCGAGAAGCCCCTCGCGAACACCGTCGAGGAGGCCGAGGCGATGGCGGCCGCCGCCGAAGCTGCGTACGAGCGCGGCCAGTTGGCGATGGTCGGCTTCAACTACCGCCGCCTGCCGGCCACCGCGCTGGCCCGCCGGATGGTCGCCGAGGGCCGGATCGGCACCCTGCGGCACGTCCGCGTGACGTACCTCCAGGACTGGCTGGTCGACCCGCAGGCCCCGCTGACCTGGCGGCTGCGCAAGGAACTGGCCGGCTCCGGCTCGCTCGGCGACCTCGGGGCGCACATCGTCGACCTGGCGCAGTACCTGGCGGGCGAGCAACTGGCCGGCGTCTCCGCGCTCACCGAGACGTTCGTGCGGGAGCGCCCGCTGCCGGGCGGCTCCGCGCGAGGCCTGTCCGCGGTCACGGCCGCCGGTACCGGACAGGTGACCGTCGACGACGCCGCCGTGTTCACCGCCCGCTTCGCCTCCGGCGCGCTCGCCTCCTTCGAGGCCACCCGGTACGCCACCGGCCGTAAGAACGCCCTGCGCATCGAACTCAACGGCGAACGCGGCTCGTTGGCCTTCGACCTGGAGCGGCTCAACGAGCTCTGGTACCACGACGGTACCGAACCCGACGCCCACGCCGGCTTCCGCCGCATCCTCGTCACCGAGCCCGACCACCCCTACCTGGAGGCCTGGTGGCCGCCGGGCCACGGCCTCGGCTACGAGCACAGCTTCGTCCACCAGGCCCGCGACCTGGTCCACGCCGTCGCCGAGGGCCGCCGGCCCGAACCCTCCTTCGCCGACGGGCTCCAGGTGCAGCGCGTCCTCGCGGCGGTGGAGGAGAGCGCCCAGAAGAACTCCGTCTACACACCGATAGCGGTCTGATATCGAGGAGCCCCTGACATGCCCCGCACCTTCACGCTCTTCACCGGCCAGTGGGCCGACCTGCCGCTCGAGGAGGTCTGCCGCCTCGCCCGTGACTTCGGCTACGACGGACTGGAACTCGCCTGCTGGGGCGACCACTTCGAGGTCGACAAGGCGCTGGCCGACCCCGCGTACCTCGATTCCCGGCATGCGCTGCTGGACAAGTACGGCCTGAAATGCTGGGCCATCTCCAACCACCTGGTCGGCCAGGCCGTCTGCGACGCCATCATCGACGAACGCCACCAGGCCATCCTGCCCGCCCGTATCTGGGGCGACGGCGACGCCGAGGGCGTACGGCAGCGGGCCGCCGCCGAGATCGCCGACACCGCGCGCGCCGCGGCCGCGTTCGGCGTCGACACCGTCATCGGTTTCACCGGCTCCGCCATCTGGCACCTGGTCGCGATGTTCCCGCCCGCCCCCGAGTCGATGATCGAACGCGGCTACGAGGACTTCGCCGAGCGCTGGAACCCGATCCTGGACGTCTTCGACGCCGAGGGCGTGCGGTTCGCCCACGAGGTGCACCCCAGCGAGATCGCGTACGACTACTGGACGACGCAGCGGGCGCTGGAGGCGGTCGGCCACCGTCCCGCCTTCGGGCTGAACTTCGACCCCTCGCACTTCGTCTGGCAGGACCTCGACCCGGTCGGCTTCCTGTGGGACTTCCGCGACCGGATCTACCACGTCGACTGCAAGGAGGCCCGCAAGCGCCTCGACGGGCGCAACGGCCGGCTCGGCTCCCACCTGCCGTGGGGCGACCCGCGCCGCGGCTGGGACTTCGTGTCCGCCGGACACGGCGACGTCCCCTGGGAGGACGTCTTCCGGATGCTGCGCTCCATCGACTACCAGGGCCCCATCTCGGTCGAGTGGGAGGACGCCGGCATGGACCGGCTCCAGGGCGCCCCCGAGGCGCTGACCCGCCTCAAGGCGTTCGACTTCGAACCGCCGAGCGCGTCCTTCGACGCGGCGTTCGGCAACTGACGCTCTCCGAACTCCCTTTCACGTCTCCGGGGTGACGGCGCACCCCGGCGCCCGCACCGCACGTCTTCGCACCCATCCCGTACGGCCCACCCCGTTCCCGGAGGGACTTCGTGCACAGAACCAGACTCAGAAGCACCCGCACCCCGAGGCGTCCCAGGCTTCGCACCAGCCTCGCCCTGTTCACCGGCCTGCTCCTGGCCGTGGGTGCCCCGGCGACCGTCGCCGGCGCCCACCCCGGCCACCCGGAACACGACGAACCGGCCGCCGCCGAGGGGCAGTTCCAGCAGGTGCCGCTCGCCAAGGGCGAACCCGAGACGGGCGAGCCGATGTCGCTCGCCGTGCTCCCGGACCGCAGCGTCCTGCACACCTCGCGCGACGGCACGCTGCGCCTCACCGACCAGGGCGGCGTCACCAAGATCGCCGGCAAGATCCCCGTCTACACCCATGACGAGGAGGGCCTGCAGGGCGTCGGCGTCGACCCGGACTTCAAGAACAACCGGGCGATCTACCTCTACTACGCCCCGCCGCTCGACACCCCCACCGGGGACGCCCCGGAGACCGGCACCGCCGAGGACTTCAAGAAGTTCGACGGCGTCAACCGCCTCTCCCGCTTCGTCCTGAACCCCAACGGCACGCTGGACATGGCCAGCGAGAAGAAGGTCCTGGACGTCGCGGCGTCCCGCGGCCTGTGCTGCCACGTCGGCGGCGACATCGACTTCGACGCGCAGGGCAACCTCTACCTGTCGACCGGTGACGACACCAACCCCTTCGCCTCCGACGGCTACACGCCGATCGACGACCGCGAGGGCCGCAACCCCGCCTTCGACGCCCGCCGCAGCTCCGGCAACACCAACGACCTGCGCGGCAAGATCCTCCGTATCAAGGTCGCCGAGGACGGCTCGTACACCGTCCCGGAGGGCAACCTCTTCGCCCCGGGCACGGAGAAGACCCGTCCCGAGATCTACGCGATGGGCTTCCGCAACCCGTTCCGGATGAGCGTCGACAAGCCCACCGGCACCGTGTACGTGGGTGACTACGGGCCCGACGCCGGCGCAGCCGACCCGAAGCGGGGGCCGGCAGGACAGGTCGAGTTCGCCAAGGTCACCAAGGCCGCCAACTTCGGCTGGCCGTTCTGCACGGGCAACAACGACGCCTACCTCGACTACGACTTCGCCACCAAGGAGTCCGGCGAGAAGTTCGACTGCAACGCGCCGAAGAACACCTCGCCGTACAACACCGGCCTCACCGACCTGCCGCCCGCCCAGGCCGCCTGGATTCCGTACGACGGCGGTTCCGTGCCCGAGTTCGGCTCCGGCTCCGAGTCCCCGATGGCCGGCCCGGTCTACCGCTACGACGCCGACCTGGACTCCAAGGTGAAGTTCCCTGAGGCGTACGACGGCGACTTCTTCGCGGGTGAGTTCGGCCGCCGCTGGATCAAGCGGATCGAGCAGAACGAGGACGGCTCCGTCGCGAAGATCAACGACTTCCCGTGGACCGGCACCCAGATCATGGACATGGAGTTCGGCCCCGACGGCGCGCTCTACGTCCTCGACTACGGCGTCTCGTGGTTCCAGGGCGACGAGAACTCCGCGCTGTACCGGATCGAGAACGCCGAGGACGGCTTCTCCCCGATCGCCGAGGTGAGCGCGGACAGGACATCCGGCGCGGCCGGCCTGAAGGTCGCCTTCACCGGCTCCGCAAAGGATGCCGACTCGCCCGACCTCACCTACAGCTGGGACTTCGGCGACGGCACCAAGGGCGAGGGCCTCAACCCCACCCACAGGTACAAGAAGGTCGGCACCTACACCGCGACCTTCACCGCGAAGGACCCCGAGGGCAACACCGGTAACGCCAGCGCCCGGATCGTGGTCGGCAACACCGAACCCAAGGTGAAGATCGACGTCCCGGGCAACGGCAGCCTGGCCGAGTTCGGCAAGCCCGTCCCGTTCAAGGTGACCGTCACCGACCCCGAGGAGACGATCGACTGCTCCAAGGTCAAGGTCGTCTACAGCCTCGGTCACGACTCCCACGCCCACGAGCTGACCAGCGAGACGGGCTGCGAGGGCACCCTGAAGCCGCCCGCCGGTGACGGTGGACACGACCCCAACGCCAACATCTACGGCGTCGTCGGCGCCGGCTACACCGACGGCGGGGCGAACGGCCAGGAGGCCCTGACCGGCACCGCCCGCACCGTGCTCCAGCCGCTGCACCGCCAGGGTGAGCACTTCTCGAAGCAGCAGGGCGTCTCGGTCATCGACAAGACCGGCGCCAACGGCGGCAAGACCGTGGGCAACATCGACGACGGCGACTGGATCTCCTTCAGCCCCTACCGGTTCGACGGGCAGAAGAAGATGACCGTGCGGGCCTCCTCCGGCGGCGCGGGCGGCTTCATCGAGCTGCGCACCGGCTCGCCCGACGGGCCGCTGCACGGCTCGGCGTACATCCCGCCGACCGGCAGCTGGGAGACCTTCCAGAACGTCGACGTGCCGCTGCGGGCCCTGCCCAAGAGCACCACGGAGATCTACCTGGTCTTCAAGGGCGGCGAGGGCGCGCTGTACGACGTGGACGACTTCGAGTTCTCCACCGAGCCGTTCACGGGCGGCAAGAAGGTCCTGGTCTTCTCCAAGACCGCCGGTTTCCGCCACGACTCCATCCCGGCCGGCATCGCCGCCCTGAAGGAGCTCGGCGCCCCGGCCGGCATCACCGTCGACGCGACCGAGGAGGCCCGGCAGTTCACCACGGCCAACCTCGCCAAGTACGACGCCGTGGCCTTCCTGTCCACCACCGGTGACGTCCTCAACGCCGAGCAGCAGAAGGCGTTCGAGAACTACGTCGCGAACGGCGGCGGCTACATGGGCATCCACGCCGCCGCCGACACGGAGTACGAGTGGGAGTTCTACGGCGGCCTCGTCGGCGCCTACTTCGCCTCGCACCCGGCCATCCAGAAGGCCACCGTGCGCGTCGAGGACCACGACCACCCGTCCACCGCCCACCTCGGCGACGCCTGGGAGCGCACCGACGAGTGGTACAACTACCGCACCAACCCGCGTGAGCAGGCCAAGGTCCTCGCCACCCTGGACGAGACGACCTACCAGGGCGGCACCATGAAGGGCGACCACCCGATCGCCTGGTGCCAGAGCTACGGCGGCGGCCGCTCCTTCTACACCGGCGGCGGCCACACCAAGGAGTCCTACGCCGAGGAGGCCTTCCGGGCCCACCTGCTAGGCGGCCTGCAGTACGCCACCGGCCAGGTGAAGGCCGACTGCAAGCCGAGCACGGGCTATCGGAAGATCTTCAACGGCCAGACCCTGGACGGCTGGAAGCAGGCCGGCCCCGGCAAGTTCAACGTCGTCAACGGCACCATGGAGTCCGAGGGCGGCATGGGTCTGCTCTGGTACCAGGCCAAGGAGCTGAAGTCGTACTCCCTCAAGCTCGACTGGAAGATGCAGGGCGACGACAACTCCGGGATCTTCGTGGGCTTTCCGGCCTCCGACGACCCCTGGTCCGCGGTGAACAAGGGCTACGAGATCCAGATCGACGCCACGGACGCGCCGGACCGCACCACGGGCTCCGTCTACTCGTTCAAGTCGGCGAACATCAAGGCCCGTGACCAGGTCCTGCGGCCGCCCGGCCAGTGGAACTCCTACGAGATCAAGGTCCAGGGGGAACGCCTCCAGGTGTTCCTCAACGGAGTCAAGATCAACGACTTCACCAACAAGGACCCCCAGCGGAGCCTGACCGACGGTTACGTCGGCCTGCAGAACCACGGCGCCGACGACCAGGTCTCCTTCCGCAACATCCAGTTGAAGGAACTGCCCGTCACGGGCGACTGAACGGCGGCGGGCGGGGGACGCCGGACCCCCGCCCGCCGTCTCCGTCCCTCCCACCGGGGTTCGCGCACGATCAGGAGGCTGCCCATGTCCGCGTCCCTCTCCCGACCGCGTGTGGGGGTGTGGCTGATCGGAGCCCGAGGCTCCGTCGCCACCACCGTCGTCACGGGGCACGCCGCCGTCAGCGCGGGACTGCACCCGCCCACCGGCATGGTGACCGAGACGCCGGCGTTCACCGACAGCGGCCTGCCCGCGCTGTCCGACCTCGTCTTCGGCGGCCATGACACCATCGACTGCCCACTGCCCAAACGCGCCGAGACCCTGACCGCCGGCGGCGTCCTCCCACCGGGCGTCGCCACCGCCGTCGCCGCCGAACTCGCCGCCGCCGACCGGGAGATCAGGCCCGGCGGCCCCACGCCGGGGGATGCCAGGAGCGAGGCCGAACTGATCACGGCCTTCGCCGACGACATACGCGACTTCGTGCACCGCCATGAACTGGAGCGGACCGTGGTGGTGAACGTCGCCTCCACCGAACCCGCCTCCCAGGGGCCCGACGCCCCGCTGCCGGCCAGCACCCTGTACGCGCTGGCGGCCCTGCGCGCGGGCTGCCCCTACGTCAACTTCACCCCCTCCGAGGGCATGCATCACCCCGTCGCCGCCCGTGCGGCCGAGCGGAGTGGCCTGCCGTACGCCGGCCGGGACGGCAAGACCGGACAGACGCTGCTGCGGGCCGTGCTGGGCCCGATGTTCGCGCAGCGGGCGCTGAACGTACGGGCCTGGTCCGGCACCAACCTGCTCGGCGGCGGCGACGGCGCGGCCCTCGCCGACCCGGCCGCCGCAGCGGCGAAGAACGCCGGCAAGGAACGCGTCCTCGCCGACACCCTCGGCACCGTTCCCGAGGGCGAGGTCCACATCGACGACGTCCCCGCGCTCGGCGACTGGAAGACCGCCTGGGACCACATCGCCTTCGACGGTTTCCTCGGCACCCGCATGATCCTCCAGACCATCTGGCAGGGCTGCGATTCCGCCCTCGCGGCCCCCCTCGTCCTGGACCTGGCCCGCCTGACCGCCCGCGCCCACGAGACCGGCCTCTCCGGCCCACTGACCGACCTGGGCTTCTTCTTCAAGGACCCGGTGGGGGCCGGGCCCGCCGCATTGGGGGAGCAGTACACGGCGCTGGTTGCATTCGGAGAGCGGCTGCGGGGGCCGGGGGCGAGGGAGCACACCGGTGACGCGGCGTCGGGAGAGCGGTCGTGAGCCGCCGGCGTGTGGGGGGAGAGGACGTCGACGGGAGAGAGGCGGCTCGGCGAGCGACGCGTCGACGCGCCTGGGCAGAACTGCTCCGCCTCCCCGCCCTGTTCACCGTCCCCGGCGACGCGCTCACCGGTGCGGCCGCGACCGGCGTGCGCCCCAACTCCCGCACCCTGCTCGCCATCGGCTCCTCCGTCTGTCTCTACGAGGCGGGAATGGCTCTCAACGACTGGGCGGACCGTGAGGAGGACGCCGCCGAACGCCCGCACCGTCCCCTCCCCTCCGGCCGCATCCGCCCGGCCTCCGCCCTCACGGCGGCCTGTGCCCTCACCGCCGCCGGACTGGCCCTCGCGGCCCGCGCCGGCTGGCCCGCCCTCACCGTCGCCACGCCCCTCGCGGCCACCGTCTGGGCCTACGACCTCGCCCTGAAGCACACTCCGGCCGGCCCGGTCGCCATGGCCGCCGCCCGTGGTCTCGACCTCCTCCTCGGAGCCGCAGCCACGACCGGACGTACCCGCCAGGCGCTCCCGTCCGCCGCACTCCTCGGCACCCACATCCTCGCGGTCACCACCGTGTCCCGCCGGGAGACGCAGGGCGGCTCGACCCTGCCACCCCTGGCGGCGCTCGCCACGACGGCCCTCCTCACTCGCCTGGTGACACACCCCTCCCCCCTCCCGACAGGCCAACCGGACGCGACCGGCCGCGCTGCCGCCCCCGTGCGACCCTCGGCCGACGGCGCCCTGCGTACCGCCCTCGCCGTCGCCTACGCCGCGACCGCCGCCCGCCCCTACACCCATGCCGCCCTCAACCCCTCACCCCCGCTCACCCAACGAGCCGTCGGCGGCGGCATCTGCGCCACCATCCCTCTCCAGGCCGCCCTCTCCGCCCGCGCCGGAGCCGGTCTCACCGCCGTCGTCATCGCCGCACTGGCCCCGATCGGCCGGAAGTACGCGAGGAAGGTGAGCGTCACATGAGTCTCAACCCTTCCCCGTCGGCTCCGGACCGCAGGAAACCCATCCCCTCGCATCACCCCCTCCGCTTCGGCTACGGCACCAACGGCCTGGCCGACCTCCGTCTCGACGACGCCCTCACCCTGCTGGCCGACCTCGGCTACGACGGCGTCGGGCTGACCCTCGACCACATGCACCTCGACCCGCTCGCCCCCGACCTGGCCTCCCGCACCCGCCGAGTCGCGCAGCGCCTCGGCACGCTCGGGCTGACCGCCACCGTGGAAACGGGCGCCCGCTATGTGCTCGACCCGCGCCGCAAACACGGCCCCTCCCTGCTGGACCCCGACCCCGACGACCGGGCCCGCCGGGTCGACCTGCTGCTCCGCGCCGTCCGGGTCGCCGCCGACCTCGACGCCCACGCCGTGCACTGCTTCAGCGGAACCGTCCCGGTCGGCACGGACGAGGACACGGCGTGGAAACGCCTCGCCGAGAGCCTCGCCCCCGTACTGGACGCCGCAACCGCCGCCGGCATCCCGCTCGCCGTCGAGCCCGAACCGGGCCACCTCCTCGCCACCCTCGCCGACTTCCACCGCCTCCGTCGGCTGCTGGGCGAGCCTGCCGCTCTCGGCCTCACCCTCGACATCGGCCACTGCCAGTGCCTCGAGCCCCTTTCTCCGGCCGACTGCGTCCGCGCGGCGGCCCCCTGGCTGCGGCACGTCCAGATCGAGGACATGCGCCGCGGTATCCATGAACACCTTCCTTTCGGGGACGGGGACATCGACTTCCCGCCCGTCCTCGAAGCCCTCGCCGCAACCGGCTATCAGGGCCTGACGGTCGTCGAACTGCCCCGCCACTCCCACGCGGGCCCCCACTTCGCCGAACGCTCCCTCCCGTTCCTCCGCAACGCAGCGTCGGCCCGGCCCGGCACGGCTGCCCCGCAGGCCATGTCGTCCTCCACCGCACACCCCGACGCCACGCCGCCGAACACCACGCCACCCAACGGGCCGGTCCCACCCCCCACTGCGCCCGTCGCACCGCCCGGCGAGCCCTCCGCCACCCCACAAGGGAGCACCCCATGACACGCCACCACGCCACCCCGGCCACCCCGGCGGCGAGAACCAAGGACACCACCCCCGCCACCGGCCCCGACGCCGCCGGCACGACAGCCTTCACACGCACCACCCCCGCCCGCACCCCTCCCGAAACCCTCCACACCCAGCTCAGCACCCACCTCTCCGCATCCGCCCGTGCCTGGCTCGAGCGAGCCCTCACCGAGGCCGCCGCACACCCCGGCACGCACGGCCCGATCTCCGTCTGGGAACTACGCCTTGCCGAGGCGGGCCGCCGCTGCGGCGACGAGCACGCCGACGCCGCCCGCGTCCTGATCCTGCACGCCGCCCGAGCCGACCCGGCCGCACTCACCCGCGTCTACCGCCAGGGCACCGCCGCGGAACGCCGCGCCGTCCTGCACGCACTGCCCCACCTCGTGCCCGGCCCGGACGCTCTCCCGCTGATCGAGGACGCCCTGCGGACCAATGACACCCGCCTCCTCGCCGCCGCCGTCGGCCCCTACGCGGCCCGGCACCTCGACCCGCACAACTGGCGGCACGCCGTGCTGAAGTGCCTCTTCACCGGGGTGCCCATCGACGAGCTGGCCGACCTGGAACGCCGCGCAGGCGCCGACGCCGAACTTGCCCGCATGCTCGGCGACTACGCCGCCGAACGCACCGCAGCGGGCCGTCCCGTACCGGAGGACCTGCACCGCGTCCTGGCCCTGACCGAGTCCGCGCCGCCGGCGCACGGCTCGGACACCCCCCACGGCAAGGAGTCCTGATGCGCATCTTCGACCCCCACATCCACATGACGTCCAGGACCACCGACGACTACCAGGCCATGTATGCCGCGGGCGTCCGCGCGCTCGTCGAGCCCTCCTTCTGGCTCGGCCAGCCCCGCACCTCGCCCGCCACCTTCCTCGACTACTTCGACTCCCTCCTGGGCTGGGAGCCCTTCCGCGCCGCCCAGTACGGCATCGCCCACCACTGCACGATCGCCCTGAATCCCAAGGAGGCGAACGACCCGCGCTGTGTCCCCGTCCTCGACGAACTGCCCCGGTATCTCGTCAAGGACCAGGTCGTGGCCGTCGGCGAGATCGGCTACGACTCGATGACCCCCGCCGAGGACACCGCGCTCGCCGCCCAGCTCCAGCTCGCCGCCGACCACGAGCTGCCCGCGCTCGTGCACACCCCGCATCGCGACAAGCTCGCCGGGCTGCGCCGCACCCTCGACGTCGTCCGGGAGTCGGCGTTGTCCCCGGACCGGGTCCTGCTCGACCACCTCAACGAGACCACCGTCAAGGAGGCCAGGGACAGTGGCTGCTGGCTGGGCTTCTCCGTCTATCCGGACACCAAGATGGACGAGGAGCGGATGGTCGCCATCCTCCGTGCCTACGGCCTCGAGCAGGTCCTGGTGAACTCGGCCGCCGACTGGGGCCGCAGCGATCCCCTGAAGACCCGCAAGGTCGGCGATCTGATGCTGGCCGAGGGCTTCACGGAGGACGACGTCGACCAGGTGCTGTGGCGCAACCCCATCGCCTTCTACGGACTCAGCGGCCGTCTGCATCTGGACGTGGCCGCGACCGATGTCACCCATGAGGGCAACTCCATCCTGCGCGGAGGGGAGTGAAGGATGCGCTTCCGCCACCCCGACGGCTCCACGGTCCACCTCGCCTACTGCACCAACGTCCACCCCGCCGAAACCCTCGACGGCGTCCTCTCCCAGCTCCGCGACCACTGCGAACCCGTCCGCCGCCGCCTCGGCCGCGACCGCCTCGGCATCGGCCTGTGGCTCGCCAAGGACGCCGCCCACGCCCTGGTCACCGACCCGTCCGCGCTGCGCGCCCTGCGCACCGACCTGGACCGGCGCGGCCTGGAAGTCGTCACCCTCAACGGCTTCCCCTACGAGGGCTTCGGTGCCGAAGAGGTCAAGTACCGCGTCTACAAGCCGGACTGGACCGACCCCGAACGCCTCGACCACACCACGGCCCTGGCCCGGCTGCTCGCCGGCCTGCTCCCCGACGACGTCACAGAGGGCAGCATCTCCACCCTCCCGCTCGCCTGGCGCACCCGGCGGGCCGAGTCGGCCCACTCCGCCCTGCGTACCCTCGGTGAACGCCTCGACGCACTGCGGGAACTGACCGGACGGTCCATCCGCGTCGGTCTGGAACCGGAACCCGGATGCCTCATAGAGACCACCGGCGACGCCATAGCCCCGCTGACCGCCATCGCCCACGACCGTATCGGTATCTGCGTCGACACCTGCCACCTCGCCACCTCCTTCGAAGACCCCGGCACCGCTCTGGACGCCCTCATCCGAGCCGGCGTCCCCATCGTCAAAACCCAGCTCTCTGCCGCCCTGCACGCCCAACACCCCCATCTCCCCGAAGTACGCGAGGCCCTTGCCGCGTTCGACGAGCCCCGCTTCCTGCACCAGACCCGTACCGCCACCGCCGCGGGCCTGCGAGGCACGGACGATCTCGGCGAGGCCCTGAAGGGCGAGGTCCTCCCCGACGGCGCTCCCTGGCGCGCCCACTTCCACGTCCCGCTGCACGCGGCGCCCGCCGCCCCGCTCACCTCCACGCTCGACGTCCTGAAGACGGCGCTGGCCGGGCTCGTCGGCGGTCCGCGCCCGCTCACCCGCCATCTCGAGGTCGAGACCTACACCTGGCAGGCCCTCCCGCCGGAGCAGCGGCCCCGGGCCCGGGCCCAGCTGGCCGACGGCATCGCCGCCGAACTCACCCTGGCCCGCGACCTGTTGACGGACCTCGGACTGAAGGAGCTCCCCTGAGCATGAGCCCTGACCCCACCCCACTCCTCGTCCTCGATGTCGTCGGCCTCACCCCCCGTCTCCTCGACCACATGCCGCACCTCAAGGCCCTCGGCCGGTCCGGCTCCCGCGCCCCGCTCGGCACCGTCCTGCCCGCCGTCACCTGCGCCGCCCAGTCCACGTTCCTGACCGGCACGATGCCCTCGGAGCACGGCATCGTCGGCAACGGCTGGTACTTCCGCGAACTCGGCGACGTCCTGCTGTGGCGCCAGCACAACGGCCTGGTCGCCGGAGACAAGATCTGGGACGCCGCACGCCGCGTGCACCCCGGTTACACGGTCGCCAATATCTGCTGGTGGTACGCCATGGGCGCAGACACCGACATCACCGTCACCCCCCGTCCGATCTACCATGCCGACGGCCGCAAGGAACCCGACTGCTACACCCGGCCCGCGGCCCTCCACGACGAACTCACCGATAAATTCGGCACCTTCCCGCTCTTCCACTTCTGGGGGCCCGGCGCGAACCTGGTCTCCAGCCGCTGGATCATCGACGCGACCCGCCACATCCTGCGCACCCGGCACCCCGACCTGACGCTCTGCTACCTCCCCCACCTCGACTACGACCTGCAGCGCTTCGGCCCTGACGACCCGCGGTCCCTGAAGGCCGCCGCCGACCTGGACAGAGCCGTCGCCCCGCTTTTGGACGACGCCCGCGCCGAGGGCCGTACCGTCGTCGTACTGTCCGAATACGGCATCACCCGCGCGAACAGGCCCGTCGACATCAACCGCGCTCTGCGCCGCGCGGGTCTGCTGGAGGTGCACACGCAGGACGGCATGGAGTACCTGGACCCGATGGCGTCCCGTGCCTTCGCCGTCGCCGACCACCAGATCGCCCACGTCTACGTACGCCGCCCCGAGGACCTGGACGCGGCCCGGGCCGCGCTGGACGGACTGCCCGGCATCGAGCAACTCCTCGACGACGAGGGCAAGAAGGCCCACCAGTTCGACCATCCCCGCTCCGGCGAACTGGTCGCCGTTGCGGAGCCGGACGCCTGGTTCACGTACTACTACTGGCTCGACGACGCCCGCGCGCCCGACTTCGCGCGACTCGTCGAGATCCACCGCAAACCCGGCTACGACCCGGTCGAACTCTTCATGGATCCCCTCGACCCCTACGTCAAGGTCAAGGCGGCCACCGCACTGGCCCGCAAGAAGCTCGGCATGCGCTACCGCATGGCGGTCGTGCCGCTGGATCCCTCACCTATTCGCGGCAGCCACGGCCGCCTTCCCACGAGCGATGACGACGGTCCGCTCCTCATCTGCTCCACCCCCCGCGCTGTCGGCGACCGCGTCGCGGCCACCGACGTGAAGTCACTACTGCTCCAACTGGCCGGTCTGTGCTGACTGGTCACAAGTGAAGCACTCACCACTGACAACGCCCTCCGACATCGAGGAGTTCCAGGCATGAGCCGCATCTCCCAGCCCGATCCCGAACTCACCCACCGCCTCACCAGACGAGGCATGCTCGGCGTGGCGGCAGGCGCCACCGCCGCCGCCCTGCTGGGCGCCGCAGCGTCCCCTGCAGCGGCCGCCACCGAGTCCGCGAGCGGCACCCGGGGCCGCGGTCGCCCCGTTCTGCCCCCCGGCCGCCTCGGCATTCAGCTCTACAGCCTCCGCGACAAGGTCTCCACTCTGGGCTTCGCCGCCGTCTTCGCCGAGCTGGAGCGGTACGGCTACGACGAGGTCGAGTTCGCCGGATACACGCAGGGCTCGGCGGGCCCGATCACGCTCGCGCAGCTCAAGCGGCTGGCCAGGAACCACGGCCTGAACCCGATCGGCAGCCACGTCGGCTACTACTCCAACGACCCGAACGCGTACACCTTCGCCCAGAACCTCACCAAGGTCCTCGACGACGCAGAGGCACTCGGCCTGAAGCACATCGGCACGGCCTCCGGCCCCTTCCGCTACGGCTCCACCGTCGACGCATGGAAGCGGGCCGCCGAGGACTTCAACACCTACGGTGCGGCGGCGCGGGCCCGCGGCATGAAGTTCTACCAGCACAACCACTCCGAGGAGTTCTCCTTCGCCTCGGACCAGCCGAACGTCCGCCTCTACGACGTGCTGCTCGCCGAGACCGACCCCGACCTCGTCTACCTGGAGATGGACATCTTCTGGGCGTACTCCGGCCAGTTCCGCTTCTCGAAGCGGCCCGACGGCACCCCCGCGCCCTTCGAACCCCTCGACTACGTGCTGAAGCAGCCCGACCGCTACCCGCTCTTCCACGTCAAGGACGGCGTGAACGACCCCTCGACCCAGTACGGCTACCGCATGACCGACGTGGGCGACGGAGACATCGACTACCAGCGGTTCATCTCCGCCGTCACCCGGCTGCGCGGACAGCGCTTCGCCCACCACTGGCAGGCCGAGCACGACAACCCGACCGAGTCGTTCACGTTCGCCCGGCGGTCCAGCGAGCACCTGCACTCGCTGCGGGAGAAGTGCTGACGGACGGTACGGACACAAGGAGGCCCTCCCCGCTCGCGGGGAGGGCCTTCAGGTCATGGTGGGGGACGGTGTGCGGCGTCGGGGTGTGACGGTGGGTCGTGCCCCGCGACGGGGGCCGCCGCCAGGTCAGGCCGTCTCCTCGCCCAGGGGTTGCGGGTTGGGGGTGATGCGCTTGTTCTTGGGCCGTCCCGGCGGGCTGAGGAACAGCGCCACGAAGCCGGCGAAGAACGAGATGGAGCCGGCCAGGATGAAGGCGCCGTTGAGGCCCCAGGCCGTCACGACGACGGCTCCCATGCCGGAGCCGAGGCCGGAGACCAGCTTGGAGCTGTACACCATGCCGTAGTTGGTCGCGTTGTTGTTCTCCCCGAAGTAGTCCGCCGTCATCGCCGCGAACATCGGGAAGATGGCGCCGCCACCGAAGCCGGAGACCGCGGAGAAGAACAGGAACAGTGGCAGGTTCTTGATCTCGGCCGACCAGATGATGCCGAACTGGGCGAGGCCCAGAATGACACAGACGTACAGCAGGCACTGCTTGCGGCCGTACAGGTCGGAGAGCCAGCCGATGACGCCGCGTCCGGTGCCGTTGACGATCGCCTTGAGTGACATGGCGGTGGCCACGATTCCGGCCGCGAATCCCGCGTGCTCGCCGATCTCGACCTGGAAGGCGATACCGAAGATGTTCACGCCCGAGGTGCAGGCGAGACAGAACCACATGAGCGCCACACGGCCGGTCTTCCAGGCCTCCGAGGGGCTGTACTGGTGGACGGCCGGCGGGTTCTTCTCCAGGGAACGGCGTGCGCGAGGATCGTCCGGCGGGTTGAGCGGGTCGATGTGGGGAGGCCACCAGTTCTTCGGCGGGTCCTGGAAGAAGAAGCCGGCCACGGCGACCATCAGCGCGAGGAAGCAGCCGACGGTGACCAGAATGACTTTGAAGTTGGAGATGTCCATCACCGTGCTGAACAGGAAGACGAAGGGCACCGAGCCGTAGGCGAAGCCGCCGTTGACGAAGCCCGTCTTGCCGCCCTTTCGCTCCGGATACCACTTGCCGACCATGTTGACGCAGGTGGCGTACACCATGCCCGCGCCCATACCGCTGAACATACCGAAGCCGACGAAGGCGAGTATGACGTGCGGTGCGTAGGCCAGTGACAGATAGCCCATCAGCGTGCCGGCCGCGCCCAGCATCATCGCCCAGCGCGCGGGCAGTTTGCCGGTCTCACGCAGCCGTCCCGCCGGGAAGGCCACCGCGGCCTGGAAGAACACCCAGACGCTCAGCATCCAGAAGATGCTGTTCTCGGACCAGTGATGGGCCTGGTGGATCGTCTCTTCGGCGGACGCGAACGCGTATTCCGCGGAGGAGATGCCCATCATGCCCACCCAGGGCAGGATCACCATCCACTTGCGCTTGCGCCCCATGATGTCGATGTCGGACTCGCCGACCCGATAGACGCGTCCGTTCCTGTCGGTCACCTCACGGTAGGCCACCGATGTCGGCAGATCGGTCGTTGTCATGTCGTGTTGCACCCCTAGCGTTCGAAAGTTCTGGCCAGCGCCCCCTGTCCAATGCCTTTCGTGCGCGCGCGGGTCCCGGGGCCGGCCGACGCGCACCGTCGGCCGGCTCCCCCTCACCTCATGTCATGAACCGCCCCCCAACAGGCCCGCCGCCCGCGCCCACCGGTACTTCGCGCCCAGCACCGCCACCGGCTTCTCCGTCGTGTACGGGTACGCCACGACCCCCCGTTCGTACAGGTACTGGCACGCCTCCTCGACCTCGACGTCGCCCGCGAGCGACGCCACCACGGGCTTCTCGATCCCGCGCTCCCGGAACTCGGCCACCACGCGCGCGGTGAGCTCGGCGAAGACCATGGGAGGGGTGACGATGGTGTGCCAGTAGCCGAGGACGAGCGCATGGATGCGCGGGTCCTCCAGCCCCAGCCGGATCGTCGCCTCGTACGTCGACGGAGGCTCGCCCCCGGTGATGTCCACCGGGTTGCCCGCGGCTCCGAAGGGCGGGATGAACTTCCGGAACGACGCGTCCAGGTCCGGCGGGATCTCCATCAGGGTCAGGCCGTTGTCGGTCACCGCGTCCGACAGCAGTACGCCGCTGCCGCCCGCCCCGGTGATGATCACGACGTTGTCACCCTGAGGTGTAGGAAGCACGGGCAACGCGCGCGCGTACTCCAGCATGTCGTTCAGCCCGGGCGCCCGGATGACACCGGCCTGCCGCAGGATGTCGTCGTACACGGCGTCGTCGCCCGCGAGGGCCCCCGTGTGCGAGCCGGCGGCCTTCGCGCCCGCTGCCGTACGGCCCGCCTTCAGCACCACGACCGGCTTCTTGGGCACGGTCTCCCGCGCGGCCTCCACGAACGCCCGGCCGTCCTTGAGGTCCTCCAGGTGCATGGCGATGCACTCGGTGTGCGGGTCCTCGCCGAACCAGGTCAGCAGGTCGTCCTCGTCCAGGTCGGACTTGTTGCCCAGCCCGACGATCGCCGACACGCCGGTCTTCGTGGTCCGGGCGAAGCCCAGGATCGCCATCCCTATGCCACCGGACTGCGAGGTGAGCGCCACCCCGCCCTTGACGTCGTACGGCGTGCAGAACGTGGCGCACAGGTCCTGCCAGGTCGAGTAGTAGCCGTAGATGTTCGGGCCGAGCAGCCGGACGCCGTGCCGCTCCGCTATCTCGACGATCTCGGCCTGGAGTTCGTGCTCGCCGGTCTCCGCGAACCCGGAGGGGATCAGCACGGCGTTGGGTATCCCCTTGCGCCCCACCTCCTCCAGCGCCGCGGCGACGAACTTGGCGGGAATGGCGAACACGGCCACATCCACCTCACCGGGAACGTCCGTGACACTCTTGTACGCCTTGCGGCCCAGAATGTCATCGGCCTTGGGGTTCACCGGGTGGATCTCTCCGGGGAAACCGCCGTCGACGAGGTTGCGCATCACCGAGTTGCCGATCTTGCCCTGCTCGTTGGAGGCGCCGATCACGGCGACCGAGCGTGGCTGCATCAACCGGCGCATGGAGGTGAGGATCTCGTCGCGCGAGTAACGGCGGCGCTGCTTCGCGGGCGTCTCGGAGAGGATCACGCGGATGTCCGCGGCGACCGCTCCCTCGGGGGTGGCGATCACCGGGTTGAGGTCCACCTCGGCGATCTCCGGGAAGTCCGTGACGAGTTGGGAGACCCGGCGGATCTGCTCGGCGATCGCCCACCGGTCCACGCCCGCCGCGCCGCGCACCCCGCGCAGGATCTCCGCCGACCGGATCGAGTCCAGCATGGAGAGCGCCTCGTCGGCGTCCACGGGCGCGAGCCGGAACGTGACGTCCTTGAGGACCTCGACCAGCACTCCGCCGAGCCCGAAGGCCACGACCTTCCCGAACGTCGGGTCCGTCACCGCGCCGACGATGACTTCCTGTCCCTGCGGCAGCAGCTCCTGTACCTGCACGCCCGCTATCCGGGCGTCCGCGTTGTACGCGCGCGCGTTGTCGATGATTGTGTGGAACGCGGCCCGTACGTCACCGGCCCCCTCGACGCCGACGATCACACCGCCGGCGTCGGTCTTGTGCAGGATGTCCGGCGAGACGATCTTCATCACGACCGGCCCGCCGAACCGCGCCGCGTACGCCACGGCCTCGTCGACGTCGGTTGCCAGTTCCTCGCCCGGTACGGCGATCCCGTAGGCGTCGGCGATCACCTTGCCCTCGGGTGCGGTCAGCGCCGTGCGCCCCTCGGCGCGCACGGCGTCGAGGAGCGCGCGCACCCTGAGCACCCGGTCTTCGGCCATCACGTCAGATCACTCCGTTCGACTTGAGCAGGCGCAGCTCCTCGTCGCCGAGGCCGAGCTCGCCGACGTAGACCTCTTCGTTGTGCTCGCCGAGCAGGGGTGAACTGGTCACGTCCACCGGGGAGTCGGAGAGCTTGAGCGGGCTGCCGACGGTCACGAACTCGCCGCGTTCCGGGTGCGGCACGCGGACGACCATCTCGTTCGCGACCAGCGAGGTGTCCTCGATGATCTCCTTGGTGGACAGGATCGGCCCGCACGGGATGTTGTGCGCGTTGAGCTTCTCCAGCACCTCCCACTTGGGCAGGGTCGAGGACCACTCCTCGATGAGCTGGAACATCTTGTTGAGCTTGGGCAGCCGGGCCTCCGGCGTCGACCACTCCGGATCGTCGGCCAGTTCGGGCCGGCCGATCAGTTCGCTGATGGGCTGCCAGCCGACGGGCTGCACGATGACGTACACGTAGTCGTTCGGGCCGCCCGGCGCGCACTTGACCGCCCAGCCGGGCTGGCCGCCGCCGGACGCGTTCCCGGACCTGGGAACCTCGTCGCCGAAGTCCTCGTTGGGATATTCAGCGAGCGGGCCGTGTGCCAGGCGCTGCTGGTCGCGCAGCTTCACCCGGCAGAGGTTGAGCACAGCGTGCTGCATGGCCACGTTCACCCGCTGCCCGCGCCCGGTGCGCTCCCGCTGGTACAGCGCCGCGAGGATGCCCGCCACGGCGTGCACGCCCGTGCCCGAGTCCCCGATCTGGGCCCCCGTCGCCAGCGGCGGCCCGTCCTCGAAACCGGTGGTCGACATCGACCCGCCCATGGCCTGCGCGACGACCTCGTACGCCTTGAAGTTGGTGTACGGGCCTTCGCCGAACCCCTTGATGGAGGCATAGACGATCCGTGGATTGATCTCCTGGATGCGGTCCCAGGTGAAGCCCATGCGGTCGACCGCGCCCGGTCCGAAGTTCTCGACCATGACGTCGGAGCGCCGGATCAGCTCGGTGAGCAGCTCCTTGCCGCGCTCGGTCTTGGTGTTGAGGGTGATGCTCCGCTTGTTGCAGTTGAGCATCGTGAAGTAGAGGGAGTCGACGTCCGGGAGGTCGCGCAGCTGTTTGCGCGTGATGTCCCCGGTCGGCGCCTCCAGCTTGACGACGTCCGCGCCGAGCCAGGCGAGCAGCTGGGTCGCGGAGGGCCCGGACTGGACGTGGGTCATGTCCAGGACGCGGATGCCTTCGAGGGCCTTGGTGGTCACCGGATCACCTCACTTGTACATGGTCTGGTTCATGGTTCCGGGGGCGTACGCGTCCGGGTCGACCCAGACGTTGATCAGCGACGGCTTCCCGGACTCCCGGGCGCGCCGCAGCGCGGGGCCGATGTCGGCGGGGTCGCGGACCTCCTCGCCGTAACCGCCCAGCATCTGCGCGAACTTGTCGTAGTGGACGTCGCCGAGGGTGTTGCCGACCCGCTCGCGCTCCTTGCCGTACTTGGCGGCCTGGCCGTAGCGGATCTGGTTCATCGAGGAGTTGTTGCCGACGATGCCGACGAAGGGGAGGTTGTAGCGGACGAGGGTTTCGAAGTCCCAGCCGGTCAGGGAGAAGGCGCCGTCGCCGAAGAGGGCGACGACCTCCTTGTCGGGCCGCGCCTGCTTTGCCGCGAGCACGAACGGGACGCCGACGCCGAGCGTGCCCAGCGGACCCGGGTCCATCCAGTGCCCGGGCGACTTGGGCTGCACGACCTGCCCGGAGAAGGTGACGATGTCGCCGCCGTCGCCGATGTAGATCGAGTCCTCGGTGAGGAAGTCGTTGATCTCGCTGACCAGGCGGTACGGATGGATCGGCGAGGCGTCCGAGCGCAACTGCGGCAGCCGCTTCTCCAGCGCGGTCTGCTCGGCGGCGCGCAGCTCGTCGAGCCACTCCTTGCGCTTCGACGCGCCCCCGTTGACGCGCCCGGAGGCCGCCTCGGTCACCGACTTCAGCACCAGTCCCGCGTCGCCGACGATCCCGAGGTCGATGTCGCGGTTCTTGCCGACGGTGCGGTAGTCGAGGTCGATCTGCACGACGGTCGCGTTCGCCGACAGCCGCTTGCCGTAGCCCATGCGGAAGTCGAAGGGCGTGCCGACGATGACGATGACGTCGGCGTTGGAGAAGGCGTACCGACGGGACAGCTGGAAGTGGTGCGGGTCGCCGGGCGGCAGCGTGCCGCGGCCGGCGCCGTTCATGTACGCCGGGACGTTCAGCGTGCGCACCAGCTCGATGGCGGCCTCGGTGCCGCGGGTCGTCCACACCTGGCTGCCCAGCAGGATCGCGGGCTTCTCGGCGTGCACCAGCAGGTCGGCGAGCTTCTCGATCGCCTCCGGATCACCGGCCGAACGGGTCGAGGCGCGGTACGCACCCGGCTTCGGTACGCGCGCCTTGTCCGCCGGCACCTTGGCGTCGAGGACGTCGCGCGGGATCTCCAGGAAGGAAGGGCCGGGCGCGCCGTGGTAGCACTCGCGGAACGCCATCGACACCATGTCCGCCGCGCGCGCCGTGTCCGGAACGGCCGCCGCGAACTTGGTGATCGGCGTCATCATGTCGACGTGCGGCAGGTCCTGCAGGGAGCCCATCTTGTGCTGGGTGAGGGCCCCTTGACCGCCGATCAGCAGCATCGGGGACTCGGCACGGAAGGCGTTGGCGACTCCGGTGACGGCGTCGGTCGTCCCCGGGCCGGCGGTGACGACCGCACAGCCGGGCTTGCCGGTGATGCGGGCGTAACCGTCGGCGGCGTGTGCGGCGACCTGCTCGTGGCGGACGTCGACGACTTCGATGCCCTCGTCGACGCAGCCGTCGTAGATGTCGATGATGTGGCCGCCGCACAGGGTGTAGATGCGCTCCACCCCCTCGGCTTTGAGGGCCTTGGCGACGAGGTGACCGCCGGAGATCACGTCCTGGGTGTCGTCGGGCATGGCGAAGTCCTGTCCCTTCATAGGGGTTGGCAGCTCTCGCAGTACATTGCATACAGTCGACGAATACTGTATGAAGCTTGTTATCCCGCATCCGGTGGGTGGTGTCCAGGGGGCGTGCGGCACTTTCCAGACAGGAGCCGAGATGGACCTGTACGAGCACCAGGCAAGGGAACTCTTCGAGGAACACGGCATCTTGGTGCCGCGGGCCGAAGTCACCGACTCGCCCAAGGAGGCACGCGAGATCGCCCGCCGACTCGGCGGCCGGGTCGTCGTCAAGGCCCAGGTCAAGACGGGTGGCCGGGGCAAGGCAGGCGGAGTGAAGCTCGCCGCCGACCCGGCCGCCGCGGAACTGACGGCGCGACAGATCATCGGAATGGACATCAAGGGCCACACGGTCGGCAAGGTCATGCTGGCCCAACCCGTCGACATCGAGACCGAGTTCTACGTCTCCTACGTCCTCGACCGGGCAGCGGGCGGCTTCCTCGCCATCGCCTCCGCGGAGGGCGGCATGGACATCGAGGAGGTCGCCGCCACCCGGCCCGATGCCGTGGCGCGCGTGCACATCGACCCTGCCGAGGGCGTCACCTCGGCGAAGGCAGGTGAGATCGCCGATGCGGCCGGACTGCCGCCACAGACCGTCGACGTGCTCGTACGGCTGTGGGAGGTGCTGATCCGCGAGGATGCCCTCCTCGTCGAGGTCAACCCGCTCGTGCGCACCCGGCAGGGCCAGATCCTGGCTCTCGACGGCAAGGTCACCCTGGACGACAACGCCCGCTTCCGGCAGGCCCGGTGGGGCGCCGAGGGGGCGGAGCACGACGATCCGTTGGAGGCGGTGGCCGCCGCGAAGGGCCTCAACTACGTCAAGCTCGACGGCGAGGTCGGCATCATCGGCAACGGCGCCGGACTGGTCATGTCGACCCTCGACGTGGTCGCCGGCTGCGGCGCCCGCCCCGCCAACTTCCTCGACATCGGCGGCGGAGCCTCCGCCCAGATCATGGCCGACGGTCTGACCGTCATCCTCTCCGACCCGGCCGTGAAGTCGGTGTTCGTCAACGTCTTCGGCGGCATCACCGCCTGCGACGCGGTCGCCGACGGCATCGTGCAGGCCCTGGACACGGTCCGGTTGACCAAGCCACTGGTCGTCCGCCTGGACGGCAACAACGCCGCCCGCGGCCGTGTGATCCTCGACGAACGGGCGCATCCGCTGGTCCAGCAGGCCACCACCATGGACGGCGCCGCACACAAGGCCGCCCAACTCGCCGACGCAGCCTGAGGAGACGGGACATGGCGATCCATCTCACCAAAGAGAGCAAGGTCCTCGTCCAGGGCATGACCGGCGGCGAGGGCATGAAGCACACCCGGCGCATGCTGGCGGCCGGCACGAACGTCGTCGGCGGGGTCAACCCGCGCAAGGCGGGCCGCACCGTCGACTTCGACAACCGTGCCGTGCCCGTTTTCGGCTCGGTCCGCGCGGGCATGGACGCGACCGGAGCCGACGTCACCGTCGTCTTCGTACCGCCCGCCTTCGCCAAGGCGGCCGTCGTCGAGGCCGCGGACGCGGGTATCGGCCTCGCGGTCGTCATCACCGAGGGCATCCCGGTGCACGACTCGGTCGCCTTCACGGCGTACGCGCGGTCGAAGGGCACGCGCATCATCGGCCCCAACTGCCCAGGCCTGATCAGCCCCGGTCAGTCCAACGCGGGCATCATCCCGGCCGACATCACCAAGCCCGGCCGCATCGGCCTGGTGTCGAAGTCCGGGACGCTGACGTACCAACTCATGTACGAGCTCCGTGACATCGGCTTTTCGACCTGTGTCGGCATCGGCGGCGACCCGGTCGTCGGCACCACGCACATCGACTGCCTGGCCGCCTTCCAGGACGACCCGGAAACCGACCTGATCGTGCTGATCGGGGAGATCGGCGGCGACGCCGAGGAACGCGCCGCCGCATACATCCGCGAGCACGTCACCAAGCCGGTCGTCGGCTACATCGCCGGCTTCACCGCCCCCGAGGGCAAGACCATGGGGCACGCGGGCGCCATCGTGTCCGGGTCCTCCGGGACGGCGCAGGCGAAGAAGGAGGCGCTGGAGGCGGCCGGGGTGCGGGTGGGGAGTACGCCGACGGAGACGGCCAAGCTGGTGCTTGCCGCACTGGCGGCCACCGAGTGATGTCACTCATAGTTGTCGAGAGGTGACTGTCGCGCATCACGGCGCCTCATCAGCTTCCTCCGTACGACGTCCTCGCACGGCAGTGCGAGCCGTGCCCGGGACCAGCCATGCAACCCGCCCCGACTGTGCACCGAGAGCGGAGCTCACCAATGGCACCCACCCTCACCCTCAAGTCGGACACCTCCTGGGCCGACGCCTGGCAGCGCTGCCTCGCCGTCGCCCCCGAGGCCTTCCGCGACGACCGCGTCCTCAACCTCTGGAACGCCGCCTGGCAGGCCGACGGCCGGGCCCTGCCCGCCACCACACCCGTCGACGGCACCCCCATCGCGGGCCCGCCGCGACTCGACGGCACCACTGCTCACCAGGCCGTACGTGCCTCCCTCGACCAGCACCGCGCCTGGCGGCACATCCCCCTCGACGAACGCCGGGCCCGCGTCGCGGCCACCCTGGACGCCCTCACCGAGCACCGCGAACTGCTTGCGCTGCTGCTGGTCTGGGAGATCGGCAAACCCTGGCGGCTCGCCCAGGCGGACGTCGACCGAGCCATCGACGGGGTGCGCTGGTACGTCGACGGTATCGAGCCGATGGTCGCCGGGCGGGCCCCGTTGGACGGCCCGGTGTCGAACATCGCGAGCTGGAACTACCCGATGAGCGTGCTCGTTCACGCATTGCTGGTACAGGCACTGGCAGGCAATGCGGTCATCGCCAAGACCCCGACCGACGGCGGTGTCGCCTGTCTGACCCTGGCCTGCGCGCTCGCCGCCCGCGAGGGACTTCCCGTCACCCTCGTCAGCGGCAGCGGAGGCGAGCTGTCCCAGGCGCTGGTGCGGGCGCCCGAGATCGGCTGTGTCTCCTTCGTCGGCGGCCGGGACACCGGCGCCGCGGTGGCCACGGCCGTCGCCGACCTCGGCAAGCGGCACATCCTCGAACAGGAAGGACTCAACACCTGGGGCATCTGGAACTTCACGGACTGGGACACGCTCACGGCGGTCGTGCCCAAGCTCTTCGACTACGGCAAACAGCGCTGCACGGCCTACCCGCGCTTCGTCGTCCAGCGTGCGCTGTTCGACGAGTTCCTGGCGGCGTACCTCCCGGCGGTCCGCACGCTCAGGGTCGGCCATCCGCTCGCGGTCGAGCAGCGCGAGGACCCCTACCCGGCGTTGGACTTCGGGCCGGTGATCAACGCGGCCAAGGCCAAGGAGCTGCACGACCAGGTGGCCGAGGCCATCGACCGCGGCGCCGTCCCGCTGTACCGCGGCCGGCAGGGCGACGCGCGCTTCCTGCCCGGCCAGGACACCTCGGCGTACGTCCAGCCGGTCACGATCCTGAACCCGCCGCCGTCCTCCCCGCTGCACCACGCGGAACCCTTCGGCCCGGTCGACACCATCGTCCTGGTCGACACGGAGGCGGAGCTGCTGGCCGCGATGAACGCGTCCAACGGCGCGCTGGTCGCCACGCTGTCCACGGACGACCGGGCGACCTTCGACCGGCTCGCCCCGCAGATCCGTGCCTTCAAGGTGGGCCACGGCAAGCCCCGCTCCCGTGGCGACCGCGAGGAGCTGTTCGGCGGCTTCGGCGCGTCCTGGCGCGGCGCGTTCGTCGGCGGTGAGCTGCTCGTGCGCGCGGTGACGCAGGGACCGGCGGGGGAGCGGCTGCCCGGCAACTTCCCGGACTACCACCTCATGCCGTGATCACCCGTCACGTCTGCCGGACCTGCACCGAAGAGTGACACCCCGACCACTCGCCGTGACCCGGCCGGTCGGGGTGACGCACCCGCCTCAGGGGACGGAAACGCAGGTGAAGGGCACTCCGAAACCTTGGTATTGTTGTCCGTGTCGCCCCGGGGAACACCCCCGGCAAGGCGGCGGACACCTGGTCCGGGTGGCGGAATGGCAGACGCGCTAGCTTGAGGTGCTAGTGCCCTTTATCGGGCGTGGGGGTTCAAGTCCCCCCTCGGACACTCGCTATAGCGATACGCAGATGAGGGCCTCGACCTAACGGTCGCGGCCCTACCTGCATGTTTGTAGCTGATCGTGACCCTGTGGGGCTCGGAAAGTCGTCGCTGCAGGTCAAGCCGCGTAGCGGTATTCGTTGATGACGCCGCCGAGGATGCGGGTGCGCAGGAGTCGGCGGTTTTCGGGCCTATGCACGGTCGTGGGTTGCTGGTCGGCGCCGGGAGGTAGTTGGTTGCGGGCCCGGTGGGGGCGGTGTTCGTTGTAGTGCCGCTCGTAGGCGGCCAGGACGTGCCGGGCGTGGGCCTCGTTCATGATGAGGACATGGTCGAGGGCCTCGCGTCGGATGGTGCCGATCACCCGCTCGCAGTGGGCGTTCATCCGAGGCGCTCGCGGGGCACTCTTGAGGATCTCGACCTCCTCGGCCTCGAAGATAGCGTCGAAGGACTGCCCGTACTTGCCGTCGCGGTCTCGCAGCAGGAAGTGCAGGGACTCCATGCGCGTTCCGAGATCGGTGGCCAGGTTTCGGGCTTGCTGCATAGCCCAGTCGCGGGTGGGGTGGGCGGTGACGGCGGCGATGTGCAGGCGTCGGGTGCCGTGTTCGAGAAACGCCAGCGCGTAGAGCCTGTGGCCGAGGGCGGTGTCGAGGTGGAAGAAGTCGACGGCGATGAGGCCTTCGGCCTGGTTGGTGAGGAATTCCCTCCACGTCGGGCCAGCGCGGCGTGGGGCCGGGGCGATGCCCGCCGCGTGGAGGCTCCCCCATACTGTGGAGGCTGCGATGGGGTGACCGAGTCGGGCCAGCTCGCCCTGGATCCGCCTATGCCCCCACTTCGCGTTCTCCCGAGCGAGCTGCAGGATCAGCTTCTTGAGTGCTGCCTTGGTCGGTGGCCGTCCGGTGCGGGCGCGCCGGGCGCTGTAGTCCCACTTCGCGGCGCTGAACCTGCGGTGCCAGGTCAGCAGGGTCCCGGGCGTGACCGGGAAGACCTCGTGCCAGCGGCGGCGGGGTATCAGGCTGGAGAGTGCAGCCAGCCAGAACCGATCCGCGGGCTCGTAGCGGACCGGGCCGGCGATCTGACGCCGTAGCACCGCATTCTCATGGCGGAGCACGAGTAACTCGGCGTCCTTGGAGGTGTCGCGGCGCAGCAGCACACCGGGGGCGGACAGCAGCTTGCGGGCTGCTTTGTACAGCATCGAGAGGATCACGGCGGACATGGTCCCAGTCGAGACCGCTCTACCGTCCCGACCTGCGTCGATGACTTTACGAGTCCCACACGCATGAAGCTGAAAGCGCCCGACAGGGCGAGGTACGGCAATCGCAACAGCACAGTCGAGCATGCTCGCAGTCGGCCAAGGCCCGCGCCAAGGGGCCCTTTCCTACGCGGGAGGATGACCGGTCAGCCGCAGACTACTGACCCCACAGGGTTCAGGGTGGCGCAGTGACCGGCGCCGGCCGACCGCGCGGCGCGCAGCGGCGGCGTTTGTCGGGCAGCAGCTCGGTGATGCCCTGGCCGTCGCAGTGCTCGAGCAGGGGGACGGTGACGCGGCGGCTGGTCTCCAGGGCGCGGCTCGCCGTTCCCACGGTGAACGGCTGGTCGAGTTCGCTCAGCCGGTCGGCCGCCAGCCGCGGGGCGTTCGGCAGCAGCACCACGTGCTCCGCGAGCCGCAGTACGGCCCCGTGGCGGACCGCCGCGGTGAGCTCGCGGCGGCCGAGGCCGAGTTCCGCCAGCCGCTGGGCTTGGGGGGCGGCGAACGGCCGGCCCGCGAGCTCGGCGGTGAGGCGGCCCACCGCCTCCGCAACGGCGGCGGGCAGGGAATCGGGCCCGACGGTCACGCGCCCGAGGTTCAGCCGCAGGGGTGGTGTGACCAGTGCCTCCACCAGGGACGCGGAGGGCAGTCCGAGGCGCTGCCGAGCGATTTCTACCGGTACACCCTCCTCGGCTGGCCGCTCGGTGTGGTAAACGGCGACCAGTTCGGCCAGCCGGGCGCGCAGGGAGGTCCAGTGGGCGGGCTCGGCGAGCCAGTCGCCCGCGACCGGCGCGGTGCGGACGGCCACCCCCATCGCGGTCAACTCCTCGCGCGTGACCAGCAGTCGGCGCCGTAGCTCGTCCGCTTCGATCGGAGTGCCGCGAGCATCGCCCAGTTCGGCCGCGCGCCGTGCCGCGGCGCCACGGCGACGCAGTTCCGGTGGCCGGGGGTCGAGCACCGTCAGCCCGGCCAGCACCCGCCGCAGACCCGGATCGCGCAGCACCGCGCGGTCACCGATGCGCAGCGGCAGCGGCGCCGGCAGGGTCAGCCGGACGATGTCCGCACCGAGCGGGCGTACGCGTACCGGCACGGCCGCCGAGCCGATATGGGCGACGGCGGTGCGGGGCAGCTCCCCGGCCGGTGTTCCGCCGTGTACGCGCACGTCGCAGCGTAGACAGGGGACGAAGCTGCCGGCGGTGAGCAGTGCGTCGCCGCGGCCCGTCGACTGCTTGTCGAGACCGCGGAGGTTGACGGCGAGCCGGGCCGTTGCCCGCACCAGGCCGGTCTCCTCGCCGAGGGCCTGCAGCGCCCTGACACGCACGGAACGGGCGGAGCGGGCGGTCACCAGGACGTCGCCCCGGCGGATCCGGCCCGCACCGAGCGTGCCGGTGACGACCAGCCCGCTGCCGCGCACGGTGAAGGCGCGGTCGATCCACAGCCGCACCGGGGCGTCGGCATCCCCGTCCGGCAGCCGCCCGGCCAGCCGGCCGAGGGCCGCGCGCAACTCGGCGAGGCCCGCGCCGGTGCGGGCGCTGACGGCCACGGCCTCGACGCCGCCGAGCGTGCTGGACCTGATCCGGTCCAGTGCCTGCGCCATGGCCGGGCCCGGGTCTGCCAGATCGCAGCGGGTGACCGCGAGCAGCCCGTGCCGTACGCCCAGAGCGTCCATGGCGGCGAGGTGCTCGGCGGACTGGGGCTTCCAGCCCTCGTCCGCGGCGACGACGAACAGGACGGCGGGCACGGGCCCCACACCGGCCAGCATGGTGGGGACGAACCTCTCGTGTCCCGGGACGTCGACGAACGCGAGCCGCTCACCCGACGGCAGATCCGTCCACGCGAAGCCCAGGTCGATGGTCAGACCACGGCGCCGCTCCTCCGCCAGCCGGTCCGGGTGGGTGCCGGTCAGTGCGTGGATCAGCGTGCTCTTGCCGTGGTCGACATGCCCGGCCGTCGCGACGACCCGCATGCTCACCGGCCCGCCGCGCGCAGCACCGCGGCGAGGACGTCGCCGTCGCACGCCTCCGGCACGCACCGCAGATCCAGCAGCAACCGGCCGCGCACCACCCTGCCCAGCACGGCCGGTTCACCCGTGCGCAGCGGTGCCGCAAGGTCGTCGGGCAGGCTCACCGCACAGGACGGCAGAGCGGTCCCGGGGGCGCCGCCGCCTCCGACCACCGCCTCACAGGGCACGAGGCGCGCGTCCAGGCCCCGGCGCGCAAGGTCTTCGGCCAGGCGCAGCGTGCGTGTGCGCAGCTGCGGCAGCGGCAGGTGCAGGGCGGCGTGCACGGGCGGCTCGGGACCCCGCAGTGTCGCCTCCAGTGCGGCCAGGGTGAACTTGTCCACGCGCAGCGCGCGGGCCAGCGGATGGCGGCGCATCCGCTCCACCACGCCCGCCCGGCCGAGGACCAGCCCTGCCTGAGGACCGCCGAGCAGCTTGTCCCCGCTGGCGGTGACCAGCGTGGCCCCGGCGCGCAGCATGGTGGACGCGTCCGGCTCGTCCGGCAGCAGCGGGTCCGGCCGGAGGAGGCCGGAGCCGATGTCGACCACCACGGGCAAGCCCAGCGCCGCCAGTTCGCCGACGTCCACACCTTGGGTGAAGCCGCTCACCGTGAAGTTCGACGGGTGGATCTTGAGGATGAAGCCGGTGTCCGGGCCGGCGGCGTCCGCGTAGTCGTCGAGACGGGTCCGGTTGGTGGTGCCGACCTCGCGTATCCGGGCGCCGCAGGAGGCCAGCAACTCGGGTATCCGGAAGCCGTCGCCGATCTCCACGAACTCGCCCCGGCTGAGCAGGACCTCGCACCCCGCGGCCAGTGTGGCCACGGCCAGGGCGAGGGCGGCGGCCCCGTTGTTGACCACGTGCACGGCCTCTGCGGCCGGTACGGCCTCCCGCAGGGCCGCCATGGCGCTGCGGCCGCGCGGCGCCCGTCTGCCGGTGGCCAGGTCCAGCTCGACGTCCGTGTACCCGCCGGCCGCCGCCATCGCCTCCAGCGCGGACGGCGACAGCGGAGCCCGTCCCAGATTGGTGTGCAGCACCACACCCGTTGCGTTGTGCACGGGGCGCAGCCCGGCCGCGTGTGCGGGGAGCGCGGCGAGCGCGGCACCGACGGCGTCGTCCGGCCCGATCCGCCCTTCGCGTACGGCCCGCTGGGCGGTGGCGACCGCGGCCTTGACGACGGTCCTGCCCAGCCGTGCGGACGCCTCGCTCAGCCGGGGATCGCCGAGCAGCAGCGTGGTGCTCGGCACCCGCCGCCGGGGATCCGCAGGCGGCTCCCGTCGCTCGTCCGCCACCCTTGCCACCCCGATCGAAGCCAGCGGAGGCGGACGGGAATCGAACCCGCCTGGCCCGGATCCCGGACCACACCGATTTTGAAGATCGGGAGGGGCACCAGCCCGCCCAACGCCTCCAGGGCAAGATTGTGATCCCCGCACACTGCTGCGGCAAGAGGTGAAATCATCGCCGTATGACGCCAGTTGTCCCCGCAGCCGCACACGTCGCGCCGCTTCGGCTGACCCAGTACGCACACGGTGGCGGCTGCGCCTGCAAGATCCCTCCGGGGGAGCTGGAGGCGATGGTCGCGGGGCTGACGCCGGGGCCGGGCGCGGGCCGTGTCGACGGCGACCGGCTGCTCGTCGGACTCGACCACGGCGACGACGCCGCGGTCGTGCGGACCGGTGACGGCACCGCCCTGGTGTCGACCGCCGACTTCTTCACACCGGTCGTCGACGACGCCCGCGACTGGGGCCGGATCGCCGCCGCCAACGCCCTGTCCGACGTGTACGCGATGGGCGGCCGGCCCGTCGTCGCGCTCAATCTGCTGGGCTGGCCCCGGGACGTCCTGCCCGCCGAACTGGCCCAGCAGGTGCTGGCGGGAGCGCTCGAAGTCGCCGGCGGGGCCGGCTGCTTCGTCGGTGGCGGGCACAGCATCGACAGCCCGGAGCCGCTCTACGGAATGGCCGTGACCGGCCTGGTGGACCCGGACCGGATGCTGCGCAACGACGCCGGGCGGCCGGGTGTGCCGCTCACCCTGACCAAGCCGCTGGGCGTCGGGATTCTCAACAACCGCCACAAGCGGACGGGCGAGGTCTTCCCGCACGCGGTCGCGAGCATGGCCGCGCTCAACGACCGCGCCAGTGCCGCCGCCCTGGAGGCCGGCGCCGTGTGCGCCACCGATGTGACCGGATTCGGGCTGCTCGGCCATCTGCACAAACTGGCCCGCGCCAGCGCCGTCACCGCTGTGGTGGACGCCGCCGCCGTCCCCGTGCTCGACGGTGCCCGCGCGTCCCTGCGGGCCGGATACGTCAGCGGCGGCACACGGCGCAATCTCGACTGGGTGCGCCCGCACCTGGACGCGGGACGGACGAGCGACGACGAACTGCTCGTGCTCGCCGACGCGCAGACCTCCGGCGGGCTGCTCGTCGCCGGGGAGGTGCCCGGACATCCGGTCATCGGGGAACTGGTCCCCGCCGTCGCCGGTACGACACTGGTGATCCGCTGAGCGCCGCGGTCGGCCGCGGACCCGCGGGCGAGGCCCGGGGCCCGCGGCCGGCGCACTACCGGTAGCGGATGTGCAGATGGTTGTCGTGGTTCGGGTAGTTCGTGGTCAGCCCCTCCGAGATCAGCTGCGGATCGTTGAAGAAGATCAGCTCGACATGGCCGGGGGCCTTCGCCCGGATCTCCTGCACGAGCCGGCGGGTGGCCGCGCGGTCGTACGTCGACGACTGCCAGGTGATGCGCCCGGCGGTGCACTGGGCGGAGTCGGTGCGGATCGGCCACACGTCGATGTCCATCCCGACTTCGTGGCTGGCGTGGCCGGGGATGTCGCCGCCGTGCTCGAAGCTCGCGTCACCGACCGGCAGCCGGCCGTTCCCGGTGCCGGCGAAGACGGCCGCGGCCGCCTCCAGCTGACCGACCGCGCCGGCCGTCGCCCAGTGGGCGTTGGCGTTGCCGTCGGGGCTCTGCGCGCACATCGTGCCGGCGCCGAAGTTGATGTTCTCGAAGTGCCACAGCAGGTTCTTCCACGTGGTCGGTCCGACCACGCCGTCCACACCGATCCCGGCGTGCGACTGGAAGGTGCGCACGGCCGAGTTGGTGGCGGACCCGAAGTCCCCGTCCACCGTGAGGCCGGCGCCCCGCTTGGCGTTGAGCAGCGACTGGACCGCCTTCACCGCCGGCCCGTTGTCGCCCTGCCGTACGGTGACGGCGAGCGCGCCCCAGGTGGCGGGCCCGACGATGCCGTCCGCGGTCAGGCCCTTGGACTGCTGGAAGCCCACCACCGCGCTGTGTGTGCCCGAGCCGAAGACGCCGTCCACGGCCACGGTGCGCCCGTGCGCGGCGAGCAGGTGCTGCAGCGCGACGACGTCGGAGCCGCGGCTGCCGTTGCTGCTCAGCGGGAAGGCGGCCTGGGGGAAGGCCTGGGCGGGGACGCCCAGGCCGAGGAGCAGACCGGCCACGGCGGCGAACAGTGCGATGATGCGTGCGAGTTGTCTCATGGTTCCTTCCTCACTTCTCTGCTCACAGGTCTGCTCACTTTCCTGCCTGGAGGGCGCCCCAGGTGGCGGGGCCGACGACGCCGTCGACGCTCAGCCCGCGCGAGGACTGGTAGTCGCGTACGCCCTGATCGGTGCCCGGGCCGAAGTCGCCGTCGATGCCGATCGTCCGGCCGAGCGCGGCGGTCAGGGCACGTTGCAGCCGGGTGACCGCCTCTCCCGTCGAGCCGTTCTGGATGGTCGGGGTGGACCCGTGGGACAGCAGGGCGGTCCAGGTCTTCGGGCCCACCACGCCGTCGGCCGTGAGCCCTCTGCTGGTCTGGAAGTTCTTGGCGGCGGTGGTCGTGGCGGGGCCGAATATCCCGTCCGGAGCTCCCGGGTCGTAGCCGGCGGCCTTCAGCAGGCACTGGGCCGCCTTGACCCGGTCGCCGGTCGAGCCGCTCTGGACGGTGGTGTACGAGGTGAAGTTGAGGTTCACCCCGGTGCAGGTGGGCGGGGGCGGGGTGCCGGTGCCCACGTCCAGGTAGTCGCGGTCGATGTTGATCGAGTAGCCGCCGTAGGACTCGGTGACCTCGCCCACGTACTGGTGGATCCGCTGGTGGTTGGACCAGTAGGTGGCCGGCACGTAGGTACCGGTGTTGGTGTCGGCTGCGCCGTTCCACCACGCGTAGAAGAGGTGGTCGACCCGCGTGTAGGCGCTGTTGTTGTACTCGCTCGCGGCGTCCTTGATGCCGGAGGCGGCGCTGGAGTAGAAGCCCGACAGATAGCCGCTGCTGTGCAGCCGCTCGGTCCAGCCGGACAGGTACGACAGCACGGCCGCCTTGCAGGAGGCCGTGGAGGTGTACGCCTCGATGTCGCTGTAGATGGCGCTGCCCGCCGGGATACCGAGGTTCGACGCGGCGGTGATGGCGCCGGCTGCGGCGGTGACGCCCTGGGACTTGGCGGTGGCCGGATCGGCGGACATCTTCAGCGAGTAGCTGGTGCACGGCGCCTGGCGGCCGACGTCGATGGGGAACAGACGCCAGCCGTTGTTGGTCTGGTTGGTCACCCAGCTCGCGGTCAGGTTCGGCTGGGCGCAGCCGCGGAAGGAACCGCTGATGTAGACGCCGACCGCGCTGTACGGCGAGCTCGCCTGCCAGGCGTTCATGGCGGCCTGCGACGGTGCGGTGCAGGCGTCGAAGCCCTTGCCGAGGTAGCTGCCCGGCTGCGGCCCTGCCGCGGCCAGGGGTGTTGCGGCGGACTGCTGTGCGGCGCCCGGCAGTTCGGTTCGTCTGGCGTCCGCGGTGAGCTTCGCCGAGCCGAGGACGCGGCGCACCACGCTCTCGGTCGCCGGGGTGTGGGCAGCGGTGACGAGGACGCCGGCGTCCTCGACCGCGATCCGGATGGTGTCGTTGTCGGACGCGGCGGACGGCGCGGTGGCCTTGCCGCGCTGCGTCCGCGCGGTCGCCGCCGTCGCCTGGCCCGCCGAGCGCGCGGTGATGGGCTCGACGACGATGCCCGCCGTACGTCCGACGACCCGGGCGGGGCAGTCGTTCTGGTCGGCGGGCTCGCCTATGTAGACGGCAGGTCTGTCGAAACGGAGGCAGGCGCGCGGGTTCTCGGCCAGATCGACCACCTGCCAGTCAGCGGGCACCTCGATGCGGTAGCCGTGGTAGGTGACGGTCTGCCGGCTGTTCTCGGGCGGGGGAGCCGCCAGGGCGGGGCCGGGGACGGCGGACGCGCCGATACCGGCGAGCACCGCCAGCACGGCCGTTGCGGCGCGGGTGCGCCAGGGCATCCGGGACGACGACATCAGGGCACTCCTACTCGGGTGCGGAGATGAGTGGTGGGGGGCGCGGCGGATGTGCTCCGCGTCGGGACGAGCGGTGCCCGTGGCCGGCGCCTGGCCGGCCGCGTGCCTTTCGCGCAGTGCGAGGTACGCCCCCGGGCCGGAAGCCGGCCCGGGGGCGACGGAGGGCGGTGCGCGTCGGACCAGCTGCTCATACGCCGCAGCTGGGCGCGGTCGGGCTCGCTGTTCAGATGCCGCAACTGGGCGCGGACCAGGAGCGGCTGGTGCGTCCGTCCACGTGGGTGTGGTCGTCGTGGCCGGGATAGCCGGGACCGAAGATGCCGCCGAAGCCGTGGTAGCGGGCCCGCTGCGCCAGCGTGCAGAGCGACGGGTTGCCGACCAGGTCGGCGGCGTCACCGTACAGATGCCGGCTGTTCGAGGCGCCGCCCACCGCGCTGTTGCAGGAGTACGAGCGGAATCCGCTGGTCACGACGAGCGGGGTGTCGCCCAGGGCGTGCCGCATGGCCTCGAGCTTCCACATCGTGCGCAGGGCGTTGGCCTTGGCCGTCGCGGCGCTGACCGCACCGCCTTCCCAGGTGGAGTTGCACTTGTTCAGCTCGGCATAGGTGAAGTGGATGGGCGTGCAGTCCGGGTCCTGCAGCGCGTAGATCTTGCTGAACGTCTGGGATCCCGCGACGCCGTCCGCCGCCAGCCCGTACGCCTGCTGGAACTTGGTGACGGCGGCCTTGGTCCGCGGGCCGAAGTTGCCGTCGACGGCGAGGATCTCGCCGAAGTCGACGTGCCCGGCCACCCGGATCTGCAGCTGGGTCACGTCGGCGCCCGACATGCCCTCGGACAGGGTGCGGCCCCAGGTGTAGCACTCGTCGGCCTGGGCCGGGCCGGCCGTGGCGAGCATGCCACCGAAAGAGGCGGTCATGAGCATGACAATCGAGACGACGAGTCGGACCGTGCGTCTTAACATCGCGTGCCTCCGTACCGATTCCTTGTTTCCCCGCGAGGGGCTGAACAGAGTTTGACCGCGCAACCGCAGCGTGTCCACTGTGTCGCCGTCCGCCACAGGACCAGACCTCCGGCACAACCGGACGGCAGGCGACGGCCGTTGTGCTGTCGGGTGCGAAGCAGCTGTCCCGCCCGGCCGCAGGCGAAGGCGCACCACCCCGCCACGTTCCGTCCGCCGCGTCAGCGGGACAGCTTCGTTGGGCCTCAGCGCCGTGGCACGACATCGGAGCACGGCGCTACCGGAGCACCGCGCAGGCGACAGCGCCGATCAGCAGGGAGCACACCACGGTCATACCGCTCAGCCGCCGCGCGAGCAGGTCGTCCCAGCCCTCCCCGTTGCCGGAGAGCCTGCGCAGGGCCGGGGTGAGCGCCCGGCCCGCGCCGAAGCCGAGTCCGGCGGCCAGAGCGGGCGCGTACGAGCCCCCGGACAGCAACACCGCGACCGCCAGCGCGTACGGAGCGCTCGCCGAGACATAGGTGCGCACACCCGTGCCGAGCTCGAAGCCGAACTGCAGGGCGCCCCGCGTCAGATGGCGGCGCAGCACCTCCTGCGGTATCTGCCGGGCGTTCTGCGGCAGCCGCAGCGTCAGCCTGCCGGCGTCGCGCAGCGCGGCGAGCAGTGCCACGGCCACGATCAGCCCTTGCCGCCCGCCGGCCGGGAGTGGTGTGAACAGACCGGAGAACAGCCACAGCACCCCGGCCGTCAGTACTCCGCCGGCCAGCAGACCGATGGTGAACACGCCGAGGACCAGCGCCTGTCTGTACGTTGCCCGCCAACCTGGCGAGGCCAGCGCGAACGCGCTGTTGCGCGTTCAAACGGAGCCCGAGAGCGAGTACCCGGCAAGGCCGCCAGTGATCGCCCAGGTCAGCATGGGGGCGTAGAGGGCAGTGGCGATCGCCGTCGTCCCCAGGACCGCCACGGGCAGGGCGGGATCGGTGAGCAGCGTCCGTACGCCACGGGCACGGCCGGGCGGCCAGGCCACGGGACGGCCGGACTCCGCGGGGCGGCCGGACTCCGAGGTGTTCATCTAGACCGTTCCGGTCATCGTGCGCCAGGTGTTCTGGCCGATCACTCCGTCGGTGGTCAGGCCGTGCAGGGACTGGAACGAGACCACGGCCTGGCGTGTGAGCGGACCGAAGTTGCCGTCGACCGTGAGCGCGTGGCCGTGCTTGTTGAGCTGCCGCTGGGCGCCGCGTACGGCGTTGTTCACGTCTCCCTGCCGCACGGTGACGACCAGGACCGGCCACGTGGCCGGACCGACGCTTCCCGTGGGGCTCAGTCCGTTCGCCGACTGGAACTCCTCGACCATCGCCTCGGTGTTGGGCCCGAAAATGCCGTCGACAGCCGTCGGATGGCCGTGGTGGGTGAGCAGGTGCTGGACGGTGTGGACGTCGGGCCCGGTGGCGCCGCCGCCGATGGTCGGCCAGTTCACGGCGCCGGGGCAGTCGCAGTCGGTGGTCCAGCGGCAGATGGACTTCACCCAGCCGGAGCCGGTGTTGCGGTAGCCGTCGTGGCAGCGCCGCTCGATACCGCAGCCGCAGGTGCCGCAGGCCGCGCTGTAGCGCCACAGCCAGCCGTCGTAGGTACCGGCGTAGCACTGGTTGGGCCGCAGGGTCCAGGTGACACCGTCCGACCGGTGAAAGCCGGTGTTCGTCCCTGACGTCACGCACGCGTCGGCGTAGACGGTGCTGGGTCCGCAGCCGGGGGAGCAGTTGTGGTCCGCCGCGTAACTGGGGCACGCGCCGGTCCAGATGTCGTAGCCGTCGGCGTACGCCTGCCGGGCGGCGGAGAACACCCCCAGCGCGGCGAAGCCCGCGGCGGTCGCCGCCTGCAGCACCGTGCGCCTGCGCGGCGCGAACGACGGCAGGGCCCCGCGCCTGGTCCGCGAGCCGCGGCCGCCGCTCCCGGACCGGCGAAGTGTGGGCACGTCGTTCAGCGACGTCATGACAGGCTCCTCGGCGTTGCGGGATGGATGTCGTCGAGCAACCGCAGCAGCGCGGTGGGCGAGCCGAGCGGCTCCGAACGGGCTATCCGGCCCTCCGCGTCGATGGCCACCGCGTAGGGGGTGGCGGGGATGTCGTACGCCGTGAACAGGTCCGCTTGGTCATCGCGGACCGGGACGGTGCCATCGCCGGTCCGGGGTGCGGGGCCTGTGTAGAGCGCGAGCACCTGTGGGGCGAGGGGGTCGCCCTGACCTTGGCCCAGGCCTTGGTCCTGGCCCAGGACCTGGCGGATCGTCCAGGCTCCGGCTTCGGCCAGCACCTGGACGCAGGTGCCGCAATCGGCGTCGAGGAACAGCAGCAGCGCGGGGCGGCCCGGCGTCAGGAGGCCGTCGAGCCGGGCCGTGTCGTCCGGCCTGGCCGTGCCGAGCCCGGGTGCCGGCGCGCCGGGAGCGATGCCTGCCCGCCCGGGGCGGTGCGGCTGGGCGCGCGACAACTGGTGCACCTGCCTGACCAGTCCCGAGACGACCAGCGCGAGCAGCGCGATCGCCGCCCACGAGGCGATCAGGGCGCTGGTGGTGAAGTCCATCGCGATGACACTCCTTCTGTGGTCCGGTGCACGGTGGCGTTGGCCGGCGGATGATCGTGGGCGGCGGCCGACGCGGTCACCACCGGGGCCGGGGCCGGTCGGTGAACAGTGGCCGGGGCCGGCTCGTGCATGGCGGCGGGCAGGGACCACAGCAGCGCGGTGCAGGAAGGTGCGGCGAGCATCAGCGTGACCAGCTCCGCCGTGGACAGCCGTACCGGTCCTGCCCCGGCGATGACGGCGCCGGCCGCCGCGAGTCCGGCCAGGGCCGCGGCCCGACGGGTCACCCAGCGGCTGAGGGGCAGATCCCGGCGCGAACAGCCGCACGGACCCCCACGACCGAGGGCGAGGACGTGCCGGGTGTAGAGCGCATAGAGCCCGAGGAGAGCGGCCCCCGCGGCGAGTACGCCTTGGAGCAGCCTCTGGTGACCCGTCGTCAGCGCGACCGCGCCGACCACCCCCAGGGCGCCCTCGGTGACCGGCAGGACGGCGGCCGCGAACCGGCGCGACCGCCGTCCCAGCACGCCGTGTACCCGCAGTGCCTCGCCCAGGGCGGCGGGACGGGCCGCGTGGGAGCCCGTACCCACGAGCAGGCTCAGTACGACGATCGCGGCGGTGAGCCCACCGTAGAAGCCGATCACCGCCGGGTCACCCGGTGAGCCGCAGCTTGAGCCGCCCGACGGCCTCGGGCACCCACTCGACGGAGGTCGACGCCAGCGGCACCACCGTCGCCCAGATCTCGGTGGAGGAGAGCACGAAGAACGGGCTGCCGTCGGAGAGCGTGTCGCGGAACAGCTCGCCGGACGCCACCGTCACCCCCTTCCAGGGCGGAAGCTGAGCGGAGTGTTCCTTCGTCCGCCGCGACAGCTCGAGCAGGCCGAGGCCGGGCACTTCTTTGATCACCGTCGCGGGCCGCGTGAAGGCGCTCCCGGCCGACCGACTGGGCTGGAGAGTGAGCCCGTACTCGCTCTCGGCGATGCCCACCGACCGCAGCAGCCCGAGCGCTTCGGTCACGCTCAGGCCGTACAGGCGGGTCACGAGTGCGTGGCGCTCGCCGCGCCATACGACGAGCAGCGGCCGCTCCACGAGCCCCGAGCGCGGCTCGCGCTCGATCGACTCGTAGACACGCAGCGTGCCCTTCTGGAACGTGAGCTCGGAGTCAGGCGCCCCGAGGCTCAGGGAAGAGGCGACATCGTCGCCCAACGTGGCCGGCCCGGCGGTGAACTCGACCAGCCGCCCACCGACGACCACCTCGACGGCCGAGGTGCACGGCGCCCGCAGATCGAGGTCGCCCTCCAGGCGGTACGTCCCGCCGTCGAGGGCGCGATGAGTGACGAACGATGCGACCATGTGCATCCTCCTGGGGGCGCGGGGCGGTGCGGCACCGCGGCCTCAGAGGAAGCTAGACAAGGGGCATGAACCTGTCAATCCATCAGGACCCTGTGCCTGGCCGCAGTTGGGCTGACGCGCATTGCAGATGAGGTTACCGAGGGTTTGGCGCCCAGGGGCTCGTAGGACTGGACTTGCTTGCGGCTTCCGGACGTGACGGCGCTGCACGGTGAGCTGGTGGTGTGGGAGTCGGGCCGATTGGCGTTCGAGCGTCTCCCGGCCCGGCTGCAGCCGAGTACCGTGCCCGCATGGAGCAGCGAGAGATCATGCAGCGTGTCGTCGGCATCCTCACCGAGGCGCTGGAGATGCGACGCCAAGCCCGCGAGAACCCCGACGGTGACGTGACAAAGAGCGAAGCGGTTGCTGCGTTGCTCGAGGAGATGCTGCCGCGTATCGAGCTGCCCGACGATGCGAGCGCCCAGGAGGTCGCAACTGCCGTAAGTCAGACGCTTGGGCCGGCCATCGTGCAGATCGCTTCCGCATTCGCGCTCGCCTTCGTGCAGCTCGCCGAGGTCCACGAAGGGAGGAGCGCTGACGTTTCTGCTGCGGACGTCCTGCAGTCAATCTCCCTGCACTTCGAGACCGAGGCAGGAAGGTAGAGCGGGCTCTCCACGGACCCTACGGCCTGACCCGCGATTGATCGCGGGCGGGCTGAAAAGCCGGGGTTCGATGCTCGGGGAGGGGAGGAGCCTGGTGACCGGATGGCCAACCCGGATGGCCAACCCGGATGGTGACTCCGGGGGAGGGGGCCGATGGATCTTGCAGCCGGAGCCGCCCTTGCGAGATCAGGACTGTATCGTTAGTGGTCAACTCGCCCCTCGGACACCAGCTGAGACCCCTGTTCACCAGAGGTCTCTTGCTTGCCCGGCCTGTGGCGTGATCGACAGCCCGAGCGGCCATCGTCGTGTCACGGCAGCAGTCACCCCCTGCCTGGTGCCGACAGGCTCGTGGATCACCTCGATGGCCTACCGTGTGGCCCGTGAAGAGGGAGAGAAAGCACGCCCTGGGGCTCCGGCTGGGCGGGGCAGCGGCGGCAGCCGTTTTATCCGGAGCGATCGGCGGTTGGGCCTATGCGAGGGCGGGCGGTTCCGCCGGGGACGTGACACGGGATCTGGCCGTCGGCTGGACATACGCGGGCGCGGGCCTGATCGCCTGGTGGCGCAGGCCCGCGAACCGCACGGGTGCGCTGTTGGTCGCCGAGGGCGTCACCTGGTTCCTGGGCAATCTCCAGGGCACCGACGTGCCCGCCCTGTTCGCGCTGGGCGCCTGGTGGGAGGCGCTCAACATGGCCGTCCTGGCGCATCTGTTGCTCTCGTTCCCCGACGGGCGTCTCACCACGGCGCTGACGCGACGCATGGTCTTCTTCGCGTACGGGCTCGTCGCCGTGGTCGGGCTGCTGAGGGCGATGATGTTCGACCCGGCCGTCTCTTCGGACGCCACCTATCTGGACTGCCACGGCTGCGGTCCGAATCTGCTGCTGGTGCCCGGCATGACGGGACTCTTCGACTACGTCGACGGTGCCTACCGGGCACTGGGCTGGGTCCTGACCGTGGCCGCGGTGGTGATGCTCGTCAGACGCTGGCGGCATGCCTCGGTGGCGCGGCGGCGGGCGCTGACCCCGGCCTGGATCGCCGTCGTCATCGCCACCGCCTTCCTGCTCTCGCACGTGGTGCTGCGCGTGGTCCCCGGGATCGGCGACTCCGCCGCGAGCGGTGTGTACCTGATCTCCGACCTCGCACAGGCCGCCGTGCCACTGGCCTTCCTCGCCGGTCTGCTGCGGATGCAGCTGCAGCGCGCCGAGGTGAGCGGCCTGGTCATAGAGGTCGGCGCCGACCCGGATCCGGTGCGGCTGCGCGAGGCGCTCGCCCGGGTGCTCGGCGACCCCGGGCTGAGACTGGGCCTGTGGCACGAGGAGCGCGGCGCATATCTCGACGGCGAAGGCCGGCCCGTGCGGCCGGAGGGCACGGGGCGCACCCGCGTGGACTCCTCGCGCGGCGCCGCGCTGGCAGTGCTGCGGCACGACCCGGCACTCGCCGAGGACCCGCAGCTGCTGGAGGCCGTGTCCGCGGCACTGCGGCTGGCGCTGGAGAACGTCTGGCTGCGCAACCAGGCCAAGGAAGCGACCTCGCGCATCGTCCGGGCCGCCGACACCGAACGCAAGCGGCTGGAGCGGGACCTCCACGACGGCGCCCAGGCCCGGATCGTCTTCGCGCTGATGGCGCTGCGCCGCCTGGACAGGGGGCTCGCGGACCATCCGGACGAGTCGCTGCGCCGTTCGGTCGCCGAGGTCGAGAGCAGTCTGAAGCTGGCGCTCGAGGAGCTGCGGGGCATCGCACACGGCATCCATCCGGTCGTCCTCACCCGTGAGGGCCTCGGTCCCGCACTGAAGGCGCTGGCGGAGCAGGCCCAACTGACCGTTGTCGTGGCCGCCGAACCTCGACGGTACGATCCGGTCGTCGAGTCCACTGCCTACTTCACCGTCTGCGAGGCGTTGTCCAACGCCGCCAAGCACGCACGGGCGAAGGCCGTGAGTGTCTCCGCCCGGCACCACGACGGCAAGCTGGTCATCGAGACGGTCGACGACGGCGTCGGCGGCGCCGACACGGGGCGCGGCAGCGGTCTGCTCGGCCTCGCGGACCGGCTCGCCGCCGTCGACGGCGTACTGCACATTCACAGCCCCGCGGGCGGCGGGACCAGGATCAGGGCGGAGCTGCCGTGCGTGTGATCGTGGCCGAGGATTCGGCGATTCTGCGGGAGGGGATCGTACGTCTTCTCACCGACGAGGGCTTCGAGGTGCCCGCGCACTGCGGGGACACCGGCCCCCTGCTCGACCTGGTTGCCCAGCACCGGCCGGACGTGGTCCTGCTGGACATCCGGATGCCCCCGACACACACCGACGAGGGCATCCGAGCGGCGGCCGCCATCCGCGAGCGCCACCCCGGCACCGGAGTGCTGCTGCTGTCCCAGTACGTCGAGACCGCCGGCACCGTCCAGGCGCTCCTGCAGAACCAGCACGGATTCGGCTACCTCCTCAAGGAACGTGTCGCCGACGCCGACGAACTCGCCGACGCGCTGAAGCGGGTCGCTGACGGCGGGACCGTCGTGGAGCCGGAGGTCGTCGCCCGGCTGATGGACGCCCCCCGGCCGGCGGACCCGCTCGACGAACTCACCGCGAGGGAGCGCGAGGTGCTGGCCCTGATGGCCGAGGGACGGTCCAACGAGGCCATCGCGCAGCGACTGGTCATCGGCGGCAAGACGGTGGAGACGCACGTACGGAACATCTTCACCAAGCTGCAGCTCGAAGCCGACCTCATGGACCATCGCCGGGTGATGGCCGTGCTGACGTATCTGCGAGCCTGACCCCTCGCCAGGCTCGGGCCGGCGCTCCGCTCCGGGAACGGCAGTTCCCCCGTACTCCCCCGTACTCCCCCGTGTTTCCCTGCCGTCTCCCGGAGCGGTGCCGGTGACAACAACCGTAAACGGGCCCGGATCCCGGGACATCAGGGTCAGCCCTGAGATCCGGAACCAGTGCCACCAGGTCTGGACCGGCGGCCGGCTGGTCGGCACTCTCCGGTACGGCGGTGCGGGGTGGGCGCGATCGGCGGACCGAGCCGAGCCAGGCCGGTCCGGTCCTGCGCGTCGGCCCCTGCAGCGTGACCGCCCCCGCCCGCGTCCGCGGGCTTCTACGCGAGTGACGACGCCGACGCCGAGGCAGTCACCTTCGGGAACAAGACACCTCGGTTTTCACGTGCTACAGCTGCGGGAGCACCTCACCGGCGATGAGTTCCAGGTGGTCGAGGTCGGTGAAGTCGGTCAGTCGGAGATGGATACGGCTTGCGCCGATCGCGGAGAACTCGCCGAGCCGCTCCACGAGCTGGGCCGGGGAGCCGACCACCGGATCCTCCGGCGGCAGCGCGCTCTTGACGTGCAGCGGGGCGGCACGCCGTTGCGCCTCCGCGTCGGTACGGCCGATTGCGACCACGACACCGGCCGAGAGCACCAGCGGTGCCTGACCGGCGACGGCCCGGCCGGTCCGGTCGCATGCCTCGGCAACCCGTTGGTAGGCCCGGGCAGTCTCTGCCACCGACTTGAAGGGCATGTTGAACTCGTCGGCATACCGAGCGGCCAGCTCCGGGGTGCGCTTGGGGCCGCGGCCCCCGACGATGACCGGCGGCGCCGGCACCTGCACGGGCTTCGGCAGGGCGGGCGCGTCGACCAGTTGGTAGTGGTCGCCGCGGTAGCTGAAGCTCTCGCCGACCGGTGTCCGCCACAGTCCGGTGATCACCGCCAGCTGCTCCTCCAGCCGGTCGAAGCGTTCCGGGGCGGACGGGAACGGGATGCCGTACGAGGTGTGTTCCCGTTCGTACCATCCGGCGCCGATGCCCAGCTCGACCCGCCCCCCGCTCATCCGGTCGACCTGCGCCACCGTCACGGCCAGCGGGCCCGGCAGCCGGAAGGTGGCCGAGGTGACCAGGGTGCCCAGCCGGATCCGGGAGGTCTCCCGGGCGAGCGCGCCCAGCGTGAGCCACGCGTCGGTGGGGCCGGGCAGCCCGGGATCGGCGCCCATCGCCTGGTAGTGATCGGCCCGGAAGAAGCCCTCGAACCCGCCGGCTTCGACGAGTCGCACAAAGCGCAGCTGATCCTCGTAGTCGGCACCGCGGTGCGGCTCGGTGAAGACACAGATCCGCAGGGTCATCGCCCCTCCGTCTCGGTCGACGTGAACACGTCCCGTTCCATCAGCAGCTCGTGCAGATCGGCACTGCACCGGGCCACTTCGCCGAGGTGCGCAGTTCGGCCCAGCGTCCTCGGCCGGGGAATGGCGATGTCGACGATCTTGCGGATCCGGCCCGGCCGCGGGCTGAGCACCACCACCCGGTCGGCGAGCAGCACGGCCTCGTCTGTCGAGTGGGTGACAAAGACGACTGTGGCCGAGTTCTCGATGTGGATGCGCTGCAGCTCCACCGCGAGGTCCGCGCGGGTCAGCGCGTCGAGTGCGGAGAACGGCTCGTCCATGAGCAGCACCCGGGGCTCGCCCATCAGCGACCGGCACAGTGCGACTCGTTGCTGCATACCGCCGGAGAGCTCGTGCGGCCGGTGCTTCTCGAAGCCGCTCAGTCCGGCCGTCTCCAGCAGCCGGTACGCCCGGTCGCGGTGCTCGGCCTTGCTCCAGCCGAAGATCTCCACGGGCAGCATGACGTTGTCGAGGACGGACCGCCAGGGCAGCAGGGCCGGCCGCTGGAACAGCATGGCGACATCCCGCCGGGCTCCGGTGACTCGCTCGCCGCCGATGGTGATCTCGCCCTCGGTGACCGGCAGCAGCCCGGCGATCAGCCGGAGCAGTGTGGACTTGCCGCACCCGGACCGGCCCACCACCGCCACGAACTCACCCTCGGCAATGTGAAGGCCGATGTCCTGGAGCGCCACCGTCGAACCGGACCGGCTGGTGAAGCTCCGGGACACACCGGTGAGTCTGATCATCCGGCGGTCTCCCCATCCACTGGCGATCGCCATGCCGGCCGGTTCGTAACGCCCGGTCAGGTTACCCGGAGCAGGCCACTCAGCGGTACCTGTCGTCCTGTCGGTGATTCCCCACACCTGGCCCACAACTACCCGGCTCTCGTACGCTGTTGCCCGCACCGAGTGTCATGCCCCCGGCGGTTCCGTCACGCCGTTCTGTCTCGACGCCCCTCCGCCGGCGCGGCCGGCGGTCGGAAAGGACAACACTGTGCGCATGAACAGGTTCCCCCGTACGGTCGCCGCGGTGGCCCTGGCCACGGTGCTGGCGCTGGTGTCGGGGTGTGGCGGCTCGGATTCCGACGCAGGTGCCGGTGCGGACGCCGAGGCGCTGGAGAAGGTGACCTACCTGACGTCGTTCGGCAACTTCGGCCGGGACGCGTACGTCTGGGTCGCGAAGGACAAGGGGTTCTTCGAAGAGGCCGGCTTCGACGTGGAGATCAAGCCGGGCCAGGGCACCGGCGGCGTGATTCCGGCCGTCGTGGGTGGCCAGGCGCAGTTCGGCCCGATCGACCTGACGGGCGGTCTGCTGCACATGGGCAGCGGTCAGGCGAAGGACTTCGTCGCGGTGGCCGCCATCCAGCAGCGCACCATGGCCGCCATCGCCACCACCGAGGGCAGCGGCATCGCCGCACCGAAGGACATCGAGGGCAAACGGCTCGCCGACACGCCCGGCTCTGTCGTGCGCAACCTCTTTCCGACGTACGCTCGACTGGCCGGAGTGGACGCCGGCAAGGTGACCTGGGTCAACGGCGAGGCACAGACCCTGATGGGCACGCTCGCCAGCGGCTCGGTGGACGGCATCGGCCAGTTCGTGGTGGGCAAGCCGACCATCGAGGCGGTGACCAAGAAGAAGGCGGTCCTGCTGCCGTACAGCGACGTGATGCCCGATCTCTACGGAAACGTGTTGATCACGTCGAAGAAGATCGCCGAGCAGGATCCGGAGATGGTGAAGCGGTTCACCACCGCCCTGCTCAAAGGCTTGGAGTACAGCCTCGCCAACTCCAAGGAGGCCGCCGAGATCCTGAAGCGGAACGTGGACGCCACGAATCCGGCCGCCGCGGCCGCCGAGTTGGAGTTGATGGCCGCGTACGTCACGCCAGGCGCTTCCGGCACGGCGATCGGGACACTGGACTCCGGACGGGTCGCGAAGAGCATCGCGATCCTGCAGGACGCGGGCGCACTGCCGCAGGGGATGACCCCTGAGCAGATCATCGACTTCGACCTGGTACCGAAAGCCTGATCACGCCGCGCTGGGAGAAGGATGGGATGACCGGACTCCCGAAGCCGCAGCAGGCCCCGGCGGCGGCCCCGGAGCCGGTGCCCGTGCCGCGAGTCGGACCACAGCGCAGGACGGGCATCGGCGTAGTGCTGCTGCCCTTGGCCGGGCTGCTGGTCGCCCTCGGCGTGTGGTGGCTTCTCACGTCGGCGCTGGCGGTGATCCACCCGGCAGTGCTCCCTCCGCCCGGTGCCGTGCTCTCGGCGTTCACCGCGGCCCCGGCCCAGTTCCTGGAACACACCGGCGACACCACGGTGGAGACGGTTGTCGGGTTCGTTCTCTCCAGCGCCTGCGGAGTTCTGATCGGACTGTCACTGGCGGGCTCGCGGACACTGGAGCGGATGTTCACGCCGCTGCTGGTCGCCGTCAACGCGGTTCCGAAGATCGCGCTCGGGCCGCTGTTGGTGGGGGCGCTCGGCTGGGGGCAGAAGCCGGTCCTGACCATGGTCTTCCTGCTCTGCTTCTTCCCCATCGTGCTGTCCACCGTGACCGGCCTGACGTCGACCCCGGCGGACCTGGCCGAGTTGGCGCGCTCGCTGGACGCCTCGCGCTGGCAGGCGTTCCGGAAGGTACGGTTGCCCGCCGCGCTGCCGCAGATCTTCGTCGGGCTGAAGGTGGCCATGCCGCTCGCCGCGATCGGCGCGGTCATCGGCGAGTTCCAGGCCGGTGAGACCGGGCTGGGCTATCTGATCGTGCAGGCCGGCGGCGTCGGCGACACCGCCACCGCCTGGGCCGCGATCATCCTGATCGGGTTGATGAGCATCCTGCTCTACTTCGCTTTGGTGCTGTTGGAGCGGTTCGCGCTGCCCTGGGTCAGGGAAACGACCTCGCGCGGCTGACTCGCGGGTCTCTGTCGCCTGACGACTCGTGCGGGCGGAGCCTTCGCTCGGCCCGCACGAGTCGTGTGCCGTGTCCGCGTGCCCTCGCCGTGTGTGTCAGTGGCGTGGGAAGTACGCCTTCGGCAGCCGCATCCCGCGGTCGGCCATGATCTGCCGGACACGGTCCGGATGGTTCGTGATGATGCCGTCGACCCCCATGTCCATGAGCGCCTCCACCGTGGCCGGGTCGTCGCAGGTCCACGGGACGACCTTCAGGCCCCGCGCGTGGGCCTCGGCGATCATCGTGCGGTCGGGGTAGAAGCGGAAGCCGGGGTCGCCGATCTTGCCGTTCTGCGGGAAACCGTAGTTGGGGGAGAGCGCCTTGACGCCGGGGACGGCCGCGGCCGCCCTGACGAAGTCGCCGTCGTAGTCGTCGGCGTCGATCCCGCCGAGCCAGGGGGAGGCGCCGGGCTTGCCGACCTGGAGGAAGTCGTAGTTGGTCAGCGCCACCAGCGGCCACCGCGGCGCGAGCCTGTGCATCTCCTTCAGCGCGCCCCAGTCGAAGGACTGGATGGTGACCTGGCGCTCGAGGCCCGAGGCGCGGATCTCCTCGTACACGCGGCGCACGAACAGCTCGCGCGGCGCGGTCTGCTCGGGCGCTCCCGCTTCGACCTTCGTCTCGATGTTGAGGGTGACCTGCCTGGCCTGGTAGCTCTTGACGAGGTCCAGGACGTCCCGGAGCTCGACCATGCGGGCGCCCTTGATCTGCTCCTGCTCGGGATAGCCGGGCAGCTGCTGGTAGCCGCAGTCCATGGTGCGGATCTGCGCCAGCGTCAGGTCCTTGATGTACTTGCCGACGTACGGGTACATCGGGTCGCCCGGCACGACCGGTGCCGTGTCCCGGCACTTCTGGGCGCTGACCTGCCGGTCGTGGGTGACGACGACCTTCCGGTCCTTGGTGACCTGGGTGTCCAGTTCCAGGGTGGTGACACCCAGCCGCAGCGCCTTGCCGAACCCTTCCAGGGTGCTCTCGGTCGTCATGCCGAGGCCGCCGCGGTGGGCCTGCAGGTCGAAGTGCGACTTCTGAGGCAGTACGCCGGGGCCGTCCGTGGTCGTTGCATGAGCGGCCGTGGGGAGGGCGAGCACCGGCACGAGAGCCAGGCCGACGAGGAAATGTCTTGCGGACATCGAAACCTCACTCGTTGGGGTTGGGGCGATCCCAGGACGCTAGTTCGACGCCGGGCGCGGCTGAAGACCTCGACGTGATGCAGCTGTGAACGCTCGACGAACCCGAGGGTGACCGGGCGGTCGCCCGAAAATGGCAGGCCGGCCGCCGGGGCAGCGCGGCATCATGACGGTCCGCCGCCGCCAGTACCACCAGGGCGCGCGATGAACACCGGGGGGACCTGTGACCGTGACGAACATCCTGCTGTCCGGCATCGTCGGCTCGACCGCCTACGGACTGGCCTACAAGGGCTCCGACGTGGACCGGCTCGGCCTGTTCGCCGCCCCCACCGAGACCCTGCACGGCCTGCACGGCCCGAAGGAGTCCCACGTCACCACGGCCCCCGACCGCACCCTGCACGAGGCCGCCAAGTGGTGCCGGCTCGCGCTCGGCGGCAATCCGACCGTCATGGAACTCGTCTGGCTGCCGGAGGAGTTGTACGAGGTGCGGACGGAGCTCGGCGACGAGCTCATCGGCATCCGGGCGTCCTTCCTGAGCGCCCGGCGGGTCCGCGATGCCTATCTCGGCTACGCCACACAGCAGTTCAGGAAGCTCCAGAGCCGCGGCGACGGTTCGTTCTCCGCGGACACCCGCAAACGCACCGCGAAGCACGCCCGCCACCTCAAGCGACTGTGCCAACAGGGCTACGAGCTCTACACCACTGGGCAGTTGACCATCCGGGTCGAGGACCCCGAGAGCTACCACAGCTTCGGTGAGCACGTCGCCGCGGACCCCGCGGCCGCGCTGCCGCTGCTGCGCCGTTTCGAGGCGGCCTTCGACGAGTCCCGCAGCGTACTGCCCGAACAGCCCGACGAAACGGCCGCGGAGGCGTGGCTGCGGCGGGTCCGGGCGCGCTTCTACACACCGGACGAGGGCCGGACGTAGACCTCGAAAAAATCCGGTGCCCCGCGCCCACCCGGTTCCCTACACTCGCCACGTTCCGAACAGCGAGTCGAGTGAGGGGAGCCGGGCCGTGCGTGACCGCATCGCCGTCGTCGTTCCCCGCTCCCGCTACGAGGTGATCCTCGTGTCTCCGGCCGCCCGGTGCCCGCTGCGCGGCCGGTACCGGACACCCGTGACGAACGACTGAGCCACGCGCAACACCAACGCCTGGCGCCTGCCTGCCCGTTCGTCCGGGAATCGCGCTGCCCTTTCACCGAACCGTCCCGAAAGGCCATGGGCCGTGCGTACCGCACTCAATCGTCGACCGACCACCGTTCGCAACCTCGGCATCCTCGCCCACGTCGACGCCGGCAAGACCACCGTCACGGAACGGATCCTCTACGCCACCGGCACCACCCACCGGCGCGGCGAGGTCCACGACGGCACGACCGTCACCGACTTCGACCCGCAGGAACGCGACCGTGGCATCACCATCTTCGCCGCCGCCGTCAGCTGCGACTGGGACGGGCACCGGATCAACCTGATCGACACACCTGGGCACGTCGACTTCGCCGACGAGGTGGAGCGATCGCTGCGGGTGCTCGACGGGGCGGTCGCGGTGTTCGACGCCGTCGCCGGGGTCGAGCCGCAGAGCGAGTCCGTGTGGCGGCAGGCGGACCGGCACGGCGTGCCGAGGATCGCCTTCGTCAACAAGCTGGACCGCGCCGGGGCCGACCTCGACACGGCCGTCGCCTCGATCCGCGAGCGGCTCCATGCGGCGCCGCTGGTCGTGCAGTTGCCCATCGGCGCGGAAGACGGCTTCACCGGCGTGGTGGACCTGGTACGGATGCGGGCGCTGGTGTGGGCCGACGGCGCCGAGGCGGTCGTGGAGGAGCCGGTTCCGCAGGAGCTGCGGGACGAGGCGGTGCGGCGGCGTCGGCTGCTGGAGGAAGCTGTCGCCGAGCTGCACCCGGCCGCGCTGGAGGAGTTCTGCGACCAGGAGACGCTCACGGCAGCGACTCTTGCCTCCGCCCTGCGCGACCTGACCCGGACCGGCGACGGCGTGGTCGTGCTGTGCGGTTCGGCGTACCGCAACCGCGGGATCGAGCCGCTGCTCGACGCGGTCGTGGCGTACCTGCCGTCACCGCTGGACGTACCGCCGGTGCGCGGCACGCTCGACGGGGTGGAACAGGAGCGGGCTGCCGACCCGGACGCACCGCTCGCGGCACTGGCGTTCAAGGTGAGCGCCACGGCGACGGGACGGCTGACCTACCTGCGGCTGTACTCGGGGACGATCGAGAAGGGGGACACCGTGTGGGACGCGGGCGCGCGGCGCAGTGAGCGGATCGGCCGGATCCTGCGTGTGCAGGCCGACCGGCACGCCCAGGTGGAGCGGGCGGTCGCCGGGGACATCGTCGCCGTGGTCGGACTGAAGTCCGCCCGCGCCGGGTCGACCCTGTGCGCCCCTGGCGCGCCGCTCGTCCTGGAACCGCCGAGTGTCGCCGACCCGGTCGTCACCGTGGCGGTCGAGGCCGCACGCTCCACCGACACCGACCGGCTGGCCACGGCGCTGGCGCGGCTGGCCGAGGAGGATCCGTCGCTGGTCGTGCGGACCGATCCCGAGACCGGGCAGACGGTCCTCTCGGGCATGGGCGAACTGCACCTGGAGGTCGCGGTGGAGAAGCTCCGGCGTGCCCACGGGCTGGATGTGCAGGTCGGCCGACCGAGGGTGACCTACCGGGAGACGGTCGTGCGTGGTACGTCCGGGCACGTGCACCGGCATGTCAAACAGGACGGCGGAGCGGGCCAGTTCGCGCACGTCGTCCTGGACGTCGAGCCCCTGGAGACCGGCTTCGAGTTCCGTTCGACGGTCGTCGGCGGCCGGGTGCCGCAGGAGTACGTCCGGGCGGTCGAGGCCGGCTGCCGGGACGCCCTGGCCGAGGGGCCGCTCGACGGACACCCGGTGACCGGGCTGCGCGTCACCCTCACCGACGGCGCGACCCATGTGAAGGACTCGTCCGAGATGGCGTTCCGGACGGCGGGCCGGTTCGCGCTGCAGGGCGCCCTGCGTGCAAGCACGATGGCCCTGCTGGAACCGGTCGTCGAGGTCACCGTCACGGTGCCCGAGGACGCCGTGGGCAGCGTCCTCGGTGACCTCGCCGCCCGACGCGCCCGGGTCTCCGGCTCGGCCACCCGGTCGGGCTCGGCGGTGGTCACCGCGACCGTGCCGCTGGCCGAACTCTTCGGGTACGCGACGCGGTTGCGCAGCCGCACCCAGGGGCGGGGCACGTTCACGGCCCGGCCGACGGGGTACGCGCCGGCGCCGGTGACGGTGTCGGCGCGGTAGTGCCGACGGCGGCCCCTCCCGTAAGCGGGCGGGGCCGCCTCCGGGCGTCGGCCTCGGGGAAGCGCGAGGTTAGGATCACTGTGTATGCGCGGCTTGTCATGCTGAGGTCACGGGGGCGGAGGTACGAAGCATGGGCGTACGTGGTGCAGGCGCGGGCCAAGAGGGCGGTGCCGATCTGGCGGTGTCGAACCAGGACCTCACCAAACTGGCCGATGACCTCGACGATATGCAGGACTACCTGAACAAGCAGGTCAGGCGAATGGACGCGATCGTCGACCGCATCGAAGCGGGGTGGCGAGGACCGGCGGGGAGAGCGTACCGCGGGTTCCACCGGGCGGCGGCCGAGGACGCCGTGCGCATCCGTGAAGTGATCGGGCACCTCGAGCAGGCCGTGCGTCTGAGCCGGGACGGCTTCACGGAACGGGAACTGGACGTGGTGGCCCAACTGCGGAGGATCCCGGTGGACATCGACAGCGAGGTCGACAAGCTGTCGACACCGAACCCGGAGACGACCGGGCCCGCCCATCCGCGCAGCAGCCTCGACTCCTTCTGACGACCTCTCCGAGGCTCACTGCCGCACCCGCGACGACACCTATGAAACGGGGAAACCATGCCGACCGGGAGCGCGGACGACGACCACATAACCGTCTCCTTCGCCACCCTCCGCGAGCTCGCCGCCGAACTGGAGGACATCCTCAAGAAGCTCAACGACGGTCTGGACGACCTGCACGACCGGGTCGTGCCGGTCGTGCTGTCCTGGGAGGGGGAGGCCCGCGAGGTCTTCGTCGACAAACTCGACGAGTGGGACCGCTCGGCCCAGGACCTCCAGGCGGCTCAGAAGTGGCTGCACGAGTGTGCGACCACGAGCCACGTCAACTATGCGGCCGCGCACCAGGCCGTGCTGCGCGGCTGGGGGGCCGGCTGATGGGGACGCCACCGCCGGGCCAGAACGGCACCATCGACGTCAAGCCGGCCGACCTCCACCGCGTCTCCGGCGGTGTGGCGAGCCAGCAGACGGTGATGGACAGAGGCGCCAAGAGCCTGCTCGACGATCTGAACAAGTACCCGGACGCCGGCGGCTACGGCACCTCGCCCCAGGCGTTCGCGACGTCGTATGTCAAGGTGGGCAATCGCTTCCTCGAGGTATGGGCCAAGAGCGTCGTCAGCATCGGGGGTGCGGCAGTCGGCTTCACCTCGACGGCCAATGCCTATGCGAAGGCGGAGGCGGCCAACGACCTCGCGGGGAAAGCCAAGCCGGTCATCCAGCCGTTGCCGAAGGTCATCGACAAGCCGCCCGCCTACGGCTCCGTGCCGAATCTGAAGTGGGGCGACGACGACGGCGGCGACGACTTCATCCGCAGGCTCCTCGAGTGGGTGCCCGAGCCGGTCCGGGACGTGCTGAGGCCGGTGGTGAAGCACGCCTTCCGGATGGGCAAGGTCGCCGACGTCTATCCGTTTCCACAGCAGCACTACCTGAACTTGCTGTCCAAGGCGTGGATGGCGACGACCACTTCGCTCTCCATGGCGGAGAGCGGACTGACCGGGAACATCAGCAGCATCACGCAGCAGGCCAACAGTGAGTGGTACGACGCGATGCGCCAGTTCTGCAGTTCGCTGTGGGGCACGACGACGTGGGGCCAGAACCACGAGGGCTACAAGTGGAAGCACGACAGCTCCTCCTCGCAGACCGCCAACCACCCCGTGATGACCGTGCTGTTCGACACGGCTCAGAAAATCAGCGATCTCCTCTACGAATTCGCCGAGGCGGCCGTCTATCTCAATCGCGAGGTATGGGACGTCTACATCGAGGCCGTACGCGACGCGATCCCCAAGGTCGAGGTCAACCTCAAGGACGGCGTCGGCATGGACGACGTCAAGGGCCTGGTCAAAGGCGTGGTCAAAGGTGTCGCCAAGGGCGCGAGCCAGCTGGGCCAGGGCATCGTCCTGAACATGGACACCGCCAAGCTGAATGCGATCGTCACCGAGTACAACCGACGGGTCGACGCGCTCGTTCCGAAACTCGACGCGCTCATGGGCCCCTTGGACGAGGCGCACCGGAGCGCCCCGAAGTTCGAGGCCCAGGAGGCGCGGGCACAGGGCTTCGGGATGCGGGCCCTGGAGGAGTTCAAGGACTCGCAGGTCTGGCTGAAGGTCGACTCGGCCGGCAAGTACGACCTCGACCTTGCCGCCAACGAGTACATGGCGGACGGCCACACCCTGGACAAGCACGTCGGTAAGACGGACGAGCAGTTGGCGCAGCGCCTGCGTGACCAGCCGGCGAACCCGAACCAGGGTCCGACTCCGGCCTGGCCGTACCGAAAGCCGAAAATCGGAGCCTCTTCGGCCTTCCCGAACTATCAGCGGGCAGAGGAGCTGACGGAATACAACCTCAACCAGAACAAGGCTGCCATCGACGCGTGGATCAAGGGCCCGCCGCCGCCGGCCGACGGCACGGTCGAGCCGTTCTACTCGACTGCACCCAACGGCGAGATCAGCGGCCGCAGCGTGTTCAAGCAGCCGGTGGACCTCAACGATCCGCTGTCCGGGTACAAGCAGGGCGGCCTGAACGCCAAGGCGTACGACGTGACGGGCATCGATACGCGCATCAGGTACGACAGCAGTCGCACACCGCCGTTCACCGTCATGACGTCGATGCCCTACAGGCCCTAGGGTGCCCTGCCGAGCCGACCGAGAAAGGCCAGCACCACATGTCCGTCGACCAGACTTCCTGGGAAGCCGCGGTGCGTCACCTGTACGAGGACGCGTACCCGTACGACGCCACAGGCCCGCGCCGCCACAAGGACTGGGTCCTCGACGTCCTCGCGCTGATGGCGCGGGTCCCGGACCCACGGGGATGGGCCGGTCTCGACGACGCGGCCCAGAACCCGGAGCGCGAGGCCTCCCCTACGTACCCCTTCGTCGTCCACCCCCCGGAGTACGTCGCGCCGCGTCTTCAGGAGATCGACCGGAACAGCGCCGAGAACCTGCTCCTGGCCATCACGGACGACAGATGCACCCTGTCCAACCTGAGGCGCTTCACGGAGAGCGAGGAGGAACTGCGGGAGATGGCGCGCACGATCCTCGCGCGTTACGGGGACGGGGCCAGCTATCACACCAACATCAAGATGCCCGGTCATGTGCGCGGCACGCTCGACTTCACGTCGTCGAGCTGGGCGTACAGCCCGCTCAGCGTCTACACGGAGGACTGCGGCCTGATCGTCGTCTCGGACACCGAGGTCGGCATGTTCTGGAACTTCTCCGACCTCTGAGCCGCACGCATACAGCTCCCGACCAGGTGATTTGAGAGGATCCCCCCGTGCTCACCCGCTCCGCTTCCTACCCCGACCGGGAGACCGCCCACTGGGCCACCCAGCAGGTGGTGACCGCCAACGAGCAGGTCATCCACCGCTGGCTCGCCCAGGGCACCCGGGCTCGCCTCACCATCGAGGCCGCATGGCCGTCCCGTGAGGAGCCCGTGGGCCGGGTCCAGCTGGAGGGCGACCTGCTGGCCGGGCGGGGGCCCGTCGACGTCCGCGCGGCGCGCGTGGTGCTGCGCCGCGAGCCGTCGAGCCCGCACGGCTTCGTCGTCCACACGACCGTCCCGTTCTACCTGTAGGGGCTGCCCGCACATGTCCATGAAGCCCCTCGAACACGACCGCCGGTACGGCGAGCTGGACCAGGTGATGCGCGCCTACCTGGGGCAGCCGGCCGACGACACCCCGGAGCGGCGCAGCCGCGCGCTGGACGCCTACCTCCGGCACACCTGGCACACCCGCCCCTGGGCCATCGCGGAGGCGGAGCACCAGCTGCGCGAGTACAGCCGCAACCCGCCGGGCCGCATCCGACACCAGCTGGGCGAGTTCTACGCGATCCCGGACAACGGGATGCCCCAGTCGGAGATCGGCGACTGGCTGACAGTGCTGGCCGACCACCTGAGGAAGAGCATCGAGGAAGGCGACGTCCCCCAACCGTCGTCCCCGCAGACTCACTGGGAGTGGCACGCACGCTTCCCGGAAACCGCGCAACTGCTCGGCGGCTGGTTCTCGCAGGACATCGTCGACGAGTTCCCCGACCACGACGCCGCCGTTACCGACTACGCCGCCACAACCGACCCCCAACTGGTCGCACGCCTCGTGGGCGAACTCCACGAGCTGCTCGCACTCCCCCTGGACGAGGGGGACTACGCCCTGGCCGCCGCCGAACTCGGCATGGAGGTCGGCCCGCCCGAGCCGTTCTCCTACGGCGCCTGGTTCCAGTCGGTGGCGGCGACGCTGGCCGGCGGCTGATCCGGGCTTGAGGCCGCCCTCCACTCGTAGACGAAGCCCCAGGTCAGCTACCTGGGGCTTCGCCGTCGTCCAGACCGACCAGGGTCAGCGGACCCAACGCCGGAGCCTCGGCGGCAGGACCTGGCGTTGTCACGTTGGTGGGGTGTTGATCGATTGAGGGCGTGTCAGGGCTTGGAGGGTCGGGCGAGGGCTTGGGGCACGCTGCAGTGGGCGGTGGCTGTGTTACTTCCCGAGGGAGTCATTTGCATCCCGAATTCTGCGGAATGGTTGAGGTCTTCGAAGGCCCAGTTCGCTGACGGCGTGACCCATGTGAAGGATTCGTCCGAGATGGCGTTCCGTACGGCCGGCCGGTTCGCCCTGCACGGTGCTCTGCGTGCGAGCACGATGGCCCTGCTGGAACCGGTCGTCGAGGTCACGGTCACGGTGCCCGAGGACGCCGTGGGCAGCGTCCTCGGTGACCTCGCCGCCCGACGCGGCCGGGTCTCCGGCTCGGTCACCCGGGCTGGGTCGGCGGTTGTCACGGCCACCGTGCCGCTGGCCGAACTCTTCGGGCACGCGACCGCTTGCGCAGCCGCACCCAGGGGCGCGGCACGTTCACGGCGCGGCCTACCGGGTATGCGCCGGTGACCGTGTCGGCGCGGTAGCAGTTGTTGCGGCCGGGACGGCCCCTCCCCGTGAGGCGGAGGGCCGCCCCGTCACCAGCTCGGGGACACGCCCCGACCGTCGACGGCACGGCCGAGGTCCCAGAGGTCGGCGCCCCAGTGAAGGCCGACGCCGTGCCTTGCGCTCAGGGTCGGGCCTCCCGAAGCCTCCACACACCACCTGTCGCACAGGTATTCTTGATCGCATCGTCATCGCGGCCCGACGGGCTTCCGCTCCACCCACCCGGTGGAGTCTCGAAGGACATGCCCCCACCCGCACGAGTCTCTTCGTGCTGCCTGGGGGAAGTCCTTGTTGTTCCGCGCGTCCGCGAGGACGGTCGCCGCTATGGGCCTTGATGGTTCACTGTTCCTGCATCTCACGGAGCAGTTCGTCCACATGCACGGATACCGACCCGGCCCCTCCGAGGCACGCTCCTGGGAACGGAGCATCCCCGTACTTGCGGCTGCGCTCAACGACGCAGGGCTGGGCGACGTCGAGGTCCTGCTCGAGTACGCGCTCCCGTTGAACAGCAAGCGTGCCGACGCGGTGCTCGCCGGCGTCCACCCCGCCACGGGTGAGCCGTCGTACGTCGTGGTCGAGCTGAAGCAGTGGAGCCAGGCAACGCCGGACGAGGACGACCCCACTCTGTGCCACGTCGATGCCTATACGCATCCCGTCCTCAACCCCATTGAGCAGGTACGCCGGTACTGCCGGTACCTCGTCAACTTCAACGGCGCGTTTGCCGAGCACCCGGAGCGTGTCAGCGGCGTGGCCTACCTGCACAACGCCACCGAGTTCGGCACCAGTGGTCTGCGCGAGATCGAACTCGACAACCATGGGCAGATGTTCACCGCCGAGCATCGAGGCGACTTCCTCGCCTACCTCCGCACCAGACTCAGCGACGAGCACCCCGGTGCCCAGGCGGCCGACGGACTACTCGCGGGCAAGATCGTGCCTTCCAGGCAGCTGATGGCCGTCGCGGCCAAGGAGGTGCGCGAACGTGAGCAGTTCGTGCTCCTTGATGAGCAGCAGGTCGCTTACCGCATGGTGCTCAACGCCGTGGAGAAGGCCAAGTACTCCGACCACAAAGAGGTCGTGGTGGTCACCGGTGGCCCCGGCACGGGAAAAAGCGTCATCGCGCTCCAGCTCCTGGGGGACCTCTACCGCCGCGGCGTACCGGCCTTCCATGCCACCGGCTCCCAGTCGTTCACCAAGACCATGCGCAAGGTCGCGGGCGAGCGTAAGCGCGACGTGCAGGATCTCTTCAAGTACTTCAACAGCTTCATGACGGCTGAGAAGAACTCCCTCGGAGCCCTGATCTGCGACGAGGCCCACCGCATCCGGGAGACCTCCGCCAACCGCTTCACCAGTGCCCAGCACCGCACGGGCAGGGCCCAGATCGACGAACTCATCGATGTCGCCTACGTGCCCGTCTTCTTCCTCGACGAGCACCAGGTGGTGCGGCCCGGCGAGATGGGAACCGTGGCCGACATCAAGGCGGCAGCCGCGAGGCGGGGACTTCCGTGCCACGTCGTACCGCTGGACAGCCAGTTTCGCTGCGGCGGCAGCGACGCCTACGTGCGCTGGGTTGTCCGCCTCCTCGGCCTGGAGCCGGGCGGGCCTGTCCCCTGGGACCCCGACGACCGCATGCAACTCCTGGTCGCCGACAGCCCCGAGGAGATGGAGGCGTTCCTCCAAGCACGCCGCGCTCAGGGCTATGGTGCCCGCATGTCGGCGGGCTACTGCTGGCGCTGGTCGCCGGAACCCAAGCCGGGTGAACCGCTCCCGGCGGACGTCGTGATCGGTGACTGGGCCCGCCCCTGGAACCTCCGAGGCGACCGTTCGGTCTCGGGCGCACCCCCGGCCGCCCTGTGGGCCACCGACCCGGCCGGTTTCGGCCAGGTCGGATGCGTATACACGGCCCAGGGCTTCGAGTACGACTGGTCCGGCGTCATCATCGGCCCGGATCTGGTCTGGCGGGGCGACCAGTGGGTCACAGACCGTACGCAGTCGAAGGACCCGGTGTTCAAGAAGTCCACCCCGGACGCCGACGTGGACCGGCTGATCCGCAACACCTACAAGGTGCTGCTGACGCGGGGGATGGTGGGCACTGTGGTGTATTCGACGGACCCCGAGACGCGGGAGAAGTTGCGGGAGTTGGTGGATGGGGCAGCGCGGGAGGCCGTGCCGGTCTGACGGAACGAACCCTCGCGCGCTCCTGCCCGTACACGACGTCTTGTACGCGCTCCGGCCGGGCCTTGCGCGTAACCGCGCCCGACCGTCGCGCCGTTGTACGGCTACAAGGTGTGCCCACCAAGCGCGACAAGGGGGTCGTCGTCCATGGCGAACGGCAGCACGCTCGAATCGTCCGGCAGTCTCAAGGCCTTCGGGGCGGCCCTGAAGGTGTTCCGGGAGCGGGCCCTGCTGACGCAGGAGCAGCTCGCCGAGCGGATCAACTACTCGCATGCCTCGGTCGCTTCGGTCGAGCAGGGTCGGCGGATGCCGACCCCCCAGTTCATTGAGCGGGTGGAGGAGGCACTGGAGGCGTTCGGGGTGCTCCGTGCCATGGCGCGGCACGTCGGGCGGGAGCGGGGGCTGGCGGTCTGGTTCCGGGAGTGGGCACAGTTGGAGGAGACGGCGGTCAGCCTGTGCACGTACGAGTGCCGGGTCGTGCCGGGGCTGTTGCAGACCGAGGCGTACACCCGGGCGGTGATGCTGAATGTGCCGCCCCCGCCGACGGAGGAGCAGCTCGCGGAGCGGATCGCCGCTCGGCTGGCGCGGCAGGAACTGTTGACGCGCAGGCCGCCGGTCACGTTCAGCTTCATCGTCGAGGAGTCGGTACTGCTGCGGCATACGGGCGGTGAGGAGGTCACCCGAGAGTTGCTCGGCCACCTCCTCGCCTGCACGGAACTGTGGAACGTGGAGCTGCAGATCATGCCGCAGCAACAGCCGTACCACGCGGGTACGGACGGGCCCATGCAGCTCCTGGAGACCCCGGAGCGTCAGTGGCTGGGGTACTCGGAGGGGCAGAAGACCGGGCAGCTGATCTCCGACCGGGAAGCAGTGAGCGTCATGCAGATGCGCTATGCCAAGATGCGCTCGCAGGCCCTGTCCCCGGCGGACTCGGTCGAGTTGCTGCAGCGGATGTGAGGAGTGCTATGAGCATCAACAGTGAGCTGGCCTGGTTCAAGAGCAGCTACAGCGGGTCTGAGGGCGACAGCTGCCTGGAAGTCGCTCACGCGCCCGAAGCCGTGCATGTACGCGACTCCAAGGAGAAGGACGGGCCGCGATTCACGTTCTCCACCGCTGCGTGGGGGGATTTCATCCGGCATGTAGTCGGCTAACTGATCTGTGTGGCGTCTGAGGAACGACAGCACGGCATGCTCAGCGAAGAGACAATCAACCACTTTCGCTTTGCGGGAGCGAGGGTTCTGCTGTCCGTGTTCCGAAGGGGTGGTATTCCCGCCCTTCCGGAGGAACGCCAGGCCGCTCTCGAACCCGCGATCCGGGCCTTGTGGCAGGCGGGTGAGAGTGGGGGAAGAAACCTTTACGAGATCGCCGCTGAGGTGCGCCTGATCGCTGATGCCCTGAGCCCGGACGTCCAAAGTCGCTGTGTCGTACCCGCTGATCTGGCCGAACTGGTCGCCGATCCGGCGCTGGACGAACCATGGTTGGTGCTGTGGGACATTGCCCGTCACGTGGAATCCTGGCCCTCGGGGTTTGTGACCAAGCTCTCTCACGCGACTCCGACGAGCTGGGAACTCGGCCATCGATTTCCGCAGCTCCGTGAATTCTTGCTGAACTACTTCGGTCAGGACGGCATGGCGGTCGAGGAAGGCCTGACCGAGCTTGAAGGACTCGAACTCTATATCGAGCATTGTCATCCCATTTGCCTCTGGCGACTTCCCCGGATCGCAGCGGAGTGCACAGAAGCAATGAGCGTCTTCCAGGATGAAGAGTCGCTGGTGAGGTTCTTCGAGATCGAACACGGACTGGGTTCGGGAACCCTCGCCTGGTTGGACTGGCTGCCGCTCATCGCCGAGACATTTACCGCGCATATGCGTGCACAGCACCCGCCGCGTTGGGTTTCCCCAGAGGTATAGAGCGAGGATCACACGACATGCGCACCCGCCTGCGCAACGACACCCAACGCGACCCTGGCAGCCACTTTGCAGTCGGTCAGCGATCCCCTGCAGAGGCCGACCGACGGCTGGGTCCGGCTGCGCGAGGACCTCACCCTGGATGCCTGGCGCACGGCTCGCGAGAGTGCCAGAGAGAACCTCGTCCTGCCCGACGTGGACCACCGCGCCGTACGCGGCCTGAAGTTCTCCGCCGCTCTCCCGGAGCGCCTCGCGGTCGCCACGGTCGCGGCACGCTTGGCCGACTTCGACGGCGCTCGCGCTGTGCTGGGTGAACCGGTGCGCTTCCAGCACGACACCTGACCGGTCCGAGAACGGAGACCGGGCACGGAATGAGCCTGTCGACCCTCCGTGCTGCCACCCCTGCCCCGACCATCCCGATCAAGGAGTTCACCGTGCCACCTCGCTTCGAGACCGCCCGCTTCCACATCGAGTCGGGGCCGACCTCCCTGTTCACGCGCGTCCGGCACATCCTGTGCGAGCCGGCACGGCTTAAGGCACACGGTCAGCACGTGACCGAGCGTCTGCGCCAGTGGAGCGCACCTGTCGAGGAGCTGACGTCCTTCGACCCGAAGAGCTGGGAACTGGTCTCTGCCGAAGTACGCACCGACACGGGCAGGTGGGTGAAGTCGACCTGGCGGGTGCGGGCGGACGCTCGGGACTGGTGGGTGGTGGTCGGGCTGGGCAACGCGCTCGTCACCGTGATCGAGGTGGATCCGCGGCGCCGGGGAATGGGGGAGGTCGTTGTTACCGATGGACCCCTGTACGCCCGTGTCGATGCCGTCAACGCAGAATTGCTGCTGGGACGTTGACCGGCCGGCTGTGCCCTGGCGGCGACCGTAGAGTCCGGCCGTGGTGCGTTTGCTGGCGGCGGTGCGGTCGTGACCGCCGCCGGGGACGGTGATTGGCAGATCTGTGCCAGCTCGGGAGCTCGTGACCAGGCACTACCGGAGGCGGGAGTGGCACGGATCCGCCAATCGCGGGGAGGGAGCCCTCGGGCCCGCAGGAAGCGGGCGTCACCGTAGTTCGGAGTGCCGCCGCAGGGCCATGCGCCAGTGCATGAACAGTGCCTCAGGCGGGGGAGTTGGCCGGTCCAGGTTGAAGAGGACCTGCCGGTAAAGCGGATGCGGCTGGTCGGCGCCGTGTGCGGTGATCAGTGCGGACAGCAGCGGCCTGTCGTCCGGTGTTTCGCGGTCGGCCTCGACCAGTACGGCGACCTTGTCGTCCGGGTGGAGAGCCGCGAGCGGGGCTCCGATCCGCAGAGCCAGTTCGCCCCAGGTCGTCGCATGCCCCGCACGCGCGGTCCGGCGCAGCGCGACGCGGACGGCGACGGCGTGGCCGCGCATCTCCGACAGCGTGAGGCGCTTGTTGGCCCGTGTCAGGTGCTGCCGCCAGCGCGCGATGTCGCGGAGCTCCTCCGCTGCCAGCTCCTCTCCGATCTCTTCGGCGAGTTCCTCAGCGCTCCGGAGAACGCGGCGCAGCTGGTCCGGATGGAGGTCGTCTCCCTCGCGGTTGAGCCGATCGACGAGCGCGGACAGGCGTTCCCAGATCTCGTGCAACTCGTCGCCGCGCCGGTCCACCAGCCAGTCCGTGAGGCCCCGTACGGTCTCGTGGGCGTCCGTCGACCAGGCTGCCCGTTCCGCCAGGAACAGGTTCTGCTCGAAGGCATCGAGATCACCGGCGTGCCGTGCCTCATGAGCCAGGTCGAGCAGCGCGTCGAAGGTCGCGCGCCGGGCGGCGGCAGCATCGGCCCGCATCCCTCCGATCCGGCCCGATGTTCGGATCCGGGCTTCATGGCTTGGGGGAGGCGGTGGGTTCGCCGGGCCGCTTCTGCTGTAGGCCGCGTGGGCGCGGCGACGTTCGCGGTCCCATATGCCGGGCAACTCGGCGTCCGAGAAGTCCTTCGTCCAGCCGAGTCCGCGGAGCACCTCTCCGAAGAACGGAGCTGGGCCACCGCCCCGCCCCTTGATGAGGGCTGACAGGATGGGCTTACCGGGTGTCCGGGGCTGCTCGACCTGGACGAGCAGCTCCCGCCACCGTTCCACGGAGAATTCATGGTTGTGGAGGGACGCTCGCCTGCACAGCGTTGCCATGGTCACGACGTTCTTGCTCCGCGCTGCGTTCTCCAGCGTCGCGCGGAAGGACGTGATGATGTCGGCGTCAGAGGGAAGCGGCTGTTCCTGGGGCGACGGATCGTGAGTGTCGGCGGGAGGCCAGCCGCTGTCCGTTTTCTGCTGGGCAGTGGTGTCGGCCCGGATGCGGTGCAGCGCCCTGGCCTCGATCAGCCAAGTGCCATCGCTGTCGAGGGAGAGGGTGGCGCCCATGGGCAGGTACGCATGATGGACGTCGGGCGTCTCCGCCTGGGCTGGGAGGGACAGGCGGGCGTTGACGCGTATGGAGATGTCGAAGAAGCGGTGTGTGTCGGTGGCGTGGGACAGCACGGCGTCGGTGATGAGGACGGAGGCCGGGGTGAGCGGCAGGGCGGACGCGGGAAGGGCCGGCGTTGCCGGGACGGCGTGGCGCGGAACGATACCGCTCGGCGTGTGGAAGAGGTCCGGGGTGACGATGCCTTCCGGCGTGAGAGAGCATTCGGACAGAGACGTCCATTCCACGGGCCGGTCCGGAAACTGGGTTCCGATTTCCACCTCGCGGGTTGCACCCAGCGACCGGCACTGCACCCGGAGGGCATAACCCTGTCGATCGATCTGCCAGTTGGCGAGGAGACTGTCGGGTCCGAACAACCAGTTGAGTCCGGCGTACCGGGCTCCGAGCTCCGCGTCGGACTCCTCCCACTCCCGCTTGGATAGCCGGGCGAGCTGAACGCGTACCAGTCGGCGCCCTGCTTCGTACGACACATCGATGACGTCGCGGACTTGATGGCCCTTGGGCTTGTACACGGGCTGAACCGCCCGCTGATTCTGCCGCTTCAGCCAGTCGGCGATGGCACGCCCGATGTAGAGGTGGTCGGCGCTGGCCTCGTCTCCCTCCGTACGGCCGCAGCTGACTGCTGCCGACACATGGGCGAAGTGGCACTTGCGGTCCCGGTACTGCTTCGGTGACAGCCTCTGGCCACAGCCGCCGAGGAGCGTTCCGCAGAAGAAGGCGCGTTGGGAATAGCGGGAGATGAACGCGGAGAACTCTCCGGCGTCCATGGGGAGATACACCGGCAGGTCCGATCCGGCGTGCCCGGAGACGGCGGTCTGGACCTTGCGGGTGTCTTCTTCTGCGTTCGGCATGGGATAGCTCCGGGCGGTGCGGGTCGTACGTGCGGGATGGGCAGCGTGGGGCCCGAGGTCAGTTAGCCAGGGCGACTCGCTCAACGTGGGCGACCTTGGCGGACGCGACAACGTGGGCTCGCTCAGGGGGCTGGGTGTCGGGGGCCTCGGCTCGGGCGGCGAGCGTGGCGTGCCCCGTGCGTGAGTGCACGTGCATGCAGAAGGCGACCAGCGGGACTGTGAAAAGGTTGCACAGATCTGCGGGAAAAGCGGAGTATGCGGGGCTGTTTCCGGAGGCGGAGCTGGTGGTGCCGTCGGGGGCGGGGCACTTTCCCTGGCTGGATGACGCGGAGAGGTTCGTCGCGACTACGCAGACGCTTCGTTGACGTCGTCAGCGGTACCTGATGCCGCGTTCGTCGAGTTCGTCCGCGCACTGCTCGGGCACGGCTGTCATCCGTTGATCGATCGTGGCTTCTCCGGTCCGCTGGCGGGCCTCATGCGCCTCGATCCTGTCCCGTTCGATCTCGTCCGCGATCCGCTCGCAGTCCACGACGACTGTGTCGACCGCTGTCTCGCGCGGTTCTGGCTCCTCGGTGGCGGGCTCGGCGTTGAGTGAGGAGGTGGCTGCGAGCCCGCCGAGACACAGCACTGCCCATACGCCGAGGATCCAGCCGCGGGCTCTCAATGGCCGACCATCCCGCTAGCCCCGCACCCGTCCCGGAACTCCAACCCCGGCACCAGCTCCCCCCAAACCTCCCCCGTCAAGTCACCCCCACTGTATGCGCACACGCGGTCGATCGCGCTGTTCGCGTCCAGGGGCCATACCCGTGCTGTCAGGTCGTAGCTCGCCGACGTGAGGGTGTCGCCCTTCGGGCTGAAGGCCACCGACGTGACCGTTTCGAGGTGGCCGGTGAGTGCGTGGCTGTAGGGCTCGGCGGTTGTCACCGCCACCGTGCCGCTGGCCGAACTCTTCGGCTACGCGACCCGGTTGCGCAGCCGCACCCAGGGCCGCGGCACCTTCACGGCCCGGCCCACCGGGTACGCACCGGCGCTGGTGACGCTGCCGACGCGTTAGCGCCGACGGCGGTCCCTCCCGTACGCGGGCGGCCGGGCGAATCCGGGGAGTTGGACGGCATGGGGCGGCTCTCCTGGTTCAGGAAGTGAACGATGGGGCCCCTATGCCACGAACCCGCCATGGGGCGGACCGACTCCCGCGAGACATCTGCCTCAGGTAGGGCCGATACACATCCCAATGGGAGGACTGACGGTGATGCGGAAGGTGTCAGCGGTCGACCTGAACCTCAGACGGCCCTTAGTCTCACCTGTCGGTGATCACGGAGAGCCAGGCCGTGTCCTCCGCGCCCGGCGCACCGGGGCCTGGGTCGGGCAGCCGGCGGACCTCGCCCGTGCCGAGAGCGACCGTTGCCCGCGGCCGCATCGGCCCGTCGCCCCTGCGCGAGAGCAGGACGAGCTCCCAGACCGTCGCCGTCATGGCGTCGAGCCGGGCGGCACAGTCGGCGGCGACCCGCTGCGCATCCCGGGTCCGACCCAGGGACAGATGCGGTGTGAAGCCCTTGGCGCGCCCACGACAGCGTGGGAACCGTTGCTGCAGAGCGCGGTACAGACCCGCCCACGGCGTCTCGCCGGTCGCCGCCGGGTCGAGCCACACGGTGAAGTACGCCCGGTGCCGGAAGGTGCGCACCCCGTCCAGCCTGGCCGTGAAGACCGGCGTCTCGACCGCCGCCGCGGCCAGCAGCGGGGCCGCCCGCTCGAAGTCGGACTCCGGCACGAAGCCGAAGAGCAGATTGACGTGCGGCGGCCAGCGGCGGATCTGCGGATCGTGATCCCGACGGATGTCCTGGATCGGCGGCCACAGCTCCGCAGGCGGAATCCAGGCCACCGCCGTGCGGGGCGTCGGGGATACGTCGAGGACGCCAGCGGGCTCGCTCCCGCCGGAGCCCGGGTCGGTTTCCACACCGCAATGGTCCGATACGTGCCAGGCCTCGGGGGTGGGCGCATCCCCCCGCACCCGGCCGGCGTCCGACGTGTCGATGCAGTCCACACCCGTGGCCCGGTCCCAGACCACCTCGCCGTCCGCCTCGATGAACACCACCCGGTGCCACGGGATGTCGCCCCCGGGCACGAAGGAGGGCAGCGGGATGCGCTCGGGGGCGTCCCCGCGCTGGCTGATCCCCAGCACGAAACGGGCCGGGTCGAAGCGCGGGTCCCAGAGGACCCGGTGATAGATCTCGTCGCTGGTCCGCATCACGCCTCCTCTTCCTCCTCTCCCTCCAGGATGCGGCCGTTCATGTCCTCGACGGTTCCGCCGGGGGGGGCACTGTGCCTTCACTGTTTGCGCGCGGATGGCTGTTCAAGCACGGGTCCGCCGTCGCGCCGCATTGTTCAGTGCCGCGATCGGGCTGCTGAACAACGGTGTACGGCGGTGTGATTGACGCCAAGGGGGAGTCCGGGGCGGCGCGGAGCGCTACCGCTCGTGTGCCGCGTCGCCCCGCAAGGCCCGCACACCCCCACCGAGGGAGGAACACCGATGAGCCCCGACGACGCCCGCCGGCCCGGAAGCGTGACCCTCGCGGTGATCCTGGTGATCCTGGGGACGTTCGTGGCGGCCGTGGCGGCGTCGTCCGACCCGGGAGTGCAGAACCTGACGGCCGGGCTCGTCCTGGCCTGCTTCTGGTTCGGGATCCGGGCCGGCCGGGGACGGCGTACCGCCCGGACCACGGTGACCTGGCTGACGGTGGTGACGCTGGTGTTCGCCACGCCGTTCGCCCTCGCCGACCCGCTCTACGGCGGCATCACCCTCCTCCTCGCTGCCGCCCTCGCGGTCCCGGGGGTGGCCCTGCTGTACACGCCCAGGGCCGAGGCGTACGTCCGCGCCCGGATGGACCTCCTGCACGCCGGCCGGGCCCTGAGCGACGACTGATACGAGTCGGCATACACCGAGCACCGAAAAGGGGGGGCAGGATCATGGACGAGCCGGCGTACGCTGCGGACGAGCCGCCCGAGGTCCGGGCGGAGCGCGACCCGGTGGCCGTCGCTGTCGGCAACGCATCGTTGCTGGGCGTCGGTTACCTGCTGATGGGGCGCCGTGGGCTGTTCTTCGCCACCGGCACGGTCACCGTCGCGCTCGTGTGGACGGCCGTCTCGGTCGCGGAGACGTGGTGCGAGGCCGTGCTGCTGCTGTGGTGGCTGCTGGTGGTCGCGCACGGGTGGCTCCTGGCGCGCGGAGGGCTGAAGCGGAGGCGACTCGGGCAGCAGGACCCGGCCCCCCTCGCTCAGCTGCACCCTGCACCGCCTGGTCCGCAGGGCCCGGCACGGCTCGGGCAGTGGCTGCGCGCGCTCGCCGTGACGGTCCCTGTGCTGCTGGTCGTCGGGTTGCTGCGGTTCGACGCGCACGCGATCGAGGACCGCGTCACCGAGGCGCGCGAGAGCGGGGACTGCGTCGGAGTGGTGACCGCGCAGGAGGACGTGTGGTTCGGCCACCGTCTCGTGGGCGCCCCGCAGGCCGCCCGTGGTGATGTAGCCGTCGAGGCCTGCGGGCGGCTGGACGAGGCACGGGCCGAGCTGTCCGCGGGGCTTCTCGACGCCGACGTCGAGGCGCTCGGGGCGGGGTACGCGATGCTGTCCGCGCTCCTGAAGGAGCCGGGCAACGACAAGACGGTCGAGACGGCCCTGGACGAGTTCCTCGGCGGCCTGCCCACGGGCGACCCGTGCGAGACCGTACGGATCACCGACTGGCTCCGCGCGCGCAAGCCCGGCAACGACGTACTGGACCGGTCGTCGGCCACCGCCGACCGGACCGCGCCGGCCGCCCTCCTCGGCTGCGGCGACGACCTCCTGAGCGAGCAGCAGTGGACGCAGGCCCGGTCGCGATACCGGCAACTCCTCGACGAGCACCCGGACAACGCCCGCACGAAGCAGGCCCGCAGCGGGCTGCGCAAGGTCACCCTCGGCATCCAGCTGGACCACGTCCGCGAACTGGTGCGCGACACGAAGAACAACGCGACGGGCGGGTACTGCGCGGCACCGGCGAAGTACAGCGGCGCGCCCGCCTACCGCAAGGGATCGAACCCCGCGCTCTTCGTGGGCGACGACGAGTACACGGAGAAGCTGCCCGACCGCTGGAAGGCACAGATCCCGGACAAGGCCGCACTGATCGTGTGCGTGGGGACGGCGGACTTCGGAACCGCCGTGGAGACATGCCCCTACCAGGACTCCGACTCCGGTGGGCCCACCAGGAACGTCACGTTCCACAAGATCCGCGTCCCGGTGAAGGCGTACGAACTGCGCACCGGGAAGCTCGTGGCCGACCGCAGCGTGCAGATCGGCGGGACGAGCTGCCCCTACCTCCTCTCCTACTACGGCGTCCCTCCGTCGGCGGAGTACGTCAACCCGTCCGCGTCCGACGTGCGCGACGCCTTCTCCTCGATCGTCAACCGGTGAACGGACCGCCCATGCCCACCACCCCTCCTGGTCCCCGATCCGCCGCGCCCTCACCGCCGGGCCGGACCCCTACAAAGTGAAGATCACGTGCGTCAACACGGAGGATCTGAAACCGGGGCGCCCGAAGACCGACGTGTTCGAAGGTACGGCCGTCATCTCCACGGACCCGATCCGTGGGCGGGACACGTTCGTGATCACATGGGACGACGGAGCGGAGGACCACCTCACGAAGATGGGCGGCGACGACTGGTGATCATGCGTCGGAGTTAATGCATATGATGTGCAAGTGCGTGACTACTGCATCAGGACCGCGAAACCGGAAGACCTCGACGGCGCCCGAGCCGTCATGCTCGACACCGTCTACCGCGACTTCGGGACCGGATACGTGCCCCGCTGGCACGGCGACATCATCGACCCGGCCGCCGCCTATCTCGTCCCCGCCCGCCACACCCTCCTCGTCGCGGTGGACCAGGGCGACGGCAGCGTGGTCGCCACCGCCGCCCTCGACTCCCGTGGCCCGGCCTGTCCGCCCAACCCACGGGACGTCGCCGAGCGCTTCCCCTCCGGCGAGACCGCGCAGCTGCGCCGGGTGTATGTGCGCCCCGAGCACCGCCGTCGCGGGCTCGCCCGGCGGCTGGTGGACGCACTGGTCACCTTCGCCGAGGCCGAGGGCGGATACCGCTCCGCGTATCTGCACACCGATCCTGCCGTGCCGGGCGCCGAAGCCTTCTGGCGGTCGCTCGCCAAGGTGGTGCACGACGAGCGGGAGGGCCCCGGCGGCGGGCAGGGGATCGTGCACTTCGAGATTCCCCTGGGGCGGTGACACGCGTGCGTTCCTCCCGGCTGCTCGCCTCCGTGCTGCTCATACCGCTGCTCGCCGGCTGCTTCGCCTCCGGCGGCGACACCGGCTCCTCCGGTGACGCCGAGGACGGCTCCCGGCTGCGGGTCGCGCTCGCCTTCCCGCCCGCCGAGAACCTCTCCCCGTACGGCGCCGACGCGACCATCCTGAGCCGGCTCGGCGTCACCGAGAGGCTGACCGCCCTGGACGCCAACGGTGCCGCGGCGCCCGCGCTCGCCGTCTCCTGGCAGCGCAAGGACGCCCGGACCTGGCTGTTCACCCTGCGCGAGGCCACCTTCCAGGACGGCACCGACGTCACCGCGCAGGCGGTCGCCGCCTCCCTCACCGAGGCCACCGAGGCCGAGCCCGAGCCCGCTGCCCTCTCCGGTGTCACCCTCACCGCGAAGGCCGAGGGCAGAAGTGCCGTACGGATCACCACCGGTGAACCCGATCCCGTACTGCCGCTGCGGCTCGCCAGTCCCAGCCTCGCGGTTCTTTCGGCGAAGGCCTACGAGGAGAAGGACCGGGTCGACCTCGTCGGCACCGCCACCGGGCCCTTCGAGCTCACCAAGGTCACCGGCAGCAGCTCCGCCACCCTCGACCGCCACGACGACTACTGGGGCGGCCGCGCCCAGGCCTCCGGCATCGACGCGAAGTTCGTCGCCGACGGCACCGCCCGCACCGCCGCCCTGCGTACCGGCGACATCGACCTCGCCGAGGCGGTGCCCGTCGCGCAGGCCGCGAGCCTCGAGGAGGACACCCGCCGGGAGACCGCGACCACCCGCACCACGAGCCTGCTGCTCAACAGCAGGTCCGGTGTGTTCAAGGACGCGAAGCTGCGGGCCGCCGCGCGGGCCGCCGTCGACACCTCCGCGCTCGCCGACGGCGTGTACGAGGGGCACGCCGATGCCGGTGTCGGCATCTACGGGTCGGCCGTGACCTGGGCCGAGGGCAAGCGGCAGCAGCCCGTGGGGCGGGCGCGGGCCGCGCAGCCCGACGGCACGTCGATCACGCTTGCCACGTACGACAACCGGCCCGAACTGCCGGAGGTCGCCCAGGTGTTGAAGCAGCAGCTGGAGAAGGCCGGGTTCAAGGTGACGCTGGAGGTGCGCGAGTACTCGCGGATCGAGAGCGACGCGCTGGCCGGCAGGTTCGACGCCTTCGTGCTCGCGCGCAACAGCCTGGTCGACACCGGCGACCCCGTCGCCGTCCTCGCCGGCGACTTCACCTGCGACGGCGGTTACAACCTGGCGCTGCTGTGCGACAAGGACGTCGACCGCGCCGTCGCCCGGGCCGAGGCCACCTCCGACACCGCCGAGCGGCAGGATGCCGTCATGGCCGCCGAGGCGCGGATCCTCGGCACCGACGCCGTGGTCCCGTTGGTCCACCAACGGGTCATCACCGGTGTGGGCGCCGACGTCCGTGGTGCGCTCCTCGACCCGTACGAGCGCACCCTCGTCGGCACCGGGACGCGGCGCTGAACGATGCACCACCACCGACGGGCGGTCACGCTGCTGTGGCGGGCCGCACTCGCCGCCGCCCTCGTGTGCGCCACCGGCCTGCTGCCGTGGCTCGCGCACACCGACCCGGCGCTCACCGTGCTCAAGGCGCGCTCGGCCGACCGTGAGCCCACGCCCGAGGTGCTGGCGGACATCCGCGCGCAACTCGGGCTCGACGCCGGTCCGTTGCATCTGTTCGGGCAGTGGCTGGCCGGATTGCCGCGGGGGGACGCCGGGCGGTCCTGGCTGTCCGGTACCGAGGTCATGCCGGCCGTGCTCGCGGCGCTCGGCGTGTCCCTGCTGCTGACGGCGGTGGCCCTGGTCGTCGCGGCGGTCACCGCCGGGCTCGTGTGCGCCCGCACCCTGTGGCTCGGTTCGCGCCGCCGGCTCGGTGGGCGCCGGGCGGGCGGCAGCGGGTCGGCGGTCCTTGCCGCGCTGCCCGAGTTCCTCACCGCGTCCGTGCTCGCCACCGTCGTAGGAGTGCAGCTCGGGTGGCTGCCCGCGCTCGGCTGGTACGGGCCGCAGTGGACGGTGCTGCCCGGGCTCGCCCTCGGGGTGCCCGCCGGGGCCGTGCTCGGGCGGATGCTCGACGATCTGCTGCCCGGTGCCTTCGCCGAGCCGTGGGCGCTGGCCGCGGCGGCGCGCGGGCTGCCGGGGCGGAGCATCGCACGTCAGGCGGTGCGGCGGTGTGTGCCAGCGCTGCTGCCGAACGCCGGGCTGTTCGTCGTCGGCCTCACCGGCGGGGCCGTCGCCGTGGAGCAGATCTTCGACATCCCCGGCCTCGGCCGCACCACCCTCCAGGCCGCCCTCGCCCAGGACCTGCCCGTCCTCCAGGCCGGCACCCTGGCCCTTCTGCTGGTCGCGGCGGCGGCCACCGCACTGGCCCGGCTCGCCGCGCGACTGCTGATCGGCCCCGCCCTGCGCGACGGTGCCCTGCCCACCCTGCACCGGCCCACCCCGCCCGCACGCCGCATCCTGCCCCTCGTGCACGCCGCCGTACTGCTGGGCGTCATCGCCGCCGGACTGCCCCGCGATCCGCTCGCCCTCGACACCACCGAGCGCCTCCGACCGCCCTCCTGGACGCACCCGTTCGGCACCGACTCGCTGGGCCGGGACATGCTCGCCCGGATCGGTCACGGCGCCCTGGACACCCTGCTGCTCGCCCTCGCCATCACCGTCGTCGCCCTGTTCACCGGCGTGCTGCTCGGGCTGGTGCCCCGCCTTTCCGGGCCCCTCGTCGACACCGTCAACGCCGTACCGGCCGTCCTGGGCGCGTTGCTCGTCACCGCCGTGGTGGGCGGCGGAACGGCCACGCCCGCGCTCGCGGTGAGCGCCGTCGCCTGGGCGCCGCTCGCCGCGCACACCTCCTCGCTGCTGCTGCAGGAACGCGCCGCCGTGCACATCACCGCCACCCGTGCCCTGGGCGCCGGCCGACGGTACCTGCTGCGCCACGAACTGCTGCCCGCCGTCCTGCCGCCCGTCACCCGCCACGCCCTGCTGCGGCTGCCCGGCGTCGCACTCTCCCTGGCCTCCCTCGCCTTCCTCGGCCTCGGCGCCCAGCCGCCGTCCCCGGAGTGGGGCCTGCTGCTCGCCGAGAACCAGCCCTACGCCGAGCGCGCCCCCTGGGCCGTCCTCGCCCCCGCCGCCGTCCTCGCCCTCCTCGGCGCGCTCGCGGTGACCGCGGCGAGCGGAGCGAGCCGGGGGTCCCCCCGGCCGAAGGCTGGGGGAGGAGTGCGATGGCGGCCCCGGCGGGCGGACCGCCGTACGGCCGCCGTCCGGGCCGAACAGGTGCCGGTCACCAAGGAGTTGGCCGCCGTCGGAACGGAGACCCGATGACCGCCCTGTCCGCCGCCCGCGTTCGGCGGTCAGCGGAACGCACCCGCCTGTCGCCGCTCCTGCGACTGCTGATCCTCACCCAACTCGCCTTCAACATCGGCTTCTACGCCGTCCTGCCCTTCCTGTCCGAACACCTCGGACAGGCGATCGGCATGGCGGGCTGGCTGGTCGGATTCGTGCTCGGGCTCAGGACCTTCAGCCAGCAGGGGCTGTTCGTGGTCGGCGGGGCGCTCGCCGACCGGTACGGCATCCGGCCGGTCGTGCTCGCCGGCTGCGCGCTGCGCATCGCCGGGTTCGCCTGGCTCGGACACGCCGGGCAGACCTGGTCGGTGATCGGCGCCGTCCTGCTGATCGGCTTCGCCGCGGCGCTGTTCTCGCCCGCCGTGGAATCGGAGGTCGCCCGGCAGGCGGTGCTGTGGGAGGAGGAGAGCGGGGGCTCGCGCACCCGGGTGCTGGCGCTGTTCACCGTGGCCGGTCAGGCCGGTGCGTTCGTCGGCCCGCTGCTCGGCGCGCTGTTGCTCGCGGTGGATTTCCGTACGGCGTGTCTCGCCGGTGCGGGGGTCTTCGTGCTGGTCCTCGCCGGGCACGCGTGGCTGCTGCCGCAGCGCATCCCCGGGCGGGAGCGCGTCCGGGTGAAGGGCGGGCTTCGGGCGCTGCTGCGCAACCGGCGCTTCCTGGCGCTGTGCTGCGCCTACGGTGCCTATCTCCTGGCGTACAACCAGCTCTATCTCGCCCTGCCCGACGAGGTGGAGCGTGCTACGGGTTCGCAGGCGCCGCTGGCCTGGCTGTTCGCGCTGTCCTCGCTGCTGGTCGTGACCGCCCAACTGCCCGTCACCCGCTGGGTGGGCGACCGGCTCGCCCTGCGCCGCTCCATGGCGGCCGGACTGCTGCTGATCGCCGCCGGGTTCGCCGTCGTCGCGGTGGCGCGGCCCGCCGGGTGGAGCGGTACGGCGGGGCTGGTGCCCGCGGCCGGGTTCGTCGTGCTGCTCACCGTCGGGCAGATGCTCGTCGCGCCCGCGGCACGGGCCTGGGTACCGGACCTTGCGGAGGACGGCCGGCTCGGTCTGTACACCGGGGCGCTGTCCTCGGTCTCGGGGCTGATCGTCCTGGTCGGCAGCGCGGCCACCGGCTCACTGCTCGACGCGGGTCTGCCGTCGGCCGTGCCGTGGCTGGCGCTGGCCGCCGTACCGGCAGCGGCGGTCTGGCTGCTGCCGCGCCGGGCAACCTGAACGACGGCCGTCAGCCGGCGACGGGCTCCAGCACCTTCTCGGAGACGTCGAGGGGCGGGGCGGTGCCGGCGGGGGCGGCCGGCTCGATGCGAGCGCTCGCTCCGGTGGGCGTCACAGCGCGGCCCGCAGCCTTTACGGCCCCGTCCTGCTGCCCCCGCGACGTCCGCCACAGCCACAGCACGTCCCGTCCGAAGGACCACACCAGGAGAGTCAATGCCACCGCCACCACCCCGGCGTTCGCCAGGAGGGGCAGCAGGTCCGCGGCGGCGACCAGCAGGAGCACGCCCTGCAGTGCGGCCACCGTCTTGCGGGCCGTGCTCGGCGGCAGCGGGGCGTCGAGCCACGGCAGGACACGTGCCGCGGCGACGAAGACGTACCGCATGCCGCCGATCAGCAGCACCCACGGACCCAGCGACATCGACACGTACACACTCAGCACCAGGATCAGAAACGCGTCGACCTCCATGTCGAACCGCGCCCCCAGCGCCGAGGACGTGCCCGTGCGCCGGGCGACCTTGCCGTCGACGCCGTCCAGGATGAGTGCCACCGCCGTCAGGCCGACGAACAGCGTGACCGGCGGTGAGCTCTGGAAGGAGTCGGCGACCAGCGCGGTCACCGCGCCGACCAGGATCGCGCGCCCGAGCGTGACCCGGTTGGCCGGGCCGAAGGACCGCAGCCGTGACCGGTGCAGGGCCCGCGAGAGGACCGCCCAGGTGGCGATCGCGAAGGCGAGGCCGGTCAGCCAGCCCGCCGGTCCCATGCCGATCGCCGTGCCCAGCAGGGCCAGCAACAGGACCTGCAGGCCCGCGCCCACGGCGGTCTCCTGCTGGACCAGCCTCGCGTCGTACGTGTTGTTCAGGGCCACCGAACATCCTCCGGCCGTGTGACAGAGTCGATCAACGCCGCGTACTGTGCGCGGCTTGTGCACACCTCGGTACGTGAACAACTTCCCGATCGTTCAGGAGGACCTGTCGATGACCCGCAGCGCACGTGCGTTCTGGCTCCGCTCGCCAGGTCAGGGCGAGATACGGGATGTGGACCTTCCGGATCCCGCCGAGGACGAGGTGCTGGTCCGCAGCCTGTGGTCCGGGGTGAGCCGCGGCACGGAGACGCTGGTCTTCCGCGGCGGGGTGCCGGAGAGCCAGTACGCGGCCATGCGGGCGCCGTTCCAGGAGGGCGACTTCCCCGGCCCGGTGAAGTACGGCTACCTCAACGTCGGTCTCGTGGAGCAGGGGCCGGCACACCTGGTCGGCCGTACCGTCTTCTGCCTCTACCCGCACCAGACGCGGTACGTCGTCCCCGCCGCCGCCGTGACACCCGTACCGGACGACGTCCCCGCCGAACGGGCCGTGCTCGCCGGTACCGTGGAGACCGCCGTCAACGCGCTGTGGGACGCGGCGCCCCTGGTCGGCGACCGGATCGCGGTGGTCGGCGGGGGCATGGTCGGCTGCTCGGTGGCCGCGCTGCTGGCCCGGTTCCCCGGCGTGCGCGTCCAGTTGGTCGACGCCGACCCCGGCCGGGCCAAGGTCGCCGAGGCGCTCGGCGTCGACTTCGCGTCCCCCGAGGACGCGCTCGGCGAGTGCGACCTCGTCGTCCACGCCAGCGCGACGGAGCAGGGACTCGCCCGTTCCCTGGAACTCCTCACCGCCGAAGGCACGGTCATCGAACTGAGCTGGTACGGCGACCGCCGGGTGAGTCTCCCGCTCGGCGAGGCCTTCCACTCCCGTCGCCTGGTCGTCCGCAGCAGCCAGGTCGGCACCGTCTCCCCGGCCCGCCGCGCCAGCCGCACCTACGCCGACCGGCTGGCCCTCGCCCTCGACCTGCTCGCCGACCCGGCCCTCGACGCGCTCGTCACCGGGGAGTGCGCTTTCGACGAACTCCCGGATGTGCTGCCCCGGCTCGCCTCCGGGGAGATTCCCGCGCTGTGCCACCGGGTGCGGTACGAGGACCCCGCCTAACGGGAGCCTGACCTCAGAAAAGACGTACGAGCCGCTGAACAAGGGAAGGACAGCAGCCGTACTACTCGGCATCCATGCCCCGCACCTGGAGGGTCGTCCGTTGTTCAGTGTCACCGTCCGCGATCACATCATGATCGCCCACAGCTTCCGCGGCGAGGTCTTCGGGCCCGCGCAGCGCCTGCACGGAGCGACGTTCCTGGTGGACGCAACGTTCCGGCGCGAGCAGCTGGACGACGACAACATCGTCGTCGACATCGGACTGGCCACACAGGAGCTCGGCGCGGTCGTCGCCGACCTGAACTACCGCAACCTCGACAACGAACCCGACTTCGCCGGGATCAACACCTCCACCGAGTTCCTGGCGAAGGTCATCGCCGACCGGCTCGCCGAGCGGATCGAGAAGGGTTCGCTGGGCGAGGGCGCCAAGGGACTGGCGGGCATCACGGTCACGCTGCACGAGTCGCATGTCGCCTGGGCGAGTTACGAGCGTGCCCTGTGACCGACACGACCATGGAGAAGTCGCCCCTCGCCTTCGTCCCCGCCCAGCCCGCCGCCCCGAAGAACGGCGAGATCATCCCCATGTCCCTGCGTACCGTGCACTTCGTCATGCCGGGTGGCGTGGACGACCCGGCCACTCCGAGCGGCGGCAACGCCTATGACCGGCGGGTCTGTCTGGACCTGGTCGGCTTCGGCTGGCAGGTCCGCAAGGTGGTCGTCGACGGGACGTGGCCCCGGCCGGGGGCCGAGGCTCGTACGGAACTCGCCCGCAGACTGGGGGAGTTGCCGGACGGTTCGGTCGTACTCCTCGACGGGCTGGTCGCCTGCGGCGTCCCCGAGATCGTCGTCCCCGAGGCCGAACGGCTGCGCATCGCGGTCCTCGTCCACCTCCCCCTCGGCGACGAGACGGGCCTCGCGCCCGCCACGGCGGCCGAACTGGACGCCAGGGAACGCACGGTCCTCAGGGCCGTCGGGGCGGTGATCGCCACCAGCGACTGGGCGGTCCGCCGGCTCGTCGCCCACCACGGCCTCGCCCCCGACCGGGTCCATGTCGCCGCCCCCGGCGCCGACATCGCGCCCCTCGCCTCCGGAACCGACGGTGTCTCACGACTGCTGTGCGTCGCCGCGGTCACCCCGCGCAAGGGACAGCACCGGCTCGTCGAGGCGCTCGCCACGGTGACCGACCTGCCGTGGAGCTGTGTGTGCGTGGGCGGACTCGGCCAGGACCCGGAGTACGTCGCGCAGTTGCGCACCCTGATCAGGAAGTACGGCCTGCAGGACCGCATCCGCCTCGCGGGCCCCCAGGCCGGCGCCGAACTCGACGCCAGCTACGCCACCGCCGACCTCATGGTCCTCGCCTCCTACGCCGAGACCTACGGCATGGCGGTCACCGAGGCCCTCGCGCGCGGTATCCCGGTGCTGGCCACGGACGTCGGCGGCCTTCCCGAGGCGGTCGGCCGCGCCCCCGACGGCGGCGTCCCCGGCATCCTCGTCCCGCCGGAGGACCCGGCGGCCCTCGCCGCCGAGTTGCGCGGCTGGTTCGGCGAGCCCGACGTACGGCGCCGCCTGAAGTCCGCCGCCCGCAACCGCCGTGCCGCACTCGACGGCTGGGCGACCACGGCGAAGAACCTGGCCGGCGTACTGGGCCGGCTCCCGAACGAACCCCGGAGGGCAGCATGAGGAGCACGCCGACGGCTGCGCAGGGAGCCTCCGCGAGGATCCCGGCCCAGCCGGGACCGCGGGGCGAGGAGAGCGGGGGGAGTGCGCAGGCGGCTCCGGCCGCAGGGGAGGCCGACCCCCAGGACGGGCCCGTTGCTGCGGCTCCCGGCGAGGCCGTCAGTGCCGGTGCCGGTCCCGTCTCGCGCCCCGGTGAGCGGCCCACCGTGCGGTTGCGTGACGCCGATCCCGACGAGCCGCCCCGGTACGCGCCCGAGTGGCTGGAGCTGCGGGAGGGGGCCGACGCGGCCGCACGGGCGCCCGAGCTGCTCGACCCCTTGCGTATCCGGCTCGTCAATCTGCCGGGACGGGCGGACGGGTTCGTCGTGCACGACCTGGGCTGCGGCACCGGCTCGATGGGCCGTTGGCTCGCCCCCCGGCTGGACGGCGCCCAGCACTGGATCCTCCACGACCGCGACCCCTACCTCCTGCACTTCGCCGCCGTCGGCTCCCCGCGTTCCGCCGCCGACGGCAGCCGGGTCACCGTCGAGACACGCCGCGGTGACGTCGCCCGCCTCACCCCGGACGCCCTGGCCGGCGCGTCCCTGGTGACGGCGTCCGCGCTGCTCGACGTCCTCACCCGGGAGGAGATCGACACCCTCGCCGCCGCCTGCACCGGGGCCGGCTGCCCGGCGCTGCTGACGCTGTCCGTGGTCGGCCGCGTCGACCTCACCCCCGGCGACCCGCTCGACACGGAGATCACCGAGGCGTTCAACGCCCACCAGCGCCGCAGCGGCCTGCTCGGCCCGGACGCGATCACGGTGGCGTGCGAGGCGTTCGCCGACCACGGGGCGACCGTACGGGTGCAGCCCAGCCCGTGGAAGCTCGGCCCGGACGAGGCCGTGCTCACGGCGCAGTGGCTGCGCGGCTGGGTCGGCGCGGCGGTCGAACAACGCCCGGAGCTGGCGGGGCGCGCCCAGAAGTACCTGGCGGCCCGCCTGGCCGCCTGCGCCGCGGGCGAGTTGCGCGTCGTCGTCCACCACAGCGACCTCCTGGCGCTGGCCCGGCCGACGGGCGGAGCGTCATGAGCGCGCGGACGGCGCACGCGGTCACGCTGCCGATGCCCAGGCCCGGGACGGCGAGGCCGCTCCCCGATGGGAACGCGGTGACCCCTCGCCCGTCCGACGTCCCGTCCGACCGCCCCCGCCGCGGGCGTGCCCTGCGGACCCACCTCGGCACGATCGCCGGTGTCGTCATCCTCGCCGTCCTGTTGTGGCGCCTCGGTACCGGTGTCTTCCTGGACGGGCTGCGGCGGATCGATGCGTTCACGCTGGTCGCGGCGGTCGGGATCGGCCTGTTCACCACCGTGTTCAGCGCCTGGCGATGGCAGTTGGTGGCCCGGGGACTGCGGATCCGGCTGCCGCTCGGGCCGGCCGTCGCCGACTACTACCGTGCGCTGTTCCTGAACGCCGCCCTGCCCGGCGGCGTCCTCGGCGATGTGCACCGCGCCGTACGGCACGGGCGGAGCGCCGGTGATCTGGGCCGCGGCGTGCGCTCGGTGGTCCTTGAACGGACCGCCGGTCAGGCCGTGCTGGCCGTGGCGGGCGTGGCCGTCCTGCTGACCGTCCCGTCCCCGGTCATGGCCGGGGTCCGGCACGTCGCCGTGCTGCTGGCGTTCGCCGCGCTGGGCGCGCTCGCGATCGTGCTCGCCCTGCGCATGAACCGGACGCCGTCCACCCGCCGTCCTGCGCTGCTCGACGAGGCACGCGAGGCCCTGCTGTCCCGCCGCAACGGCCCGGGCGTCGTCGGTTCGTCCGTCGTCGTCCTCGCCGGCTATGTCGTGATGTTCCTGCTCGCCGCCCGGGTCGCCGGAACGTCCGCCTCCGTGACCGTACTGCTGCCGCTCGCGGTGCTTGCGCTGCTGGCGATGAGCCTGCCGCTCAACGTCGGCGGATGGGGCCCGAGGGAGGGCGTCACCGCCTGGGCGTTCGGCGCCGCCGGGCTGGGCGCGGGCAACGGACTGGCCGTCGCCGTCGTGTACGGCGTGCTGAGCTTCGTGGCGAGTCTGCCGGGCGCCCTCGTCCTGGTCGCCCGCTGGTACGCAGACCTGCGCGCCGGTTCCGCGACCGTCGTACCGGACGCGGAACCGGGCCACGCACCCGACGGCGACTACCCGCGCTCGCCCCCCGCCGGGGCCGATGGCGAGGTGAGCACCTTGAAATACGCGCCGAACGACTCGGCCAGACTCGCCAGCAGCTCCTTCCCCTTTTCCGCGGCTCCGAGTGAAGGACGGCCTATGACACCCGAATCGGTATATGCGGACATGCCCAGGGTGAGCAGCTGGCGCCGGTCGTCCGCGACGAAATCGGCGCTCTCATAACCGGGCCGGACCAATTCCGGATGAGTGTGCAGAAGGATGGAGGTCTCGATTTCCCCCGCGTGCATGTCGGTGAGCAGCGAGGTCCGCACCCCGGCCCGCTCCCTTGCCGCCTCCCAGTCCTCAGCGGCCGGGAACAGCGCCATGGTCTCGCCCCGCGCGGAGGACTCCTGAACGACGTTGCCCAGGACGTAGTTTCCGCCGTGCCCGTTGACCAGGACCAGGGCCTCGACGCCCGACCGGCGGAGCGACGCCGCCATGTCCCGTACCACCGCATGAAGGGTCACTGAGGAGATGCTGACGGTCCCCGGCCAGGCCGCGTGCTCGTGCGAGCAGGAGACCGTCACCGGAGGGAGGAGGTGCACCGGGTACGCGTCGGCGATCTCCCGGGCGATCGCGCAGGCGACGAGCGTGTCGGTCGCCAGCGGAAGGAACGGCCCGTGCTGCTCGAAACTGCCGACGGGAAGGACGGCGACCTGTCGTGAGACACCGGCTCCGCGCGCGCGTACGTCCTCCGTGGTGTCGGACGGCACCAGCCCGTGTGTCACCGACCGCGTTCCCGAACCACTCATCTTTTCCCGGCCTTTCGTCTCTGCATAGGAACTCGAGAATCATGACAGAAAACCTTGGCGTAATCGGCAAGAAGTCACCGCAGCGCACGGGCGTGGAACGCGTCGTGAATGCCCCCTTGCCCACCGTGTACGGCGAATTCAGCGCGGTCGGCTATCTGGACCACGACCGTGGTGACGAGCAAGTGGCCCTGGTCTACGGCGACATCGGCACCGACGACGTTCTCACCCGGCTGCACTCGGAGTGCCTGACCGGGGACGCCTTCGGCTCGCAGCACTGCGAGTGCGGCGACCAGCTGGCCTCCGCGCTGCGTGCCGTCGTCGCCGAGGGCCGCGGCATCGTCGTCTACCTCAGAGGGCACGAGGGCCGCGGTATCGGGCTGCTCGCCAAGCTGCGCGCGATGGCCCTGCAGGCGGAGGGCCTGGACACCGTCGAGGCCAACCTCGCCCTCGGCCTGCCGGTGGACGCCCGCGACTACCGTGTCGCCGCCGAGATCCTGCGCGACCTGGGGGTGCGTTCGGTGCGCCTGATGTCCAACAACCCGCGCAAGCGGGAGGCGTTGCTGCGGCACGGCATCCAGGTCGCCGAGGAGGTTCCGCTGCTGATCCCGCCGTGCGAGAACAACATCACGTATCTGCGGACGAAGCGGGAGCGACTGGACCATCATCTGCCGCACCTGGACGCGGTGGCGCACTGGTCCTGAGCCGGCGCGGCACGCGTCCTGACGGGAGACCGCCCCGGCGTCCGGGCCGGGGTGACCCGCCGGGGCCGCTCACGCGCTGAAACGGTCAGTCCGTCACCGCGTCGTGGATCAGCTGCTTGAGGTCCCGGAACATCGTGTGCGAGGTGCGCGGGCGCACCTGCGTCAGAAACTGCACGGTCAGGTCGCGGGTCGGGTCGACCCAGAACGTCGTGGTCGCCACGCCGCTCCAGCCGTACGTGCCGAGCCCGGCGTGCGCGATCGTCCGGTCGGGGTCGATCACCACGGACACGCCGAAGCCGAAGCCGACCCCGTCGTTGCCGGGCTCGTCATGGGCCGGACGGCTGCCGAAGGCGCGCAGGTCGGCACCGCCGGGGAGGTGGTTGGCGGTCATCAGGTCCACGGTCTCGGGGGCGAGGAGCCGGGTGCCGTCGAGCTCACCGCGGCGGCGCAGCAGCTCCGTGAAACGGTGCACGTCGTAGGCGCCGGCCACCATGCCGCCGCTGCCCGACAGGAACCGCGGCCGCCCGTGCAGCGGCAGTCCGGGGATCGGCTCGATTCCGGTGCCGTCCTCCTTCTCCCCGTACAACTCGGCCAGCCGGCCCGCCTGTTCACCGGTGACCTCGAATCCGGCGTCCGGCATCCCCAGCGGGCCGAAGATCCGCTCGGCGAAGAACACGTCCAGCGGCTGCCCGGACACCACCTCGACGACCCGGCCGAGGACGTTGCTGGCCACCGAGTAGTTCCACTGCGTGCCCGGATCGAACTGCAGCGGCAGGCTCGCGTACACCTCGATCGTCTCGGCGAGGTTCGCGCCCGGCGGCACGGACGACTCCAGACCGGCCTCGCGGTAGAGGGCGTCGACGGGGTGGGTGTGGTAGAAGCCGAAGGTCAGGCCCGCGGTGTGGGTCATCAGATGCCGGACGAGTATCGGCCCGGCGGCGGGGCGGGTTCTGGTGTCCGTGCCGGAGCCGCTCTCGTACACCCGGGCGTCGGCGAAGGCGGAGAGGTGACGGGCGACCGGGTCGTCGAGCGAGAGCCGCCCCTCCTCCATCAGCAGCAGCGCGGCGACCGCGGTGACCGGCTTGGTCATGGAGTAGATCCGCCAGAGCGTGTCGGGCTCGACGGGGAGTCCGGCGGCGATGTCGCGGCAGCCGTGCGTCGTGAGGTGGGCGACCCGGCCGCCGCGGGCCACGCAGACGAGGAAGCCGGGCAGCCGGCCCTCGTCGACGTAGTGGGCGAAGTGCTGGTCCAGGCGGTCCAGCGCCTTCGCGTCCAGCCCGGCCTCGCTCGGGTCGACCTCTTGCCGCAACTGTGCCATCGCTCGCCTCCGGTTCCGTCGAGTGCGATCGGGATACCCCGCCCACGCGCCCTCAGACCTCATCGTCGCGCAGCAATCCGCAAACGGTCCGCCGGACGGCCGCGATGCGCCTGACGTGCGGACTCCTCGTCGTCCCGGCCCGGCAGCGCCAGGGCCACCACGGCCCCGGCCGCGGCCACGACGGCGAGGACGGCCAGGGCCACGCCGGTCCCGCCGGTGCCCATGAGCGTGGCCGCCACCGCCACGCCCAGCACCGGCCCGATGTTCATCGCCGTCTGCTGCAGACCGCCCGCCACGCCGGCCGACTCGACCGGGGGCCGGCGTACGACGACATGGGTCGCCGCCACCATCACCGTGCCGAACCCTGCGCCCAGCAGGGCGAAACCGCAGCACAGCGTGAGCGTGGCCGAGCCCGCGGAGAGCACCAGGACGCCGACGGTCAGGACGGCCATCGCCGCCACCGTCGTCCGCCGGGGGCCGGCCCGGCGCAGCAGCACCGCGCACACCGGTGCCGCCGCCACCATCAGCACCGCCAGCGGCAGACTGACCAGGGCGCTGCGCAACGGGTCGAGGCCAAGCACGCCCTGCAGGACGTACGTGCCCACGAACAGCGTGCCGAGCAGTGCCGCCGACGCTGCCACCAGCACCCCGAGCGCCGCAGCGACCCCCGTCGAGCCGACGACCTCCGGTGGCACCAGCGGGGCGGCGGTACGGCGCTCATGCCGGACGAACGCCGCACCGGCGACGGCCGCTGCGATCAAGCCGACGGCCGCCCGGCCGGTCTCCGGCAGTGCGACCAGGGCGTGCACCAGGCAGGCCAGGCTCACCGCGAGCATCAGCGCACCCGGCGGGTCCAGCCGCACGGTGGCCGTCCGGCGTTCCGGCCCGCCCGCCGTCAGGGCGAGCACACCGAAGACCAGGGCGGGGACGACGTTGACGAAGAACACCGAGCGCCAGCCCAGCAGGTCCACCAGCGCCCCGCCCACGACCGGCCCCGCCGCGGCCGCCAGCCCGATGGCGCCGGTGCGCACCGCGAGGGGCGTTCGCAGCCGGTCGGGCGGGTAGGCGGTGCGCAGCATGCCGAGCGTGGCCGGCTGGAGCAGGGCGCCGAAGACTCCCTGCGCGATCCGCAGCCCGATCACCCAGCCGACGCCGGGCGCCAGGCCGATCGCGGCCGAGGTGACGCCGAAGCCGACCATGCCCGTAGCGAACAGGCGCCGGTGCCCGTACCGGTCACCGAGCCGCCCGGCGAACACCAGCAGGGCGGCCACCGCGATCAGATAGCCGGTGCTGGTCCACTGGACCTGTGCGAACGATGCGTCCAGGTCCCGTTGCAGGGTGGGCTGCGCGATGGTGAGCACCGTGCCGTCGAGAGCGACGAGCACGGCCCCCGCCACGCTGCTCGCCAGCGTGAGGCGGCGGTTCACCGCTCGCCCACGGGGCCGAGGTGGGCGTCGAGGGCGGTGCGCAGCAGGGGAAGGAAGTCGTCGGTGCCAGTGGCGAGTTGAAGGCTGCCCCAGCCCCACAGCTGGGCGATGCCGTGCAGCTGCGCCCACAGCGCGCCCGCGACGGCCCGCGCGTCCACGTCGGGGCGGACCCGGCCGACCAGGTCCACCAGGACACCGAACAGCGGCAGGCTGGTGTCGCGGAGGCCCAAGCGACCGCTTTCCAGCAGGTCGTGACGGAACATCAGCTCGTACATGCCGGGGTTGTCGAAGGCGAACTCCAGGTAGATCCGGGTCAGTTGTTCGAGCTGCGTACGCGGGTCCCCATCGGTCACCGTCGTCGTCCGGTCGGCCAGCTCGGCGAAGCCGCGGCGCGCGATGGCGGACAGCAGTTCCAGGTGGGTGGGGAAGTAGCGGCGAGGGGCGCCGTGCGAGACGCCGGCGCGGCGGGCGATCTCGCGCAGGGTCAGCGCGTCCACGCCTTCGGTGGCGACCAGTTCTACGCCGACGTCGACCAGGCGGGTGCGCAGACTGCTGCTTTCGGGCTCGGTCATAGACAGTGTCTACCAGCAGGGCGTAGACGCTGTCTACTCGTTGGGAATGTGAGGCCGTTCCGGGCGGTTGAGCGAGTCATGAGTGAGGACGCGCTGCTGAAGCTGCTCTCCGAAGGCCACAGCGGGGTGCTGGTCACCCTCCGGCGCGACGGCCGGCCCCAGCTGTCGAACGTCATGCACGCCTACTACCCGGAGGAGCGGACCATCCGGATCTCGGTCACCGACGACCGCGCCAAGACCCGCAACCTGCGCCGCGACCCCCGGGCGTCGTACCACGTGACCACCGCCGACCGGTGGGCCTACACGGTCGTCGACGGCACCGCCGACCTCTCGCCGGTGGCCGCAGAGCCGTACGACGACACGGTCGAGGAACTCGTCTGCCTCTACCGTGACATCGGGGGCGAACACCCCGACTGGGACGACTACCGCGCCGCCATGATCCGCGACGGTCGACTGGTGGTGCGGCTACGGGTGGAGAGGGCGTACGGCACTCATCCGCAGGCGTAGAGGGGGCAGGTGAACGCCCGAGCCCCGGAGCCCTGACGGCATCCGGGGGCTCGGGCGTTATGAGTCAGGCCGTCACCGTCTCCGGCTGCGCGGCCTCGCGGGGGGTCCGCACGCCGAGGTGTTCGGTGGGCACCCTGTGGGTCTCGCGGGCGGAGAGTGCGGCGATCACCGGCGGGATGCACAGGGCCGCGGTGAACAGGGCCACGGAGGACCAGTCGTCGCCGTCGGGGCCGGCGATCTGCGCGGCGAAGGTGACCGCGAAACCGGCGACCGCGAAGCCGATCTGCGTGCCGATCGCCATGCCGGACAGGCGCACCCGGGTGGAGAACATCTCGCCGTAGAAGGAGGGCCACACCCCGTTCGCGGCGCTGTAGACGACACCGAAGGCGACGATGCCCAGCAGCAGGGTCAACGGGTACGAGCCGGTGGAGATCGCCCAGAGGTAGAGGAACATCGTGATGGCGCTGCCGACGGCGCCGACCAGGTACACCGGGCGGCGGCCGATACGGTCCGACAGCGTGGCCCACAGCGGGATCGCGGCGAGTGCGACGACGTTGGCGAGGGCGCCCACCCACAGCATGGAGGAGCGGCTCATGCCGACCGAGTCGCTGGTGGCGTACGACAGCGCCCAGACCGTGAAGATCGTGCTGACGGAGGCGATCAGTGCGCCCGCGATCACCCGGAGGACGTCCGCCCGGTGTTCGCGCAGCAGTACCGCCAGCGGCAGTTTCGCGACGCCCTCGGTGGCGGTCTGCTGCTCGAACGCCGGGGTCTCGTCCAGCTTGCGGCGGATGACGTAGCCGACGACCGCGACGGCGACGCTCAGCCAGAACGGCACGCGCCAGCCCCAGGACATCAGATGCTCCTCGGGGAGCGCGGCGACGGGGATGAAGACAAGGGTGGCCAGGAGTTGGCCGCCCTGGGTGCCGCTGAGGGTGAAGCTGGTGAAGAAGCCGCGCCGGTTCGGTGGCGCGTGTTCCAGCGTCATGGAGTTGGCACTGGCCTGCTCGCCGGCCGCCGATATGCCCTGCAGTACGCGGCACAGGACCAGCAGGACGGGTGCGAGGGTCCCCACCTGGGCACGCGTGGGCAGACAGCCGATGAGGAACGTGGAGATGCCCATCAGCATCAGCGTGAAGACCATGATCTTCTTACGGCCGACCCGGTCGCCGAAGTGTCCGAGGAACAGGGCGCCGACCGGGCGGGCGGCGTAGGCGACGCCGAAGGTGGCCAGCGACAGCAGCGTGGCCGTGGCCGGGTCGGACTCGTCGAAGAAGACCTCGGGGAAGATCAGGGCGGCCGCGCTGCCGTAGATGAAGAAGTCGTAGTACTCCAGAGCGCTGCCGATCCAGGCCGCTGTCGCGGCCTTCTTCGGCTGTCCGGGCGGGGCGGAGGGGGCGGGGACGGACACGGCGGCTCCTTTGAGGGAACTCCAACGCAGAGAACGTAGAGGGAGTGAGCGGTGGGGGAGAAGGGCCGGATCTTCGGCTAATTAACCCACTGGATAGTTAGTCCCGGTGGCTAGGGATGGTGCGCCCGCGTTTCCCTGCTGTCAAGGGGGTGTGCCGTGCGGCGTTCAGTCGGCCGCGCGGTCCGCCGTCAGGTAGGCGATCACCATGTCGCCGAGCATGGTCCGGTAGTGCTCGCGCTGCGCGGGGTCGACCAGGTCGCGGCCGAACAGGGCGCCGAAGGTGGCCCGGTTGGACACCCGGAAGAAGCAGAACGAGCTGATCATCGCGTGCAGGTCGACGGCGTCGACGTCGGCCGTGAACAGGCCGGATTCCTGTCCCGACGCCAGGATGCGGCGGATCACGTCCAGCGCCGGAGAGCCGATCCTGCCGAGCTTCTCGGAGGCGGCGATGTGCTCGGCGCCGTGGATGTTCTCGATGCTGACCAGGCGGATGAAGTCGGGGTGCGCCTCGTGGTGGTCGAAGGTCACCTCCACCAGGCGCCGGATGGCCGCGACCGGGTCGAGGTGCTCGACGTCCAGCTCCTGCTCGACCTCGCGGATCACGCCGTACGCCCGCTCCAGGACGGCCGTGAAGAGCTGCTCCTTGCCGCCGAAGTAGTAGTAGATCATCCGCTTGGTGGTGCGGGTGCGGGCGGCGATCTCGTCGACCCGGGCGCCGTCGTAGCCGGCCCGGGCGAACTCCTGGGTGGCGACGTCGAGGATCTCGGCCTTGGTGCGGGCGGCGTCACGGATGCGCCCGCCTGGTCGTGCCGTTTCGTCGACGCTGGTCATCGGGTTCCTTCGGGCGATGGGCAGGTGCCGAGATTGTAGAGCTCGCCGTCGGAAGTCGGTCCGGAAGTCTTCCCTTGTCCGAGGACTGCCTGCTATGACTAACGTACTAGTTCGTACATTACTGGTGCTCAGGAGGTCCTCGGTGGCCAAGGACTCGTATCTCGTCGGACTGATCGGTTCCGGTATCGGACCCTCGCTCAGCCCGGCCCTGCACGAGCAGGAGGCCGACCGTCAGGGCCTGCGCTACCTGTACCGGCTGATCGACATCGACATCCTCGGCGTGCCGCCCGGGGCGGTCGGCGAACTGCTGCGGGCCGCCCGCGACCTCGGCTTCGACGGGCTGAACATCACCCACCCGTGCAAGCAGCTCGTCATCGACCACCTGGACGCGCTCGCCCCGCAGGCCGAGGCGCTGGGCGCGGTCAACACCGTCGTCTTCGAGGACGGCCGCGCCGTCGGCCACAACACCGACGTCACCGGCTTCGCGGCCTCCTTCGCCCGGGGACTGCCCGACGCCCCGATGGAGCGGGTCGTACAGCTCGGCGCGGGCGGCGCGGGCGCGGCCGTCGCGCATGCCACCCTCACCCTCGGCGCCGGGCAGGTCACCGTCGTCGACGCCCTGCCCGAGCGGGCCGCAGCCCTCGCCGGCTCCCTGAACCGGCACTTCGGCAGCGGCCGGGCGGTCACGGCGGCCCCCGAGGAGCTGGCCGGCCTGCTCGAGCGCGCCGACGGCATCGTCCACGCCACCCCCACCGGCATGGCCGCCCACCCCGGCCTGCCCTTCCCCGCCGGCCTGCTGCACCCCGGCCTGTGGATCGCCGAGGTGGTCTACCGCCCGCTGGAGACCGAACTGCTGCGCACCGCCCGCGCGATCGGCTGCGCCGCTTTGGACGGGGGCGGGATGGCCGTCTTCCAGGCCGCGGACGCCTTCCGGCTGTTCACCGGGCGCGAACCCGACAGCGCCCGGATGCTCGCGGACATCGCCGAGCTGGCGGGCGCCGTGGGAACTCCCAGGTAGAGAGGTACCGCCATGCGTACGTCCATCGCCACCGTCTCCCTCAGCGGATCCCTCACCGAGAAGCTCACGGCCGCATCCCGGGCCGGCTTCGACGGTGTCGAGATCTTCGAGAACGACCTGCTCGCCAGCCCCCTCACTCCCGAGGAGATCCGCGCCCGCTGCGCCGACCTCGGTCTGGGCATCGACCTGTACCAGCCGATGCGCGACATCGAGGCCGTCCCCGCCGACGAGTTCGCCCGCAACCTGCGCCGGGCCCGGCACAAGTTCGAGCTGATGCGCAGGCTCGGCGCCGACACCGTCCTCGTCTGCTCCAGCGTCTCCCCGCTCGCCGTGGACGACGACCCGCTCGCCGCCGAACAGCTGCACCGACTCGCCGATCTCGCCCAGGACTTCGGCATCCGCGTCGCCTACGAGGCGCTCGCCTGGGGCCGCCATGTCAACACCTACGACCACGCCTGGCGCATCGTCGACGCGGCCGGCCATCCCGCGCTCGGCACCTGCCTCGACAGCTTCCACATCCTCTCCCGCGGCTCCGACGTCAAGGGCATCGAGGACATCCCCGGCGAGAAGATCTTCTTCCTCCAGCTCGCCGACGCCCCGCTGCTCGCCATGGACGTCCTGCAGTGGAGCCGCCACTACCGCTGCTTCCCCGGCCAGGGCGGCTTCGACGTCGCCGGGCTCGTCCAGCACGTCCTGCGCACCGGTTACGCCGGCCCGCTCTCCCTCGAGGTCTTCAACGACGTCTTCCGGCAGGCCGAGGCCGGCCCGACCGCCGTGGACGCCCACCGCTCGCTGCTGGTGCTCCAGGAAGCCGTCGGCGCCGCGGTCCTGCCCCAACCGGCCGTCCCCACCTCAGTCGCCTTCGCCGAACTGGTCACCCCCGACACCGAACCCGTCTCCGCCCTGCTCACCGCCCTCGGCTTCGCCCGCACCGCACGGCACCGCACCAAGCCGGTCGACCTGTGGCAGCAGGGCGAGGCCCGCATCCTGGTCAACACGGGACCGGCCGTACCCCGTGGCGGTACCCGACTCGCTGCCATCGGCCTTCAGTCACCGGACCCGGCAGCCGCGGCCGAGCGCGCCGAGGCGCTCCTCGCCCCCGTGCTGCCCCGCCGCCGCGCCCCCGAGGACGCACCGCTCGACGCCGTGGCCGCTCCCGACGGCACGGAACTCTTCTTCTGCGGATCCGACCGCTGGCGCACCGACTTCGACCACCTCGCCCACACCCCCGCCGCCACGGACGTCCACCGCATCGACCACCTCGCCCTCACCCAGCCCTGGCACCACTTCGACGAGGCGACCCTCTTCCACCGCAGCGTCCTCGGACTGCGCGCCCAGGAGAGCGTCGATGTCGCCGACCCCTACGGCCTGCTGCGCAGCCGCGTCGTCACCAACGCCGACGGGAGTGTCCGTATCGCCCTGTCCGTCGGTGCCGCGCCGACCGACGACACCGTCCGCGCCCAGCACATCGCCCTCGCCACCGACGACGTGATCGCCGCGGCCCGCCGCTTCCGCGAGGCAGGCGGTCGCCTGCTGCCCGTCCCCGCGAACTACCACGACGACCTCGCGGCCCGCTACGACCTCACCGACGAGGAGCTGAAGACGTACCGCGAACTCGGGATCCTCTACGACCGGGACGCGTACGGCGTCTTCCGCCACTGCTACACACAGACCGTGGGCCGTGTCTTCTTCGAGCTGGTCCAGCGCGACGACGGCTACCGCGGCTACGGCGCCCAGAACGCTCCGGTGCGCCTGGCCGCCCAGCACGCGATGAAGCGGGTCACTGGCGGCTGATGGTCCGGGTCAGGCCCGCCGCGACCGTCGTGGCCAGGATCCAGCCGGTGAGGACGAGGACGTAGGCCAGCACCTGGTACCCGCCCTTGGGGGCGAACGCGGGTTCCTGGCCGAAGGAGATCACCGGCAGCAGCAGGTCCAGCGTGTAGAACACCGGGTTGAAGGGCGGGGCCTCGTCGGCCTTCAGCGGCTGGGGATGGTGCAGGGCGAAGGCGACGGATCCGACCGCGAGCAGCGACAGCAGCCAGCCGGCCGCGCGCAGCGGACGGAAGCCGTAGCCGACGGTGGCGTCCTGGACGTGGCCCCACAGGCGGCCGTACCAGGGGAGGGTGCCGCGATGCCGGCGCTGCTTGGCGAGCTGGACCAGCCGGGCGGCGTGGTCGTCGCCGATGCGCTGATAGGCGGCGGTCAACTGCTCGTAGGCGTGCGGGACATAGCCGTCGCCGTCGCGCTCCAGCATGGGGAGGCGGCGTTCGGCGGGCTCGTGCGGGGTGAGGGAGGTGTAGGTGAGGCTGTTGAGGAGGACGCGGTCCGGCAGCATCTCCGGCTCCAGGAACAGGACCTCGATCTGGGCGCGCCGCAGATTGAGCGTGCCTTCCATGGGCGGGCCCTTGCGCAACCAGAGTTCGCCGATCGTGCTGCTGCTCGCCCGCAGCACCGCCTCGCCGGGGTTCGACAGGTGTGCGTACGCCAGGTCGAGCCGGCCCGCGATCCGGGCGCCACGCAGACCGATCCACCCCTGCACGCGCGCCTGCCGCATCAGGAAGTGGCCTCCCACGCTGAGCGTCTCCGCGTCGAGGGCGCCGTGTCCGAGATGGCTGAGCTCTGCCTCGTTGAGGTTGACCGACCCGCCGACGTCGGCGCCGTTGAGCCTGATCTGCCCGTGGACGCGCAGGCCGGGGACCCACAGGTCGTCGCCCACGGTCACCTGGTTGAGCTGGAGCACCGGTTCCTGGGCGTCCGGCGCGCCGATCTCCGCGCCCTCCATGTACAGGCTCCCGGCGATCTGGGCCCCGCCGAGCCGCACCACCCCCCGGAACCGGGCGCGCGTCATCCGCAGGACGCCCTCCACGTGCACGGCATGGGAGGTGAGCCCCGGCAGGACGGACTCGCTCAGGTTGAGCTCACGAAGCCGGCAGCCGTAGAAACGCGGCACTTCGTCGAAGTAGCAGTGCCTCAGCCGGGCGGGGTGGTCGATCGTCGCGTACTGCAGGTCGAGCATTCCGGTGATGCGGGCGCCCGCCAGACTGAGCGAGGCTATTTCGCCGTCCTCCTGCGGTCCGTTGAGGAGGAGCGATCTCAACACGGCGGCGCGCAGGGTGCGTTCGGGCCCCCAGTCCGCCCCCGTCGCCGGGTCCTCGTCGTCGACGGTGCGGAAGTCCACGAACTCCCCGCGCGGAAAGGCCCGCCACACCCGTAGTTCGGCCGCCGTCAGATCGTTGATCTCCATCGCCGGCGACTCTGACCCGACCGAACCACGGGTGTCAACACAGCACCTACGGCCGGGTGTTCCACTCCGCGACGACCGGCCGCCCGTGCTCCGTCGACAGCCGGCTCACCGTCCCCGTCGCCAGCTGGAACAGCCGCCCGTCCCCGGGCGGAAGCCCGAGCCGGCGGGCCGCCAGGACGCGCAGGAAGTGGGCGTGGGCCACGAGGACCACGTCGCCCTCGGCGAGCGCGTCGCCGACCCGGGACAGGACACGGTCGGCACGGGCGCCCACCTCGGCCGGGGACTCGCCGGGATGCCCCTGGGGGCCGGGCGGCACGCCGTCCGTCCACAGGTACCAGTCGGGACGGGTGCGGTGGATCTCGCGGGTGGTGACACCCTCGTAGCCGCCGTAGTCCCACTCGTGCAGGTCCGGGTCGGGTACGGCCCCGGTCAGGCCCGCCAGTTCGGCGGTGCGTATCGCGCGGGCCAGCGGGCTGGTGAGCGCGAGCGCGAAGGTCCGGCCGGAGAGGGAGGGAGCGAGGGACTTGGCCTGTTCCTCGCCGTGCCCGGTGAGGGGCAGGTCGGTCCAGCTGGTGTGCTGTCCCGACACGCTCCACTCCGTCTCCCCGTGGCGGACCAGCAGGAGATCCCCCACGGCCGGCTACTCCTTCGACTCGACGGCGTGCCCGCCGAACTGGTTGCGCAGCGCCGCGATCATCTTCATCTGCGGGGAGTCGTCCTGCCGGGAGGCGAACCGCGCGAACAGCGACGCCGTGATCGCGGGCAGCGGCACGGCGTTGTCGATCGCCGCCTCCACCGTCCACCGGCCCTCGCCGGAGTCCTCGGCGTACCCGCGCAGCTTGTGCAGGTGCTCGTCCTCGTCGAGGGCGTGCACCGCGAGGTCGAGCAGCCAGGAGCGGATGACGGTGCCCTCCTGCCAGGAGCGGAACACCTCGCGGACGTTGTCCACCGAGTTGACCTTCTCCAGCAGTTCCCAGCCCTCCGCGTAGGCCTGCATCATGGCGTACTCGATGCCGTTGTGGACCATCTTCGAGAAGTGCCCGGCGCCGACCCGGCCGGCGTGGACATAGCCGTAGGGGCCCTCCGGCTTGAGCGCCTCGAAGATCGGCTTCAGCCGCTCCACGTGCTCCTTGTCGCCGCCGACCATCAGCGCGTAGCCGTTCTCCAGGCCCCACACACCACCGGAGACGCCCGCGTCGACGAAGCCGATGCCCCTGATGCCGAGTTCGGCGGCGTGCTTCTCGTCGTCCGTCCAACGGGAGTTGCCGCCGTCGACCACCGTGTCACCCGGGGACAGCAGGTCCTTGAGTTCGTCGATGACGGTCTGGGTGGCGGTGCCGGCCGGGACCATCACCCAGACCGTGCGCGGCGCGTCGAGCCGCTCGACCAGTTCGGCGAGGCCGGAGACGTCGGAGAGTTCGGGGTTGCGGTCGTAGCCGATGACGGTGTGGCCCGCGCGGCGGATCCGCTCGCGCATGTTGCCGCCCATCTTGCCGAGACCGATGAGACCCAGCTGCATCGTTGTCATGACGGTGTTCACTTCCTGATATCGCGGTAAGCGGCCACGAGGGCGGCGGTGGAGGGGTCGAGACCGGGCACGTCCGCGCCCTCGGTCAGCGCGGGCTCGACCCGCTTGGCGAGCACCTTGCCCAGCTCCACGCCCCACTGGTCGAAGGAGTCGATGTTCCAGATCGCGCCCTGGACGAACACCTTGTGCTCGTACAGCGCGACCAGCTGGCCGAGGACCGACGGGGTGAGCTCCGCGGCCAGGATCGTGGTGGTCGGGTGGTTGCCCTTGAAGGTGCGGTGCGGCACCTGCTCCTCGGGCACGCCCTCCGCGCGCACCTCCTCGGCGGTCTTGCCGAAGGCGAGCGCCTGTCCCTGCGCGAACAGGTTCGCCATCAACAGGTCGTGCTGCGCCTTGAGTTCGTCGCTCAGCTCGGCGACCGGCCGGGCGAACCCGATCAGATCGGCCGGGATGAGCTTCGTCCCCTGGTGGATCAACTGGTAGTAGGCGTGCTGCCCGTTGGTGCCGGGCGTGCCCCACACCACCGGGCCGGTCTCCCAGCCCACGGTGCGGCCGTCGCGGTCCACCGACTTGCCGTTGGACTCCATGTCGAGCTGCTGCAGGTAGGCCGTGAACTTGGACAGGTAGTGGCTGTACGGCAGCACCGCATGCGACTGGGCCTCGAAGAAGTTGCCGTACCAGACGCCCAGCAGGCCCAGGATCAGTGGGGCGTTGGCCTCGGCGGGCGCGCTGCGGAAGTGCTCGTCGACGATCCTGAACCCGTCGAGCATCTCCCGGAAGTGTTCCGGGCCGATCGCGATCATCAGGGACAGACCGATCGCCGAGTCGTACGAGTAGCGGCCGCCGACCCAGTCCCAGAACTCGAACATGTTGTCCGGGTCGATGCCGAACTCGGTGACCTTCCCCGCGTTCGTGGACAGGGCGACGAAGTGCTTGGCGACCGCCTTCTCCTCGCCGCCGAGCCCGGCCAGCAGCCAGGAGCGGGCGGAGGTCGCGTTGGTGATCGTCTCGATCGTGGTGAACGTCTTGGACGCGACGATGAACAGCGTCTCGGCCGGGTCCAGGTCCCGCACCGCCTCGTGCAGGTCGGCGCCGTCCACGTTCGACACGAACCGGAACGTCAGTGAGCGGTCGGTGTATGCGCGCAGCGCCTCGTACGCCATCGCCGGGCCCAGGTCCGAGCCGCCGATGCCGATGTTGACGACGTTCCTGATCCGCTTGCCGGTGTGGCCGGTCCACTTCCCGGAGCGGACCCGGTCGGCGAAGGCGCTCATCTTGTCGAGCACCGCGTGGACCTGGGGGACCACGTTCTCGCCGTCGACCTCGATCACCGCGTCCCGTGGGGCGCGCAGCGCGGTGTGGAGCACGGCGCGGTCCTCGGTGATGTTGATCCGCTCACCGCGGAACATGGCGTCGCGCAGCCCGAACACATCGGTGGCGGTGGCGAGTTCCTGGAGGAGGGCGAGCGTCTCGTCGGTGATGAGGTGCTTGGAGTAGTCGATGCGCAGGTCGCCGACGCGTACGACGTACCGCTCCGCGCGCCCGGGGTCCGCCGCGAACAGCTCGCGCAGCCGCGGGCGTTGCAGTGCGTCCGCGCGGTGGTCCTCCAGGGCGGCCCACTCGGGCCGCCGTGTCAGCAGGGGCTGGTCAGACATGAGCGGGGCTCTCCTTGGTGCCCTCGCCCCGCAGGGCGACGGCGTACATCTCGTCGGCGTCGAGGCGCCGCAGCTCCTCGGCGATGAGTTCGGAGGTGGGGCGCACCTTGAGCGCGAGCGTGCGGGACGGCTGGCCCGGCAGGGTGAGCGTGGCCAGCGGGCCCTCGGGCCGGTCGATGACGATCTCGCCGGTCTCGGTGCCCAGCCGGACGCCGGTGACGACCGGACCCGCGGTCTCCACACGGTCGACCCGGACGTGCAGCCGGGCCTCCAGCCAGCGGGCCAGCAGCTCGGCGCTGGGGTTGTCCGCCTCGCTCTCCACGGCCGCCGAGGTGATCCGCAGCTTGGCCTGGTCCAGAGCGGCGGCCAGCATCGAACGCCAGGGCGTGAGCCGGGTCCACGCGAGGTCGGTGTCACCGGGCGCGTACGAGTGGAGGCGGTCCTCCAGCGCGGCCAGCGGCGTCTCGACGGCGTACATGTCGGTGATCCGGCGCTGGGCGAGTGCCCCCAGCGGGTCCTTGGCGGGCACCTTGGGCGCATCCACCGGCCACCACACGACGACCGGCGCGTCCGGCAGCAGCAGCGGCAGGACGACGGAGTCGGCGTGGTCGGACACCTCGCCGTAGGTCCGCAGGACGACCGTCTCACCGGTTCCGGCGTCGGCGCCCACCCGGACCTCGGCGTCGAGGCGGGACTGGGTGCGGTCCCGGGGGGTGCGGGCGTGCCGCTTGATGACGACCAGGGTGCGCGAGGGGTGCTCGTGCGAGGCCTCCTCGGCCGCCTTGATCGCGTCGTAGGCGTTCTCCTCGTCCGTGACGATGACCATCGTCAGGACCATGCCCACCGCGGGTGTACCGATGGCGCGGCGGCCCTGCACCAGCGCCTTGTTGATCTTGCTTGCCGTGGTGTCGGTCAGGTCGATCTTCATGGCCTGCGCCAGCTCCGTCCGTCTCGTGCGAGCATCTCGTCGGCTTCCTCGGGGCCCCAGCTGCCCGACGTGTACCGCGCCGGCCTGCCGTGCGTCGCCCAGTACTCCTCGATCGGGTCGAGGATCCTCCAGGACTCTTCCACTTCCTGATGGCGGGGGAACAAGTTGGCATCCCCCAGGAGGACGTCCAGGATGAGCCGCTCGTACGCCTCGGGGCTGGACTCCGTGAACGACTCGCCGTAGGCGAAGTCCATCGTCACGTCCCGGATCTCCATCGACGTGCCCGGCACCTTCGAACCGAACCGGACCGTCATGCCCTCGTCCGGCTGGACCCGGATGACGACGGCGTTCTGGCCCAGCTCCTCGGTGGCCGTGGAGTCGAAGGGGGAGTGCGGGGCGCGCTGGAAGACCACCGCGATCTCCGTCACCCGGCGGCCGAGCCGCTTGCCGGTGCGCAGGTAGAACGGGACGCCCGCCCAGCGGCGGTTGTCGACGTTCAGCTTGATCGCGGCGTACGTGTCGGTCACGGAGGCCGGGTCGATACCGTCCTCCTCGAGGTAGCCGCGCACCTTCTCGCCGCCCTGCCAGGCGGCCGCGTACTGGGCGCGCACGGTGTGCTTGCCGAGGTCCCCCGGCAGCTTCACCGCCTTCAGCACCTTCAGCTTCTCCATCAGCAGCGAGGCGGCGTCGAAGGAGGCGGGCTCCTCCATCGCGGTGAGCGCCATCAGCTGGAGCAGGTGGTTCTGGATGACGTCACGGGCCGAGCCGATGCCGTCGTAGTAGCCGGCCCGGCCGCCGATGCCGATGTCCTCGGCCATCGTGATCTGCACATGGTCGACGTAACTGCGGTTCCAGATCGGCTCGAACATCTGGTTGGCGAAGCGGAGCGCCAGGATGTTCTGGACCGTCTCCTTGCCGAGGTAGTGGTCGATACGGAACACCTGGTCCGGCTCGAACACGTCGTGCACGATCCTGTTCAGCTCCTCGGCCGACCTCAGGTCGTGGCCGAACGGCTTCTCGATGACCGCGCGGCGCCAGGAGCCCTCGGGCGCGCCCGCCAGCCCGTGCTTCTTCAGCTGCTGGACGACCTTGGGGAAGAACTTCGGCGGCACGGAGAGGTAGAAGGCGTAGTTGCCGCTGGTGCCCCGGGAGGCATCCAACTCCTCGATGGAGCTGCGCAGTTGCTTGAACGCGTCGTCGTCGTCGAAGTCGCCCGGGACGAAGCGCATGCCCTCGGCCAGCTGCTGCCAGACCTCCTCGCGGAACTCCGTACGGGCGTACTCGCGGACCGCGTCGTGCACCACCTGCGCGAAGTCCTGGTCCTCCCAGTCCCGGCGGGCGAACCCGACGAGTGAGAAGCCCGGAGGCAGCAGGCCGCGGTTCGCCAGGTCGTAGACGGCCGGCATCAGCTTCTTGCGGGACAGGTCGCCGGTGACGCCGAAGATGACGAGGCCGGACGGGCCGGCGATCCGGGGGAGGCGGCGGTCCCGGGGGTCGCGGAGGGGGTTCGACCAGTCGGAGGCGGGGGCGGCGATCCCCTGCGGGGACGCCTCGGGCTGCTGGGCTCCGGGCTCCTGAGGCGCGGTCACCTCGGTCACCTCGTTCTCCGCAGCCGACGTCTCGGAAAGCTTCTCGCTCATTCCCCGTCAACCTCCTTGCCGGTCAGTGACTTCGTGACGGCGTCCAGCAGGTCCTGCCAGGCCACCTCGAACTTGGCGACGCCCTCGTCCTCCAGCTGCTGGACGACCTCGTCGTAGGAGATGCCGAGCCGCTCGACGGCGGCGAGGTCGGCGCGGGCCTGCGCGTAGCCGCCGGTCACCGTGTCGCCGTGGATGTTGCCGTGGTCGGCGGTGGCGTTCAGCGTGGCTTCCGGCATCGTGTTGACCGTGCCGGGGGCGACCAGGTCCTCGACGTACAGGGTGTCCTTGTAGGCGGGGTCCTTCACGCCGGTCGAGGCCCACAGCGGGCGCTGCTTGTTGGCGCGGGAGCCGGTCAGGGCGAGCCAGCGCTCACCGGCGAACACCTCCTCGTACGCCTCGTAGGCCAGCCGCGCGTTGGCGAGCGCCGCCCGGCCCTTGAGCGCGAGGGCCTCGTCCGTGCCCAGCAGCGTCAGGCGCTTGTCGATCTCGCTGTCGACCCGGGAGACGAAGAAGGACGCCACGGAGTGGATGGCGGACAGGTCCAGGCCCGCCGCCTGCGCCTTCTCCAGGCCGGCCAGGTAGGCGTCCATGACCTCGCGGTAGCGCTCCAGCGAGAAGATCAGCGTGACGTTGACGCTGATGCCGGCGCCGATGACCTCGGTGATCGCCGGGAGGCCCGCCTTGGTCGCCGGAATCTTGATCATGACGTTGGGCCGGTCGACCAGCCAGGCGAGCTGGCGGGCCTCGGCGACGGTGGCCGCCGTGTTGTGGGCGAGGCGCGGGTCGACCTCGATGGAGACCCGGCCGTCCCGGCCGCCGGTCGCGTCGTACACGGGGCGCAGGATGTCGGCGGCGGAGCGGACGTCGGCGGTGGTCATCATGCGGACGGCCTCGTCGACGGTGACGCCGCGCACGGCGAGGTCGGTGAGCTGCTCCTCGTAGCCCTCACCGGAGCCGATGGCGGCCTGGAAGATGGACGGGTTGGTGGTGACGCCCACGACGTGCTTCGTGTCGATGAGTTCGGCGAGGTTGCCGGACGTGATGCGCCTGCGCGACAGGTCGTCCAGCCAGATCGACACGCCCTCGTCGGAGAGGCGCTTGAGGGCTCCCGCGGTGGCGGATGCTTCGGTCACAGTGATCATCTTCTTTCTGGCGATCGGATCAACCACGCGCGGCAGCCAGTGATTCCCTGGCGGCTGCGGCGACGTTCTCGGCGGTGAAGCCGAACTCGGTGAACAGGGTCTTCGCGTCGGCGGAGGCGCCGAAGTGTTCGAGGGAGACGATGCGTCCTGCGTCACCTACGAAGCGGTACCACGTCAGACCCACCCCCGCCTCGACAGCGACACGCGCCTTCACGGACGGCGGAAGGACACTCTCGCGGTACTCGCGGGGCTGCTCCTCGAACCACTCCACGGACGGCATCGACACCACCCGCGCGCCGATCCCCTCGGCTTCCAACTGCTCCCGCGCGGCAACGGCGAGCTGCACCTCGGAGCCGGTGGCGATCAGGATCACGTCCGGAGCCCCGGTCGAGGACTCGAACAGCACGTAACCGCCGCGCGCCGCGTCCTCGTTCGGCTCGTACGTCGGTACGCCCTGCCGGGTGAGCGCGAGGCCGTGCGGGGCGGGGTGGGTGGCGTGCCGCCTGAGGATCTCGGCCCAGGCGATCGCCGTCTCGTTGGCGTCCGCCGGGCGCACGATGTTCAGGCCCGGGATGGCGCGCAGGGCGGCCAGGTGCTCGACGGGCTGGTGGGTGGGGCCGTCCTCGCCGAGGCCGATGGAGTCGTGCGTCCAGACGTACGTCACCGGAAGCTGCATCAGTGCGGACATGCGCACCGCGTTGCGCATGTAGTCGGAGAACACCAGGAACGTGCCGCCGTAGATACGGGTGTTGCCGTGCAGCGCGATGCCGTTCATCTCCGCGGCCATCGAGAACTCGCGGATGCCGAAGTGGATCGTACGGCCGTACGGGTCGGCCTCCGGCAGCGGATTGCCCTTCGGCAGGAAGGACGAGGTCTTGTCGATGGTGGTGTTGTTCGAGCCGGCCAGGTCGGCGGAGCCGCCCCACAGCTCGGGGATCACGGCGCCGAGTGCCTGGAGCACCTTGCCGGACGCGGCACGCGTGGCGACCGCCTTGCCCGCCTCGAAGACCGGGACCTTCTCCTCCCAGCCGGTGGGCAGCTCGCCCTTGCTGATCCGGTCGAACTCGGCGGCGCGCTCGGGGTCGGCGTCCCGCCACGCGGCGATCCGCTTGTCCCAGGCGGCGTGGGCGTCGGCGCCCCGGTCGAGCGCCCGACGCGTGTGGGCGAGGACCTCGTCGGTGACCTCGAAGGTCTTCGCCGGGTCGAAGCCCAGCACGCGCTTGGTGGCCGCGACCTCGTCCTCGCCGAGGGCGGAGCCGTGCGAGGCCTCGGTGTTCTGCGCGTTCGGCGCCGGCCAGGCGATGATCGTGCGCAGCGCGATGATGGAGGGGCGCCCGGTCTCGGCCTGCGCCGTCCTGAGCGCCGTGTACAGCGCGGCCACGTCGATGTCGCCGCTTTCGGCGGGCTCCACACGCTGCGTGTGCCAGCCGTAGGCCTCGTACCGCTTCAGCACGTCCTCGGAGAAGGCGGTGGCGGTGTCGCCCTCGATGGAGATGTGGTTGTCGTCGTAGAGGAAGACGAGGTTGCCGAGCTTCTGGTGGCCGGCCAGGGACGAGGCCTCGGCGGAGACGCCCTCCTCCAGGTCCCCGTCGGAGACGATCGCCCAGATGGTGTGGTCGAACGGCGACTCACCGGCCGGCGCGTCGGGGTCGAACAGGCCGCGCTCGTAGCGGGCGGCCATCGCCATGCCGACGGCGTTGGCGACGCCCTGGCCGAGCGGGCCGGTGGTCGTCTCCACGCCCGCGGTGTGCCCGTACTCGGGGTGGCCCGGCGTCTTCGACCCGTGCGTGCGGAACGCCCTCAGGTCGTCGAGCTCCAGCTCGTACCCGGCGAGGAAGAGCTGCGTGTAGAGAGTGAGCGAGGTGTGGCCGGGGGAGAGGACGAAGCGGTCACGGCCCGCCCACTCCGGGTCGGCAGGGTCGTGTCGCATCACCTTCTGAAAGATCGTGTACGCCGCCGGGGCGAGGCTCATCGCGGTGCCGGGATGGCCGTTCCCGACCTGCTGGACGGCATCCGCCGCCAGCAGACGGGCGGTGTCGACGGCACGCCGGTCGAGGTCGGTCCACTCGAAACTGTCGGGTGTCTGCGTGCTCATCTGTAGGCAGTCCTCTTCAAAAGGTTATCGGAGCCAGCGTTTCAGCTGGTCGGACGCGTACGACTCTAAAAGTCTGACTTTTTCGTGGGAAGGTCCGGGTGTGCCAGCCTGTGGTGAAAGTGGGACACGGAGACCGGTACGGCGCGAGACCAAGGCGGCGCGAGCAGGGCATGGCGGGCATAACCATCCAAGACGGAGATGACGGCGGGATCAGAACGTTCCCTTTCCCGGTGGAGCGGAGCGTCTCCGGTGTGGGCGTACAGGTCGGCCCGATGGGCGAGGGCCGTACCTGGCACGCCGAGGCGCCGCTGGAGCGCATCCACCGCATCGACTTCCACATCGTGATGATCTTCAGCGGCGGACCCGTACGCCACATGATCGACTTCGCCGAGTACGAGGCGACGGCCGGCGACGTGCTGTGGATCCGCCCGGGACAGGTGCACCGCTTCACGGACATGAGCGAGTACCGCGGAATCGTCCTGACCATGCAACCCGGCTTCCTGCCGCGCGCCACCGTCGAGGCCACCGGCCTGTACCGCTACGACCTGCCGCCCCTGCTGCACCCCGACGAGGCCCGGCTCGCCGCCCTGCGTGCGGCCCTCGACCAGCTGCAACGCGAGTACGAGGACACCGAGACCCTCCCGCTCAGCCTGCACACCGCCGTCCTGCGCCACACCCTGACCGCGTTCCTGCTGCGCCTCGCGCACCTCGCGGCCAGCTCCGCGGAGGCGGCCCGGCAGCAGGCGGACACCACTTTCACCCTCTTCCGCGACGCGGTCGAGCAGGGCTTCGCCACCAACCACAGCGTCAGCGCCTACGCCGACGCCCTCGGCTACTCCCGCCGCACCCTCGTCCGCGCGGTCCGCGCCGCCACCGGCGAGACACCGAAGGCCTTCATCGACAAGCGGGTGATCCTGGAGGCCAAACGCCTCCTCGCCCACACCGACCTGCCCATCGGCCGCGTCGGCGCGGCGGTCGGCTTCCCCGACGCGGCGAACTTCTCCAAGTTCTTCCACCAGCACACGGACATGACACCGGCGGTGTTCCGGGCGGAGTTGCGGTGACAACGAAAACGGGCCCCACGCGCGCGTGGGGCCCGTTTCGGCGTAAACAGCCGCTCAGCGCCCGAAGTTGAACCAGTTCACGTTCACGAAGTCGGCCGGCTGGCCGCTGGTGAAGGTCAGATACACGTCGTGCGTGCCCGTGACGGAGCTGATGTTCGCCGGGACCGTACGCCAGGACTGCCAGCCGCCGGTGTTGCCGACGGCGAAGCTCCCGACGGGCGCGCTGCTGCGGCTGTCCAGGCGCACCTCGACCAGGCCGCTCACGCCGGAGCCCGCACCGCTCGCGACCCGGGCGTTGAACTGTGTGGCCGCCGTGGAGCCGAAGGTGACGCCCCGGTAGAGCGCCCAGTCGCCGTTGGCCAGCGCTCCGATGTTCTGGCCGCCGCCCGTGTCGGAGGTCGACTCGGTCATCGTGCCGGACTGGCCGTCGTGGGACTCGGCCTGGATGGCGCTGTAGGCGTCCCGGTTGCCGGTCGGGGGAGGCGTGGTACCGCTCCCACCGGCCGACAGCACCTGGACGTAGTCGACGACCATCGAGTGGCCCGGCACCGTCGCGGCGTCCGGTCCGCCGCCGAAGGCGTCCACGAAGCCGCCGCCCATCGCCACGTTCAGGATGATGAAGAAACCGTGCTCCGTGGCGTTCGCCCATGTCGTCGCGTCGACCTGGTTCTCGCGCACGGTGTGGTAGTTGGTGCCGTCGACGTAGAAACGGATCTCCTCGACGCTCGTCGAGCGGTCCCACTCCATGCGATACGTGTGGAAGCCGGACTGGCAGCTGGCGCCGGGGCAGGTGGTGGAACCGCCGATGCCGGTGGTCTCGTTGCAGGGGCCGCCGGGTGAGGTGCCGCAGTGCATGGTCGCCCAGACGGTGTTGAGGCCCTGGACGTTCTCCAAGATGTCCAGCTCGCCGACGCCCGGCCAGTTCCAGTAGTTGCCGCGGAAGGGTGCGCCCAGCATCCAGAAGGCGGGCCAGTAGCCGCGGGCGGCGGCGCCGGTGACGTTGGGCATCTGGATGCGGGCCTCGACCCGGAGTCTGCCGCCGGCCGGGGGCTGGAAGTCGGTGCGGTTGGTCTCGATACGGCCGGAGGTCCAGTTGCCGGCGGCGTCGCGGCGCGGGGTGATACGGAGGTTGCCGCTGCCGTCGAGGGCGACGTTGTTGGTGCTGGAGGTCATCGTCTCGATCTCGCCGGTGCCCCAGTTGGCGGGGCCGCCCGGGTACGAAGTCCCGGTGGCGTACTGCCAGTTGGCCGTGTTGACGCCGGAGCCCGCGGCGCCTTCGAAGTCGTCGACGAAGACCTGCGTCCAGCCCGACGGGGGCGGCGGCGCGGCAGCGGTCGCGGACGGCGTCACGGCCGTGGCGACCAGCGCCGCGAGGCCCAGCGTGCTGAGGCCGGCGACCAGGGCCCGTCGGAAGGTCCGGCGTCTGCCGGGTGTGCCGGAGGTTTCGCTCATGGGGTGCCTCTCGGTACGGAGTGGGGGTGCGCGGATGCCTGTCCGGGAGCGCCCGAGGGGAGTTCTGAGAGCGCTCTCAGACAATGGCTGCGCGGACAATGTCCTCTCGGGTACTCCAGTCGTCAAGAGGTGCAGCCGAGAAAGTCCGTGCGGGGCATGGGAGTTCAAGTGATGAAGGGACGGTGTTCGGTACGTTCCCGACGGGGACCGGGCGCACCGACGCGCCCGGCCCCGTCCTCCTCCGTGGCTCAGACCGGCTCCGTCACCCGGACGCGCTGCGGTGCCTCCTCCTGCAGTCCGAACCGGTCGTGCGCCTTGCGCAGGGGCTTCGGCGCCCACCATGCGTGCCGTCCGAGCAGCGCCATGGTCGCCGGGACGAGCAGCATCCGGACGACCGTCGCGTCGATCAGCACGGCGAGGGTGAGGCCCAGACCGATCTGCAGGATGGGCGAGAAGCCGCCGGTCATGAAGGCGCCGAAGACCACCGCGAGCAACAGCGCGGCGCAGGTCACCACGCGGCCGGAGCGGCGCAGCCCGGTCACCACGGCCTCCTGGTCGGCCTCGCCCAGCCGCCGGGCCTCGCGCATCCGGGCGAGGATGAACAGCTCGTAGTCCATGGCGAGTCCGAAGGCGATCGCGATGATCAGCGGTGGCGCGGTCAGGCTCAGCGCGTCGAGGCCCTCGGCGCCCAGCAGCCCGGCCAGATGCCCGTCCTGGAACACCCACACCACCACGCCGAGCGCGGCGGCCAGGCTGAGCAGCGTGGTCGCGATGGTGCGCACCGGGATCAGCACCGAGCCGGTGAACGCGAACAGCAGCGCGAAGATGCCGGCGAGAACGGTCGCCGCAGCCCAGGGCGCCCGGTCGGCGAGCATCTCGCGGAAGTCGACCAGTCGGGCCGCGACACCGGTCACCTCGACGGGTTCGTCCCCGCGGACCTCCCGCACCTCGCGGACCAGGTCGGTCGCCGCGTCGCCGTCCACACTGCCCGACGGCGGCAGTTCGACGACGGTCGTGCCGCCGGGCAGTTCACGGGACTGGGCGCCCGGGGCCAGGGTCCGGATCCGCTCGGCGGTCGCCGCGTCCGTCCCCGGCCTCAGGACCACGGTGACCGGATCGACCCCGGCGCCCGGCGGGAAGTGCGCCTCCACGGTGTCGTACAAGTGCCGTGCCTCGGTGTCCGTCGGCAGTTGCCGGGCGTCCCCGATGCTGATCCGCATGCCGGTGACCGGCAGCGCCAGCACCAGCAGGGCCGGGACGACCACGGCGAGTACGGCGACGCGGTTGCGCGCCGAGAAGCGTGCCAGGCGTGCGAAGACACGGCCCTCCTCGCCCTTCGGCCGGGCCTTGGCCGGGGCGATCCTCCCGCCGAACCGGGTGAGCAGCGCCGGCAGCAGGGTGAGCGCGGCCAGCATGTCGATCACCACCACCGCGGCCACGGCGAGGCCCATGCTGCGCAGGAACACGCTCGGGAAGACCAGCAGTCCGGTCAGGCTGACCGCCACGGTGAGCCCCGAGAAGAGCACCGTCCGGCCCGCCGCCGCGACCGTCCGGTGCACGGCCTCGACCACGTCGTCGGTGTGCCGCCGCTCCTCGCGGAAGCGGACCAGCATCAGCAGGGCGTAGTCCACGGCGAGCCCGAGCCCCAGCATGGTGGTGACCTGGACCGCGTACACCGAGATGTCCGTGACCTGGCTGAACCCGAACAGCGCCAGGAACGCTCCCGCGATCCCGCTGACCGCGACGAGCAGCGGCAGCCCCGCCGCGCGCAGCCCGCCGAAGATCACCACCAGCAGAACGAGGACGACCGGCAGGGAGATCAGCTCGGCGTTCGCCACGTCCTCCTGGGCGCGTTCGCCGAGTTGCTGTCCGAGCAGCGGGCCGCCGCTCACATGGACGTCCGGCGCGTCGATCTGGTGGATGCGGGCGGAGGCGTCGTCCACCGCCCGCTCCTCGGCGTCGTCGTCGAGTCCGCCCTCAAGGGTGACGGGGATGAGCCGGGCGTGCCCGTCCTCGGAGACCAGGCCCGGAGTAGTGAAGGGGTCGGGCACGGCCGCGACGCCGGGCACCTCTCGCACCTCGGCGACGGCCCGGTCGACCTCGCCACGCAGCGCAGGGTCGGAGACCGCGCCGCCTTCGACGACGGCGGTGATCGACTCGCCGGTCGGGTCGACGCGGTCGAGATACTGCGCGGCCCGCTCCGACTCGGTGCCCGGAACGTTCGGCACCTCGTCGGAGAGCCGCGCGAAGACGCCCGTCCCGAGCCCGAACCCGAGCAGCAGAAAGAGCACCCACAGCAGGATGACGGTCAGCGGGCGGCGGGTCGCCGCCCGGGCGAGCGTGGAGAGCACGGTCCCTCCCGGCGGATCGTAGGCTTCGAACGCCCTCAGACTCCTGCCGAGGGGGATGCCAACGGATCGCCGACGGGAGCGGTTTCGAGGCCTCCGCCGTACGGGGGAGACGCGGCCGGCGCTCCCTCGCTAGGGGGAGCCGGGGGTCACCAGTCCGGTCTCGTACGCGCAGATCACGGCCTGTACCCGGTCCCTGAGGCCCAGCTTGCTCAGTACGTTGCTGACGTGGGTCTTGACGGTGTGTTCGCTGACGAACAGGGTCGTGGCGATCTCCGCGTTGGACAGTCCGCGGGCGAGCATCCGCAGCGTCTCCACCTCGCGCGCCGTCAGCAGGTCCAGCTGCTGCGGCGTCACCTCGGCGGCGGCCTCCTCCCGGCGGCGCCGCACGATGTCCGCGACCAGCCGCCGGGTGACCGCCGGCGCGAGCAGCGAGTCGCCGGCCGCGACCACCCGCACCGCGTGCACGAGGTCGTCCCGGCGCACGTCCTTCAACAGGAACCCGCTGGCGCCGGCGCACAGCGCCTCGTACACGTACTCGTCCAGGTCGAACGTGGTCAGCATGACGACCTTGCAGCCGGACTGCGAGCACACCTGCCGGGCCGCCTCCAGGCCGTCCATGACCGGCATCCGGATGTCGAGGAGCAGCACGTCCGGCGTGTGCCGCCGCACGGCGTCGACCGCCTCGGCGCCGTCGCCGGCCTCGGCGACCACCTCGATGTCCGGCTGCGCCTCGAGGATCATGCTGAAGCCGCTGCGGACCAGCTCCTGGTCGTCGGCGACGACCACACGGATGCTCACCCCAGGGCCGCCTGTCGGTCGTCGTCCGGCAGCCGTACGACGACCCGGAAACCGCCGTGCGGACCGCGCCCGGCCTCGGCGCTGCCCCCGCAGGCGGCGGCCCGCTCCCGGATGCCGATCAGCCCGTGCCCGCCGCCCGGGGCCGTGGGCCCGCGTCCGTCGTCCGTGACCGCCAGTGTCAACGCGTCCTCCGTCCAGTCGAGTTCGACCGTCGCGGAGGAAGCGTACGCGTGCTTCACGGTGTTGGTGAGCGCCTCCTGGACGACGCGGTACGCGGCGACCTCGGTGTCCGGGAGCAGCGGGCGGGGTTCGCCGGAGGTCCGCAGCTCCACCCGCAGGCCGGTGGACTCCCCGACCTGGCGGACCAGCTCCACAAGCGCAGAGACCCCGGGCTGCGGCAGCCGCCGCGAGGCGCCGCCCGCCTCCTCCTCCTTCAGGACGCCGAGGATGCGGCGCAGTTGGGCCATGGCGTCCCGCCCGCTCGTGGCGATCGCGTCGAACGCGGCCTCGGCGCGGGCCGGATCGTTGCGGACGACGACCGGACCGGCTTCGGCCTGCACCACCATCAGGCTGACCGCGTGGGCGAGGATGTCGTGCATGTCCCGGGCGATCCGGGCGCGCTCCTGCGTCCGGGCCCGCTCGGCGTCGGCGGCGCGTTCCCGTTCCAGCCGCCGGGCCCGGTCCTCCAACTCCGCGGTGTAGGCGCGCTGGACGCGTTCGAGCATCCCGAGCGCGTAGGCGCAGACGACGCCCATCAGGTGGAAGGCGTACTCGAAGGGCTCGGTCTTGTCCGTGTGCATCATGGTGAGCGCGACCCCCGCCAGCCAGCCCACCAGCATCACTCGCCGCTGCCAGGGCGGACACAGGGCTGCGACGGTGTACAGGACGACGAGGCCGCCGTATTCGACATCCGGGGGCGGCGCGTGGTAGACCGCCATCGCGGGGGTCGCGACCGACACGGCGCACGCCGTCCCGAACGGTGCCCGCCGCCGCCACACCAACGGCACCGCGGTCGCCGCCCCGAGCAGGTAGCCCTGCCAGGACAGCGGCTCGTCCTTCCCGCCGGGGAAGATCCACTGCAGGGAGGTCGCGAACAGCACCAGTGCGGCGAGCGCCGCGTCGACGACGTACGGATGCGTCGTGCGCAGTCGGGCGACGGCAGGCGTGATCCAGGACCGGGCGGACATGGCGGCTCCTCGGGGCAAGGGCCGTTCCAGTATCCCGAGGTGGCCGGGGGCGGGCCTCACCGGTGAGAGGGATATCGGCACGAGGTGATCTCATGGCCGGGCGTCCCTCGGATGGGCGAGGTCGTACGGGCGGGGATACGGCGTCGGGCGATAGGTCACGTACCGGGGTTCGGCCGTCGGCTCCTCCTGGCGCGCGCGGGTGTCGAGGGCGTCGGCGGAGGCGTCCCAGTGGCCCGTTGTCAGACGGTGCTCCAGGGTGCGCAGGGCGGCGAGGGTCTCGCCCGGGGTGAAGGTGCAGTGCCCGGGACCGTCGACGTAGGCCTGGGCGAGGAGTCGGCCGGTGCCGGCCGCGGCGGCGGCCCGCCGGTAGGCGCTCTCGGCCTGGACGGGGATCAGCGCGTCGCCGGTCGTGTGGATGTTGAGCTGGGGGTCGGTGAGCCGGCCCTTGAACACGCTGGTGTCCCGCATCCACCGTACGGCTGCCGGGTCGGCGGAGATCCGGGGCGCCCGGTTCAGGGCTGTGAGGTCGGCCCGCAGTGACAGTCCCGCCTTCTTGTAGAGCTCGGTGACCTCCTTGTACACGGGCGAGCGGTGCAGCATCGCCGTGTAGTCGACGCCGGTGTTCCACGACGGGTTCCCGCCGGCCCGCCGCTCGGCCTCCTGCCGCCAGCTGAAGGCGGGCAGCTGGAGCAGGCCGGTGACGGCCGCGTACTGGTTGGCCTGCTGGGCGTCCCAGTCGGTCGGCCCGGGTTTCGGTTGCGCGGCGTCGTTGTACCCGGGGATGTTGTGCAGGGCGGCGGCGAGAGCGATACGGGCCCGCCCCTCGTCGGTCTGCTGGGCGGCGGTCACCTTCGCGGTGAGCGCGCTCGCGGCGCTCTGCGCGGCCGCCTGGTCGGCGAACCCGGTGAGCGGGATGCTCTCCCCGGGAGCGAGCAGCGCCTTCAGTGCGAACACCGGATCGAGCGTGCTGTTCCAGTTGGCGGCCCCGCCCTGCACCAGCCCGCACATGGACAGCGAGCCGTCGAAGCGGTCCGCGTGCCGCTCGGCCAGGGTGGTCGTGACGAGCCCGCCGTAGGAGGTGCCCCAGGCGAGCGTTCGCCGGGCCGTGCCGAACCGCGTCGTGAACAGGTCCAGGGTGGCGAGCTGGTCGGGGACGGCGTCGGTGACGGCCCAGCCGTTCGTGGCGTACGAGGAGCCGATCAGCGCGTAGCCGTCGGCGAGGAGTTCGTCCCGGGTCTGTGAACCGGGCGCGTTCTGCGCGGGGTTGGGCCAGCCTGCGGCACGGTAGCCGTGGCTGTAGAGCAGGACGGTGCCGTTCCAGGCGGCGGGGACGTCCATCAAGTAGGTGGCGCCGGAGGGAAGTCGGCCCTCGATGTGCGAGTCGGTGGCGGCCTGCGCCGGCAGCGCCGTCACGGCGCACAAGGACACGGCCAGCAGTGCGATACGGGCTCTCAACGGGGCGTCCCTTCCGGGGTGGGGGCGGCGGCTCGGGCCGCGGGGGATTCCAGGGCGTCGGTGTGCGTCTCGCGCACCCGCCACACGGTGAGCGCGGTGATCGCCGCGCCGCCGCACAGCAGCAGGGAGACGGGGGCGCTGCTGCCGCCGGACGAGGCGAGCAGACTGCTCGCGATCAGCGGGGAGAACCCGGCGCCCACCAGGGTCGCGGCCTGGTATCCGAGGGAGGCGCCGGTGTAGCGCACGCGGGTGCCGAACATCTCGGTGAGCAGGGCGCCCAGCGGGCCGTACATCGTGGACTGGGCGACACCGTGACCGAGCGCCAGGGCGAGGATCAGCAGGCCGGGGGAGCCGGAGTTCACCAGGGCGAGCACCGGGAAGGCGAGCGCGGCTGAGGCGACGGCGCCGGCCAGCACCACCGGGCGGCGGCCGACCCGGTCGGACAGCGCCGAGGCCAGCGGCAGCACCAGCAGCGCCACGCAGGAAGCGACGGTCACCGCGGTGAGCACCTGCGGTCGGCTGTAGCCCTGTTGGACGGCGTACGAGATCATGAACCCGGTCAGCAGCGACTGGGCCGTGAACGCGCCGATGCCGACGCCCGCCGCGAGCAGCACCGGCTTCGGGCGGCGCAGCACCTCCACGACCGGTGGCTTGTCCACCGGCGCGCGCCCCGCCGCGGCGAACAGCGGACTCTCCGCGACCTTCAGCCGGACGAACAGGCCGACGGCCAGCAGCGCGATGCTGAGCAGGAACGGCACTCGCCAGCCCCAGGAGCGGAACTGCTCGTCGGGCAGTGCGGAGACCAGGGTGACCACTCCCGCGGAGAGCACGGAGCCGAGCGGGGCGCCGAGCATGGTGAAGCTGGACCACAGGCCGCGCCGGGACCCGTGGGCACGCTCGGCGTGCTCGACGACCATCAGGGTCGCGCCGCCCCACTCGCCGCCGATCGCGATGCCCTGCACCACCCGCAGGGTGACCAGCAGGACGGGTGCCCACACGCCGATCGCGTCGTAGGTCGGCAGCAGGCCGATGAGGAAACTGCCGCAGCCCATCAGGACCATGGTCAGCAGCATCATCGACTTGCGGCCGACCCGGTCGCCGAAGTGGCCGAAGACGATGCCGCCCAGCGGGCGGGCCACATAGCCCGCGGCGAAGGTGCCGAAAGCCGCGATGGTGCCGACCGCGGGGTCGGCGTCGGGGAAGAACAGATCGCCGAAGACGAGCGCGGCGACGGTGCCGTACACGAGGAAGTCGTAGAACTCCACTGCCGTGCCGAGCAGTCCGGACAGTGCGACGCGGCGCAACTGCCGTGATTCCGGGGACGATTGACGGGCGGATGAGCGGGATGGCTGCACGGTGAGCTCCCTGGACCGATGCCGTGGAAGTGCACCGGCGGGGGACCGCGCCGATGCCCGGCTGAAGTTAGGCAGACATTTTGCGGCCGTCAATCATTTGCACAACATCAGCTCCGGGAGTCGGGCTCCGCGATCCGCAGCAGCAGTGCGTGCAGGGTTTCCCGCTCGGCCGGGTCGAGCGGCTCCAGCAGGTCGTTCGTGACGTGCAGGCCCGCCTCGTCGGTGTCGCGCAGAAACGCGCGGCCGGCCTCGGTGAGGACGACGATCCGGCTGCGGCGGTCCTCGGGTGCGGGCCGGCGCTCCGCGAAGCCCAGCTTCTCCAGGTCGTCGACGAGTCCGACGATCGCGCTCGGGTCGTAGCCCAGCCGTTCGCTCAGCTCGCGCTGGAGGGCGCCCTGAGAGGTGGCGAGGAAGCGCAGCACCGCGTAGTGGCGCAGGCGCAGGCCCGACTCCTGGAGGAACGCGTTGAACAACTGCCCCGAGCGCAGGCCCAGTCGGTACAGGAGGTAGCCGGTGTCCGCGTGCAGTCCGCGCATCCATGGTTCGTGCGCGTCGATCGGGGCTGCGTTCGGGGTGGGCTGCTGGCGGGCGATGGCGGGCTCCCTGGTCGAGGTCCCCGGCTGGGGGCGGTCTTCTGCGGGTCGACCCCAGTCTCTCGCACCTACCGGTCGGCAACAACTATTGACGAGAACAATTATTGCTCTTAGCTTCGGTCTCGTAGCCGCATCACACGCATCACTTGCGAAGGGACTCGCCCGTGCCCAGCATCGATCTCACCGGCAAGGCCGCCGTCGTCACCGGCAGTGGCCGGGGCCTCGGCCTCGCCTACGCCCACGCCCTCGCCGCCCATGGCGCGTCCGTGGTCGTCAACGACGTCGACGAGACCGTGGCCGAGCAGGCCGTCAAGTCCATCACCGAGGCGGGCGGCACGGCCGTTGCCGAGGTGGTCGCGGTCGGCACCACCGAGGCCGCCGACCGACTGGTGGGGCGGGCCGTCGAGGAGTTCGGCCGGCTCGACGTCCTGGTCACCAACGCGGGCATCCTGCGCGACAAGGTGCTGTGGAAGATGACCGACGACGACTTCGACGCGGTGATCAGCACCCACCTCAAGGGCACCTTCACCTGCGCCCGTGCCGCCGCGGTCCGGATGCGCGAGCAGGGCGAGGGCGGCTCCCTGATCCTGGTGGGCTCCCCGGCCGGGCAGCGCGGCAACTTCGGGCAGACCAACTACGCCGCCGCCAAGGCCGGCATCGCCGCCATGGCCCGCACCTGGTCCATGGAGCTGGGCCGCGCGAACATCACCGTCAACGCGATCGTGCCGGTCGCCGCCACCGCGATGACCGAGACCATCCCCGCCTTCGCCCCGTACATCGAGGCCATGAAGAACGGCGAGCCGCTGCCGGACTTCCTGCGCAAGGGCGAGGGCTTCGGCACTCCCGAGGACTGCGCGGCCCTCGTCCCGTTCCTCGCCTCCGAGGCCGCGCGCGGCATCACCGGGCAGGCCATCGGCATCGGCGGCGACAAGGTGGCACTCTGGTCGCATCCGCAGGAACTCAGGGCGGCGTACGCCGACGGCGGCTGGACCCCCGAGACCCTGGCCGACGCCTGGCCCACCTCGGTCGGCGCCGAACTCCAGTCGGTGGGCATCCCCGCGCCCAAGCTGCCGGAGGCGTGATGGACATCAGCGAACTCGTCGCGATCGACGTCCACACCCACGCCGAGGTCTCCTCCAAGGGCCACTCCTCCCTGGACGACGACCTGCACGACGCCTCCTCCGCCTACTTCAAGGTCGAGGGCAAGCGGAAGCCGACTCTTGAGGAGACCGCCGCCCACTACCGCGAGCGGAAGATGGCCGCCGTGATCTTCACGGTGGACGCCGAATCCGCGACCGGCACCGCGCCCGTCCCGAACGAGGAGGTCGCCGAGGCCGCCGCCGCCAACCCGGACGTGCTGATCCCCTTCGCCTCCATCGACCCCTTCCGGGGCAGGGCGGGGGTCAGGCAAGCCCGCCGGCTGGTGGAGGAGTACGGGGTGAAGGGCTTCAAGTTCCACCCCAGCATCCAGGGCTTCTTCCCCAACGACCGGGCGGTGGCGTACGACCTCTACGAGGTGATCGAGGAGACCGGCACCATCGCGCTGTTCCACACCGGTCAGACCGGCATCGGCGCGGGAGTGCCCGGCGGAGGCGGCATCCGACTGAAGTACTCCAACCCGCTGCACGTCGACGACGTGGCTGCCGACTTCCCGCATCTGAAGATCATCCTGGCGCACCCGTCCTTCCCCTGGCAGGACGAGGCCCTCGCGGTCGCCACCCACAAACCGGGTGTGCACATCGATCTGTCCGGCTGGTCGCCCAAGTACTTCCCGCCGCAGCTGGTGCAGTACGCCAACACGCTGCTGAAGGACAAGGTCCTGTTCGGCTCCGACTTCCCCGTCCTCACCCCCGACCGCTGGCTCGCCGACTTCGAGAAGCTGACGATCAAAGACGAGGTCAAGCCGAAGATCCTCAAGGAGAACGCCGCCCGCCTGCTCGGGCTGACCACACCGTAAGGGGCGCAACGATGCGCAACGAGGGACTGGGGTCATGGCCCGCACGCCGGGCCCGCAAGACTCCGCACCGCACCGCCCTGATCCACGGCGAAACGACGTTCACGTACGCCGACCTGTACGCGCGCACCACCCGCCTCGCCCACGCCCTGCGCGGCCGGGGCGTACGCCGCGGCGACCGGATCGCCTACCTCGGCCCCAACCATCCCTCCTACCTGGAGACTTTGTTCGCGGCGGGCACGCTCGGCGCGGTCTTCGTCCCGCTCAACACCCGCCTCGCCGGGCCCGAGATCGCCTACCAGCTCGCCGACTCGGGCGCCAAGGCCCTGGTCTACGGCCCCTCGCACGCCGGGCTCGTCGCCGGACTGCCCGGCAGTACGGACGTCCGGACGTACATCGAAGTCGGCGCCGAGTACGAGGAAGCGGTGGCCGCCGCCGCGTACGAGCCCATCGACGAACCGGTCGGCGCCGACGACACCTGCATCATCATGTACACCTCGGGGACGACCGGCCGCCCCAAGGGCGCGATGCTCACGCACGGCAACCTGACCTGGAACGCCGTCAACGTTCTCGTCGACACCGACCTGATCGCCGACGAACGCGCCCTGGTCTCCGCCCCGTTGTTCCACACGGCCGGCCTGAACATGCTCACCCTGCCGGTGCTGCTCAAGGGCGGCACCTGCGTCCTGGTCGAGGCCTTCGATCCGGACGCCACCTTCGGCCTGGTCGAACGGCACCGGATCACCTTCATGTTCGGGGTGCCGACGATGTTCGACCAGATCGCCCGGCATCCGCGCTGGCGGGACGCCGACCTGTCCTCGCTGCGGATACTGACCTGCGGCGGCTCGCCAGTGCCGACACCGCTGATCGCCGCCTACCAGGAGCGCGGGCTCACCTTCCTCCAGGGCTACGGCATGACGGAGGCCGCGCCCGGGACACTGTTCCTGGACGCCGAGCACGCGGTCGGCAAGGCAGGTTCGGCGGGCGTACCGCACTTCTTCAGCGACGTACGGGTGGTAGGGCCGGACCTCACGCCGGTCGACGTCGGTGAGACCGGCGAGGTCATGGTGCGCGGGCCGCACGTCATGCCCGGCTACTGGGGGCTGCCCGAGGAGACGGCCGCTTCCTTCGTGGACGGCTGGTTCCGCAGCGGGGACGCGGCCCGGATCGACGCGGACGGCTATGTCTTCGTCGTCGACCGCATCAAGGACATGATCATCTCGGGTGGGGAGAACATCTACCCCGCCGAGATCGAGGACCTCCTCCTCGCCCACCCCGACATCGTCGAGTGCGCGGTCATCGGTGTGCCGGACGACAAGTGGGGCGAGGTGCCACGCGCGGTCGTGGTGCCGCGTGAGGGCGCCGACCTCGACCCGGACGAGGTGCTCGCCTCGCTGTCCGGCCGCCTCGCCAAGTACAAGATCCCGAAGTCGGTGGTGCTCGCGGACGAACTCCCGCGCACCGCCTCCGGGAAGCTCCTCAAGGCCCGGGTGCGCAAGCGCTTCGGCAACCAACTCCCTTAAGGAAACGGCACCTATGAGCGTCACCGTCAACGGCCTCGACGAACTCAAGAAGCTCGCGGGCAGCGACCTGGGCACCAGCGAGTGGATCGAGATCACCCAGGAGCGGATCAACACCTTCGCCGACGCCACGGGCGATCACCAGTGGATCCATGTGGATCCGCAGAAGGCCGCGGAGGGTCCGTTCGGCGCCCCGATCGCCCACGGATACCTCACCCTCTCGCTCTTCATCCCCTTGTTCACCGAGCTGCTCGACGTCCAGGGTGTCACCACGAAGGTCAACTACGGCCTGAACAAGGTGCGCTTCCCCGCGCCGGTGCAGGTCGGGTCGAAGATCCGGCTGGTCGGGAGGCTGGCTGAGGTCGAGGACGTGCCGGGCGGGGTGCAGATCACCGTCGACGGCACGATCGAGATCGAGGGCGGCGCCAAGCCCGCGGCCGTCCTGCAGAGCCTGTCGAGGTTCTACGTCTGATCGTCGCGTACGGGTACGAGGTCGAGAAGGCGTTCCGACGCGTCCAGCGCAAGCGGGCTGAACCGCTCGTGCACCCTCCGGAACGTCTTCTCGGCCTGCTCGGCCGGCCAGTCGTCCGGCAGATGCTTGACCGGCAGCCGCGGATCGCGGCGGATGATCCGCAGCCACTCGGCCTGCAACAGCAGCCGCAGCCCGAGGGCGTCGTCGGCGTCCGGCAGCTCCGTCTCCCACGGCTGCCAGCGCCGTACGAACGCCTCGTAGCGCGCCGCCAGTTCGGACAGCTCCCAGGTCTCCTCGATCATCGCGCCGATGTCCATGCCGGCATCGGCGTGCGCGCGGAAGACCTTCACATGGGCGGCGAGGCCCAGCTCGGCCACCAGCTCCGACACATCGACCTCGCCAGGCGCGATCCACAGGCCGTTGAACAGCGGGCCGAAGCCGCTCCAGGTGAGCTTGGAGCGCAGGTCGTGCCGCTGGCGCTGCCAGGACTCGGGCAGTGAGAAGCCGAGCAGGGTCCAGGTGCCGTCCCACTGCCGGTTGACCGCGCCGGTCTGCCAGATGCGCCGCTCGCCGTCGCGCAGTACGGCGGCCGAGTGCTCGGTCAGGCCGAAGTACATCCGGCGGCCCTCGCGCCGACGGCGCAGCAGGCCCCGGTGCACCATGCGGGTCAGCGTCGAGCGCGTCGCCTGCTCGCCGACGCCGACGCGGGCGAAGACGTCGATGATGCTGCCCGAGTACACGCAGACGTCCCGCCCGAGCACCTGGTCGCCCAGGAACGTCAGCATCAGGGACTGGGGCCGCAGCGACTCTTCCGTGGTCACGCGGCCCACCGTACGCCCTGGTCGATCAGTGCGTCAGCCCGTGACCTGCTGGTACGCGTACACGCTCGTCGACGGTGCGCAGACGCCGGGCTGGATCACCTGGGCGCGCAGGGTGCCGCTGTGCACGTCGTGGTCGACGCCTCCGTCTCGTAGGGAACGGTGTGCCCGTGGCGTCGTTCGAGGCGCACGCCAGACGGGTGTCCGTCACGAAGTCGCAGCCCTGGATGTCCCGCACCGGCCGGTCGAGGATGATCTGCCCGGCCTCCGACCGCGATCCGCCCCTTGCGGCGCGTCATCGGCCTCCTGTCACATCGACGAAGACGGGGTTGGAATAGAACCATGTGTCGGCCCACGGGTCACCGTTTCCGGGCGCGTGGGTGAGCGGCCCGTGCGGGTCGACCGAGGCGCCGAAGTAGCCCGTGCCGTGCCGGTTGCCGTCGCTGCCGCGCAGCCGGACGTAGAACGACTCGTCGCCGACGGTGAGCGGGATGCGCAGGGTGTACGTGCCCTTCCGGCCGCCGACGTCCCTCGTGTGCACGACCCTGGTGTCGGGCGCCCGCCGGCTGTCGCGGTCGGTGACCGGGCCGCGCACCGCGCCGCGGATGACGTCCACATGCGCCAACTCGGGCAGGATGCCGGACGAGTTGGGGCGTGAGGCGGACGTCACCGTCACATGGAGCGTGATCCGCTCGCCCCTGCGGACCCGCAGCCGTCCGCCCAGTGTGACGCCTCGGCCGAGGTCCCGGTCCCGCTTGAGGCGGACCTCCAGCCCGTCGAGCAGATGTCCGTGGTCGACCCAGACCCGGCCCGCGCGCAGGCCGGACATCACCGAGCGGTAGCCGTAGCGGGTGACGCCGACATGGGTGCGGCTGAACTGGCCGGGCCAGAAGTCGCTTCCGGGCTGCGGGGTGCCGGTGTTCACCGGGTCGGGCAGCCGGCCGGTGTTGTCGAAGTTCTGGCCCGGCTGCCAGTCGCCGTTCCGCCAGGTGTCGAAGACGATCCGGTGGGCGTCGGAGTTGGTGGTGATGGAGAACAGCCTGCCCTCGGCGAGCATCGCGTCCCACAGGCCGCCGACCGTCGCCGTCGCCCAGTCGAAGCCGCCGTAGGTGAGGTAGGCGTCCGCCGGGTAACCCGGCCAGGACTGGGCCGACGGCTTGTTCTCGTACTCGCCGCGGATCGAGTTCGTACCGCGCCAGCCGGGTATGGCGGCGCCCTGGGCGCCGGGCGCGCCCTCCATGCCGATCATGATGTCGGGGGCCGCGTCCCGCCACGCGCGCAGCTCGTGCGGGGAGTCGATGCCCAGGCGCATCGGGTGGTTGGCGAGGACGAGCACGTCGTCGACGTAGCCGGTGCGGCGCTGTTCTGCCAGCCACTGGATGGCCTTGACCGCGTGCTCCTCGTTGCGGGCGGTGTCGGCGTGACCCGGAGAGCCCTCGGTGTAGCCGAGCAGCTTGCCGTCGTAGGCCCGCTCGAAGCGGGTGAGCAGGTCGACCTCGTTCGGGCCGGGCGCGGTGAAGACCGTGCAGTGCTCGGCGGCCGGGATGTACCACTCCAGGCCCTGGAAGATCAGCCGGCGCGGGTTCTCGGCGCGCGCCCTGAGGATCTCCTGGCTCTGCAGCGCGGCACCGAGGTCGGCATGCCCGACGTTGGAGTGCTCGGTGAACACCATCCAGTCCAGGCCGTACTTGGCGCCCTCGTCGGCCAGCTGGGAGAACGTGTACTTCGCGTCGTGGCTGTAGACGGTGTGGATGTGGTGGTCACCGACGAGATAGGCGAGGCGGGGGTCGCTGCCGCCGAGGTGCCGCTCCCCGGCGGCAGCGGGCAGCGGCCCCAGGGCGAAGGTGGTCCCGAACAGACCCGCACCGGCGAGGAGTTGGCGTCTGGACAGGCCCTGCGGATCCAGGTCGGCGGGCGGGACGGACGGGTCGGCCCACTCGGGCAGCTGCTGCTCGGTCATGACGTTCCTCAACAGGTCAGTGGTTCATGAACTGGGAGACGGGCAGCGCCCGGTCGACGATCCGCACGTCGCCGAGCCAGCCGTGGTGGATCTGGTCGATCCGGCCCGCGTACTCGTAGCCGCCGAGCAGCCACGGCAGTCCGAGCGAGGTCAGTCCGACGGAGCGGGCGGTGGGGTTGCGTACGACCGGGCAGCCCTCGACGTACATCGTGGTGTGGCTGCCGTCGTTGACGACGGCGACATGCCACCAGGTCTCCCGGGCCGTCTCGTGGCCCCAGTTGGTGGCGATGCCCTGCTGGTCGAGCGGCCGCACCGCCCACTGCGGTCCGGGCCCGTCGGACAGCGACAGCGTGGCGAGCGGCTCGTCCGGGTCCCCCTCGGTCTTGCCGGCGGCGCCGCCCGTGCCGGTCCGGCTCACCAGCCCGCCCCAGGCGTTGCGGGACGCGGCCCAGGTGCCCGGCACCTTGTAGAAGGCCTCGACGGTGTAACCACGCTCGAACGTCGCCGAGTTGAGCGGAGCGCCCGCGACCGTCCGCAGATACGCGCCCCGCAGCGGCGACTTGTCCCCGTAGAGGCGCAGGCTGCCGTGCCCCGGCTGGTCCGGGTGGTGGTCGGCCGACCAGGTGAGGGTGCCGTCCCCGACCCGGACGACGGTCAGGTCGTTGCCGCGGCCGGACAGGTCACGGACCGTGCCGTCGACGGTCGCGCCGTCCTCGTGTCCGTCGAAACGCCAGTAGGCGAGCGTGCCGCGTACCAGCATCCCGGCGGCCGGCCGTGCCGGGCGGGCGGGTACCGGGGCGAAGGCGGAGAAACGCTGCTCGAAGTCGATCGGCACGGAGAACCGGTCCTCCGGACCCGTCAGTTCGATCTCCTGCCGCTCCAGCTCGTTGAGCCCCTCGGCCGCCCGGCCCAGGATCCACGGTGAGACCGTCTCGACGTCGATGGTGTTGCGGTCGAGGTCGAAGCGGTAGAGGCGGATCATCGCCGCGCCGCCGTAGTACCGGTTCTGGTAGTTCGTCAGGTGCAGGTGCACGTCGTTCCCGGCGGCGTTCTTCTTCACGGCGCGCGCGGCGGGCCAGTAGTGGCCGTTGAGGGTGAGGAAGATCTGGTCGTGGTCCGCGATCAGCTGGTCCCAGAGCTTCTGCCCGTACGAGGAGAGGGCGTCGTCGCCGTGGACCAGTTCGTGCGTGGTGAGGATGACGGGCGCCTTCGGGTGCTGTGCGATGACGTCCTTCGCCCAGGCGAAACCCTTCGGCGACAGCCGCCAGTCGAGGGCCAGCACGAGCCAGTCGCGCCCGGCCGCCCGGAACACGTGGAAGGAGTTGTAGCCGTCGGGGGAGGCTCCGCCGAAGGTGCGCCTGCCCTCGAAGCGCTCCGGGCCGAAGGCCGCCAGGTACGGCGTCGGGCCGCGCTGGTCGTCGGTGGACGAGCGGACGTCGTGGTTGCCGGCCACCATGCTGTAGCCGACGCCCTGCCGGTCCAGGACCCGGAACGCCCTGCTCGCCGCAGCGATCTCGGCCTCGGTGCCGTTCTCCGTGAGGTCGCCCAGGTGCGACAGGAAGACGATGTTCTCCTCCCGGCCCTGCTCCAGGAGGTAGCGCAGCGAGGCCTCGATCGGCGCGGGGTCGATGCTCGGCCCGTCGAACAGGTACTGCGTGTCGGGCATGACGGCCAGCGTGAAGCGCCGGCTGTCCGGGTCGGACCGCCACCTGCCCGCCGGTGCCGCCTCGGCGGCGGTCGGCAACGCGACCCCGGCCGTGGCGGCGGCGCCGATCAGTGCGGTGGCCCGCAGGAAGTTGCGTCTGCCGGCGTCGGCCTGCGCGGCCTCGCCCCGGTCGTGGTCATGCTCGGTGCACACGTCAGCTCCGTCAGTGGCGACTGGTGAAGGGAGAGCAGATCAGAGAACGCGCAGGATCCAGCCCCAGCGGTGGGTGCCGGTCGGGAGGAGGTACGCCGGTGAGGTGTCGGGCCCGCACGAGGCGGTGCCCAGGCCGCGGTGGGCGGCGTCGATGTGCACGACGCAGCCGTCGCGCGGCGCGAGTTCGTCATGGTGGGCGGCCGCCGCGAGGTCCGCGGCGCGGTGCCGGGTGACGGAGATCTGGCTCGGCCGGTCCAGCTGCACGAACAGCCCCGTCGCGTCCGGCGCGGAGAGGGTGAAGTGCCGTACGCCGTGCCTTCCGCCGCTCTCCTGCGGCCGCAGATAGGGGGTGAACAGTTCGTCCACGGGGAGCGAGTGGTGCCCGACGGGCGCGCCGGCGCTGCGGTCCGGGTACGACTCCCACGGACCCTGCCCGAACCACTCCAGAAGGTTCAGCCCGGCCACCGTCTCGAACACCGACCCGACCCGGGCCACGTCGTCCAGTGCCTCGGGCAGCTGAGCCGACTCCTCGACGCGGATCCCGCCCTCGACGGCCGTGAAGACCTGCTCGTGCCGGACGACTCCGGCCGCGCAGGCGTACTCCGCGAGGACGCCGACGCTCTCCCGGTCCCGGCGTACGGCGACCGGCTTGCGCACGAGCGAGTCCAGCCCCCACTCCCGCCAGCGGGCCGCCGTCCCGCCCAGTTCGTCGTTGTCGGTGGGCGCCCGCCACAGCGACAGCGTGGGGGCGGTGAGGAGCAGTGGGTGGACGAGGAGTCCGTCCGCATCGATCTCGACCGGTCGGTCCGCCACCGGGACGGCCCGCGGTACGGGTGCGGGCCGCAGCCGCACCTGTGGCAGACACACCACCGTGCCACGCGGCGCCCACGGTTCGTCCCGTGCGGTCGTGACCTTCAGCGTCAGCCAGGCCTCGCCCCCGTCGGCCGGCAGATCGAACGGCAGCGGCACCGCCGCCGTCTCTCCCGGGCGCAGATCGGGCAGCTCGGCCGGCGCCGTCAGCGTGCGACCGTCGGCGAGGGACAGCCGCCACTCGGCGGTCAGCCAGTCCAGGCCGCGGAAGTGCTGGTGGTTGCCGATGACCGGCCCCTCGTGCTTCAGGCACTCCAGCCTTACCGGCGCCGCGATCTCCCGGTGCTCGTACAGCACCGGCTTGGGCGTGCGGTCCGGGAACACCACCCCGTCGGCGATGAACGCGCCGTCGTGCAGCGCCTCGCCGAAGTCGCCACCGTACGCCCAGCGGTGGCCGGGCGCGGCGACGCCGCCCTCGTACAGCCCGGCGCCCGCGCGCCCGGCCGGTCTTCCGTCACTCACGTGCTGGAGAATGCCGTGGTCCCAGAACTCCCAGATGAAGCCGCCCTGAAGACCCGGGGTGGCCTCGATGGCGGACCAGTGGTCGGCGAGCGTGCCGTTGCTGTTGCCCATGGCGTGCGAGTACTCGCACTGGATGAGCGGCTTGGTCTGCTTCCCGGACAGCGCGTGGGCCACGCACTCCTCGATCGGCGCGTACATCGGGCAGGCGATGTCGGAGGCGACGTCCGGATCCGCCCAGCCGCGCTTGGCCGCGCCCTCGTACTGCACCGGCCGCGTCGGATCGTGCCGCCGCACCCAGCCCGCCGCCGCGTCGTGGTTCGCCCCGTAGTCGGACTCGTTGCCCAGCGACCAGATGATGACCGAGGGATGGTTCTTGTCCCGCAGCACCATGCGGGAGACCCGGTCCACGAAGGCGTTCAGATAGCGCGGGTCGTCGGCGATCTCGTGGGCGTGGTCGTGGCTCTCGATGTCCGCCTCGTCGACCACGTAGAAGCCGAGTTCGTCGGCGAGGTCGTACAGGGACGGGTCGTTCGGGTAGTGGGCGGTGCGGATCGCGTTGAAGCCGAAGCGCTTGAGCAGCACCAGGTCCGCGCGCATGTCGTCGTACGACACGGTCCGGCCGGTGAGCGGATGGAAGTCGTGCCGGTTGACGCCCCGGATGAACACCCGCTCGCCGTTGACCAGCAGGTCCCGGCCGACGATCTCGACGTCGCGGAAGCCGGTGCGGTGCCGCGAGGTGTCGGCGACCGTTCCGTCGGCGCGGTGCAGCCGGACCGTCAGCTCGTACAGCTCGGGCGTCTCGGCGGTCCAGGTGCGCACGTCGGGGACGGTGGTCAGCAGCCGCGCCTCGCCCAGGAAGTCGGAGACCCGCTCGTCCTCCGCGTTGACCCGGTCGAACTCGGTGTCCTGCGCGAGGAGCCGACCGTCCAGCTCCCCGCTGACGTACCACCCCTCGGGCAGCGCACCGCCCGCGTCCCGCACCCGGCAGTCCACCAGCAGCTCACCGTTGCGACGCGCCCGCACGGTCACGTCCGCCAGATGCAGCGGGTCCGTCGCGTACAGCAGCACCGACCGCGTGACACCGCCGTGCCACCACTGGTCCTGGTCCTCGATGTGCGAGGAGTCCGACCACTTGACGACGGTCAGGCGTACGACGGCCCGCTCCCCGGCGCGTACGACATCCGTCAGATCGAACTCGGCGGCCAGGTGGGAGTCCTTGGAGATCCCGACGGGCCGTCCGTCCACGTGCACCAGCAGCAGGCTCTCGGCCGCGCCGACCTGGAGCACGATCCGCCGCCCGGCCCACTCGGCGGGCACGTCGACCTCGCGCTCGTACACGCCCGTCGGGTTCGCCGACGGGACGAACGGCGGGAACTCGTCGAACGGCATACGGACATTGGTGTACTGCGGCAGGTCGTCCGTGCCCTGGAGGGTCCAGGCGCCGGGGACGTACGAGAAGGACCAGGTGTCCCGCACCGGCGCGTCCGGTGCCGGCAGCAGCTGGAAGCGCCAGTCGCCGTCCAGGGAGACGGCCTGGTCACGCCGGTCGACGGCACACATGGGCAACCGCCCCCAGGAGGTCACCTCGGGTGCCTCCCAGGGGCGGAGCCCCAGCAGGGGATCCATCAGCGGATGGCCCCCTTGCCGAGGTCGCCGATGATCTGCCGGGCGCCGATCGCGAAGACGATCAGCAGGGGGACGAGGGCGAGCAGGGCGCCGGTCATGACCATTCCGTAGTCGGTCGTGCCATGGGTGCCGTTGAGCTGGGAGAGGGCCACCTGGAGGGTGACGTTGTCCGGGTTGGTGAGGGCGATCAGGGGCCAGGCGTAGTCGTTCCACTGGCCCATGAAGGTGAAGATGCCGAGGAAGGCCAGGCCGGGGCGGACCACGGGGAGCGCCACGTGCCAGTACTGGCGCAGGAAGCCGGCACCGTCGAGCTTGGAGGCGTCGAGCAGCTCGTCGTGGATGGCGCCCTTCATGTACTGGCGCATCCAGAAGATGCCGAAGGCGTTGGCCGCCGCCGGGACGATCAGCGCCGTCATCGAGCCGATCCAGCCGAGCTTCGCCATGATCACGAACTGGGGGATGGCCGCCAGCTGCGCCGGCACCATGAAGATGGCCATGAGCAGCGCGAACAGCAGCCTCCGCCCCGGGAACTCGAACTTGGCGAAGACGAAGGCCGCCAGTGAGTCGAAGAACAGCACCAGCACGGTCACCGAGGTCGCGACCAGCAGCGAGTTGAGCATCGACCCGAAGAAGTCGATGTTGTCGAAGAGGTTGCGGACGTTCTCCAGGAAGTGCGGGCCGGGCAGCAGCTTCGGCGGGTAGGAGAAGATCTCGGTCGACGTGTGCGTCGACATGATCACGGCCCAGTAGAAGGGGAAGGCCGACAGCAGCAGGCCGAGGACCAGGACGGCGTGCAGGGCGATGCCCCGGCGTCGGGAGCCCTTGATGGTGGATGCCATGGTGACCGGCCTGCCTATTCTTCGCCCCGGCGCTGCACCAGGCGCCAGTTGATGATCGAGAAGAGGACGACGACGAGGAAGATGCCCCACGCCACGGCGGCGCCGTAGCCGAAGTCGTTGTTGTCGAAGGTCTGCTGGAAGAAGTAGAGGACCATGGTCCGGCCGGCGTGGTCGGGGCCGCCCGAGAACGTGGACTCGTTCGCGGTGGTCTGCAGCAGTACCTGGGGCTCGGCGAAGCTCTGCAGTCCGGTGACCGTCGAGACGACGAGCACGAACAGCAGCACCGGCCGCATCAGCGGCAGCGTGACCCGGAAGAAGGTCTGCACCGGCCCGGCGCCGTCGATGCGGGCCGCCTCGTACAGATCGCTCGGGATCGTCTGGAGCCCGGCGAGGAAGATGATCGCGTTGTAGCCGGTCCACTGCCAGGTCATCAGCGTGGCGATGGCGACCTTGATGCCCCACGGCGTGTTCAGCCAGGCCACCTGGTCCAGGCCGACGGCCTGCAACAGGGCGTTCATCAGGCCGAAGTTGGTGGAGAACACCGAGCCGAAGATGATCGCGACGGCGACGATCGAGGTGACGTTCGGCAGGAAGTACGCGAAGCGGTAGACGTTCTTGAAGCGCACCGCCGAGTTGAGCATCACGGCCGTCACCATCGCCAGGAAGATCATGGGGAAGGTGGCCAGCGCCCAGATGACGATCGTGTTCCCGATCGACTGCCAGAAGTCGCTGTCGGTCAGCAGGTACTGGTACTGCGCCAGGCCCGCCCACTCCATCGAGCCCAGGCCGTCCCAGCGGTGGAAGGAGAGGTAGAGCGAGAAGCCGACGGGGATCAGGCCGAAGGCGAGGAAGAGGAGATAGAAGGGGGAGATCGCGGCGTACAGCCGCCAGTGGCTGAGGATGCCCTTCCTGGGGTGGACGGCCGGTTTCTCGGCCACGGCGGTCGGCGGGGGTTGCTCGACGACGGGCACGGTAGCCATCAGTGACTCACCCCCAGGTGGTCCGCGATACGCTGGCACTTCCTCATGGCGTCCCTCCAGGCCTTCTCCGGGTCCTTGCCGAGGACACCGACGTTCTTGATCTCGTCGCGGATCGGCTGTCCGAGTGCGACGTCGTACGGGCTGTTGTAGGCGACCGGGATCTTCTCGGCCGCCGGGCCGTAGACGTCCATCGTGATCTGGTCGCCGAAGAACGGGTCCGGCTCGCGCAGCTTCTTCATCTCGTACGAGGCGGGGGTGGACGGAAAGAGCCCGGCCTCGACGAACCCCTGGGCCTGGTTGTCGGCGTTGAGGATCCAGGTGATGATCTCGAACGCCTGCTCCGGCTCCCGGCACGCCTTGGTGATCGACAGGAACGAGCCACCTACGTTCGAGGGACCGCCGGGGCAGTCGGCCACCCGCCACTCGCCCTCGGTCTTGGGCACCTCCAGCTTGAGGTCGCCCGCGGCCCAGGAGGCGTTGAGCGCGCTGGGCAGCAGGCCCCTCTCCTTGGCCGAGATCGAGTCGGGCGTGCCCGACACGATGCTCGACACGATCCCGCGCTGTTTCGCCTCCACGGCCCGGTCCCAGCACATACGGACGTGCTCGCCGTCGCCGATGAAGTTGCGGTCCTCGTCCACGAACCGGGTGGTCCCCTGGCCGATCGACATCTCGAAGACGCTGCCGACGTCGATCAGGAGGTACGCCCCCGGGATCCGCTTCTTCAACTGCTCGCCCGCCGCGAAGAACTTCTCCCAGGTGTCCAGCTCCCTGGAGACGTCCTCCGGTTCGTACGGCAGCCCCGCCTTCTCGAAGACGGCGTTCTGGTAGTAGTGCACGACCGGACCCACGTCGATCGGGAAGCCGATGAGGCTGCCGTCCGGGGCGACGCCCTGCTGCCACTTCCAGTCCAGATACCGGCTCTTGAGCTTGTCGGCGCCGAGCGTGCGCAGGTCCACGAACTGGTCGGCGTTCGGCAGGTAGGAGGCCATGTCCTCGCCCTTGAGCCCCGCGATGTCGGGTATGTGGGCGCCGCCGGCCATGGTGGTGATCAGCTTGGACCGGTAGTAGCCGCCGATCTGCTGGGCCTTGAGGCTGACAGCGTTGTCGTAGCGGGCCGTGGCCTCCTTGACGACGGTGTCGCTCAGGCCGCCGCTCCAGTACCACAGCACCATGTTCCGGCCGGTCGAACCGGTCGGGACGGCGCAGCCGGATGTGAGGCCGCCGAGCGCCGTGGCGGCCGTACCGGCCAGGCCCGCGCGCAGCAGGCCTCTTCGTGAGAGCCGCACTGCTCCCACCGCCTTTCGGATGTATGACGTATGCGAGTGGTCAGTCGGGGATGCCGTTCGGGGGTGTGACGGGGGCGTGGTGGACGGGCGGGCCCGGATCCGCCGGGATGCGGTCGTCGAGGAAGCCGTACGCGCGCTTGAGCTCGGGGTCCGTCAGCGTGCGCCACCACCGGTCGATGCCGTACCAGCCGGGTGCGGCCAGCGCCCCGCCGTGGTGCCGGACGGACAGCCCGGCCGCCAGTACCGCGAACCGCAGCCGTTCCGCCAGCGGCCAGCCGCCCAGCGAGGCCGCTACGAAGCTCGCGCCGAAGACGTCCCCGGCGCCCGTCGCGTCCAGCACGTCGAGGTCGAGGGCGGGGACGTCCGCGTACTCGCCGGTGGTCTGGTCGACGGCGACCGCGCCCTCGCCGCCGCGGGTGACCACGGCCACCGGCACCAGCTCGCTGAGTGCGGCGAGCGCCGCGACCGCGCTGTCGGTGCGGGTGTACGCCATCGCCTCGACCTCGTTGGGCAGGAACGCATGGCACAGGGAGAGTTGGTCGAGCAGGCCGGTGGACCACTGCTGGGTGGGGTCCCAGCCGACGTCGGCGTAGATCTGCGTGCCGTTCGCGGCCGCCTTGGCGAGCCACGCGTGGGGTTCGGCCTCGATGTGCACGAGGGCGGTGCGCGCCTCGGGCGGGTCACCCATGAGCGCGTCCTGCGAGTACGGGGGCTCCTGGCCGTGGGTGACGAGGGCCCGGTCGGAGCCGTGCGCGATCGAGACGGTGACCGGGGTGTGCCAGCCGTCCGCCGTGCGGGAGAGGGAGAGGTCGACGCCCTCCTGGCCGGCGAGGACGTCCCGGCAGTACGTGCCGTAGAAGTCGTCGCCGAAGACCGTCGCCAGGGACGTCTTCAGGCCGAACCGCGATGCGGCGACCGCGAGGTTGGCGATGCCGCCGGGACTGCTGCCCATGCCGGCCGTCCAGATCTCCTCGCCCGGCGTCGGGGGCCTGCCCAGACCCGTGAGGACGAGGTCGTAGAAGAGCAGCCCGGTCAGCAGCACATCGGGCCGGTCGTCGTCCACGCGGACATCCTCTCCGTCAAAACTCTTCATTTCAGTGACCGGAATCGTGCGCTGCTCCGGGAGTTTGGTCAATACCCGAGCAGAAGTGAGCATAGAAATGATTGAAGATGACGAGTAGTGTTCACGGCGTGCTGGCAGAACGACGACACCAACTCATCCTGCGGGCCCTGCGCTCGGGCGGCCCCGCGGCCGTGACCGATCTCTCCGAGCAGCTGGGGGTGAGCCCCGCCACGATCCGGCGTGACCTGCTCAAACTCGAGGAGGACGGGCTGCTCACCCGGGTGCACGGCGGCGCCGTCGTCGAAGAGGGCGACCAGCCCTTCGCCGAGGTCGCCGAGGTGCGCGTGCCCCAGAAGGACGCCATAGCCGCGCGGGCGGCGGCGATGATCGAGGACGGTCAGTCGGTGCTGCTCGACATCGGCACCACCGCCTACCGGCTGGCCCGGCAGCTGCACGGCCGCCGGCTCACCGTCATCACCAGCAACCTGGTGGTGTACGAGGAACTCGCCGACGACGAGGGCATCGAGCTGGTGCTGCTCGGCGGCATGGTCCGCCGCGAGTACCGCTCCCTGGTCGGCTTCCTCACCGAGGACAACCTGCGCCAGCTGCACGCCGACTGGCTCTTCCTCGGCACCAGTGGAGTGCGGCCCGGCGGGCAGGTGATGGACACGACGGTCGTCGAGGTGCCGGTCAAGCGGGCCATGATCAAGGCCAGTGACCGGGTCGTGCTGCTCGCCGACTCGGCGAAGTTCCCGGGTACGGGTATGGCAAAGGTCTGCGGCCCCGAGGAGCTGGACGTGGTGGTGACGGACGCGGCCGTGGAGCCGGCGACCCGGACCGCGCTGCGGGAAGCGGGCGTCGAGGTCATCGTGGTGGGAAGGGTGCAGGCGTGAAGCTGACGATTCTGGGCGGCGGCGGGTTCCGGGTGCCGCTCGTGTACGGGGCGCTCCTCGGGGACCACGCCGAGGGCCGGGTCACCCAGGTCGTGCTGCACGACCTGGACGCCCAGCGGCTCTCCGCGGTGACCCGGGTCCTCGCCGAGCAGGCGGCCGACGTGCCCGACGCGCCCGAGGTGACCGCCACGACGGACCTCGACGAGGCCCTGCGCGGTGCCGCCTTCGTCTTCTCCGCCATCCGCGTCGGCGGGCTGGAGGGACGGGCGAACGACGAGCGGGTGGCGCTCGCGGAGGGCGTCCTCGGCCAGGAGACGGTCGGCGCGGGCGGTATCGCCTACGGCCTGCGGACCGTGCCCGTCGCCGTCGACATCGCCCGACGCGTGGCCCGCCTGGCGCCCGACGCCTGGGTCATCAACTTCACCAACCCGGCCGGCCTCGTCACCGAGGCCATGTCCCGCCACCTCGGCGACCGCGTCATCGGCATCTGCGACTCGCCGGTCGGACTCGGCCGCCGTATCGCCCGTGTGCTCGGCGTGCAGAACCCGGCCGAGGCATGGATCGACTACGTCGGCCTGAACCACCTCGGCTGGGTGCGCGGCCTGCGCGTCGCGGGCCGCGACGAACTCCCGCGGCTGCTCGCCGACCCCGGCCTGCTCGGCTCCTTCGAGGAGGGCAAGCTCTTCGGCGCCGACTGGCTGCGGTCGCTGGGCGCGATCCCCAACGAGTACCTGCACTACTACTACTTCAACCGGGAAGCCGTACGCGCCTACCAGGAGGCCGAGCAGACCCGCGGTGCCTTCCTGCGCGACCAACAGGCCCGCTTCTACGCCGAGATGAGGAACCCGGACGCCTCGGCGCTGAAGGCCTGGGACGCCACCCGCGCCGAGCGCGAGGCCACCTACATGGCCGAGAACCGCGAGACCGCCGGCGCCGGTGAGCGCGACGCCGACGACCTGTCCGGCGGCTACGAGAAGGTGGCGCTGGCGTTGATGCGGGCCATCGCCCGCGACGAACGCACCACTCTGATCCTCAACGTCCGCAACCGCAGCACGCTCTCGGTGCTGGACTCCGAGGCGGTGATCGAGGTCCCGTGCCTGGTCGACGCGAACGGTGCGCACCCGGTCGCCGTCGATCCGCTGCCCGACCACGCCACCGGCCTGGTCTGCGCGGTGAAGGCGGTCGAGCGCGAGGTGCTCGCCACCGCCGACTCCGGCTCCCGTACGACGGCCGTGAAGGCCTTCGCCCTGCACCCGCTTGTCGACTCGGTCAACGTGGCCCGGCGGCTCGTCGACGGCTACACGGCCGTCCACCCCGGCCTCTCGTACCTCAAGTAGAGCCCTGAGGAGAGCTGTCCCATGCACGACGAACGCCGCCGGATCGAGGAGCGCGTCGAACGCGTCCACAACCAGCGCATCAAGCCCGCGGTGTACGCGGCCACCGTCCCCCTTCAGGTGGCGGCCTGGCAGGCGCCGGGGGAGCCGGTCCCGTTCGAGGACGCCGCCGCGGCCACGTACGAGCCCTTCGCGATGGACACCCCATGGGGCCCGCCCTGGGGCACCACCTGGTTCCGTATGCAAGGCCAGGTGCCCGCCGACTGGGCCGGCCGGCGCGTCGAGGCGGTCATCGACCTCGGCTTCGTCGGCGACTGGCCGGGCAACCAGGCCGAGGCGCTGGTCCACCTGCCCGACGGGACGCCCTTGAAGGCGGTCAACCCGCAGAACCAGTACGTGCCGATCGCGCGCTCGGCAGCGGGCGGCGAGGAGATCCACTATCTGGTGGAGGCGGCTTCCAACCCTGACATCCTCGCCAATGACTTCGCCGCCCCGACCCCGCTCGGCGACGTCCTCACCGCCGGCGACAGGCCCCTCTACACGTTCCGCCGCGCCGACCTCGCCGTCCTCGACGAGGAGGTCTGGCACCTCTCGCTCGACGTCCAGGTGCTGCGCGAGCTGATGCTGGAGCTCGGCGAGCACGAGCCGCGCCGCCACGAGATCGCGCACGCCCTGGACCGCTCCCTCGACGCCCTCGACCTGGACGACATCCCGGGCACGGCGGCCGACGCCCGCGCCGTCCTCCAGCCGGTCCTCGCCAAGCCCGCGCACGCCAGCGCGCACACCCTCTCCGCCGTCGGCCACGCGCACATCGACTCCGCATGGCTGTGGCCGATCCGCGAGACCAAGCGCAAGACCTCCCGCACCTTCTCCAACGTCACCGCACTCGCCGAGGAGTACGAGGAGTTCGTCTTCGCCTGCTCCCAGGCCCAGCAGTACGAGTGGGTGCGCGACAACTACCCGAAGGTGTGGGAGCGGATCAAGAAGGCGGTCGCCCACGGCAGTTGGGCGCCGGTCGGCGGCATGTGGGTGGAGGCCGACGGCAACCTGCCCGGCGGCGAGGCGATGGCCCGGCAGCTGATCCACGGCAAGCGCTTCTTCATGGAGCACTTCGGCATCGAGACCAAGGGCGTGTGGCTGCCCGACTCCTTCGGGTACACCGCGGCCTACCCGCAGCTCGCCAAGCTCGCCGGCAACGACTGGTTCCTGACCCAGAAGATCTCCTGGAACCAGACCAACAAGTTCCCCCACCACACCTTCTGGTGGGAGGGCATCGACGGCACCCGCATCTTCACCCACTTCCCGCCCGTCGACACCTACAACGCCGAGTTCTCCGGCAAGGAGATGGCCCACGCCGTCCGCAACTACCAGGACAAGGGCCGCGGTACGACGTCCCTGGCGCCCTTCGGCCACGGCGACGGCGGCGGCGGCCCCACCCGCGAGATGCTGGAGCGGGCCCGGCGCCTCGCCGACCTGGAGGGCTCGGCGAAGGTCCGGATCGAGCACCCGGACGCCTTCTTCGCCGCCGCCCGTGAGGAGTACCCGGACGCGCCGGTGTGGGCGGGCGAGCTCTACCTGGAGCTGCACCGCGCCACCTACACCACCCAGGCCCGCACCAAGCAGGGCAACCGCCGCAGCGAACACCGGCTGCGCGAGGCCGAGTTGTGGGCGACGACGGCCGCGCTGCACGCGCCGGGCTACTCCTACCCGTACGAACAGCTCGACCGCCTGTGGAAGACGGTGCTGCTGCACCAGTTCCACGACATCCTGCCGGGGTCGTCGATCGCTTGGGTGCATCGGGAGGCGGAGGCGGAGTATGCGCGGGTGGCGCAGGAGCTGGAGGCGCTGACACGGGAGGCCGTCGCGGCGCTGGGCACCGGCGAGGCCCGGGTCTTCAACACCAGTCCGTTCGACCGGGACGAGGTGGTCCGGAGGGCCGACGGCGAGCCCACCGTCGTGCACGTGCCGGCGAACGGGAGCGCTCCGCTCGGCAACGCCCGGACCCACGACATGGTGCTGGTGACGGACCGCGTCATCGACAACGGCCTCGTCCGGGTGGAACTGGCCGACGACGGAACCCTCGCCTCCGTCCGCGACCTGCGCGCGAACCGCGAAGTCCTCGCCGACCAGGGCAACCTGCTCCGCCTCCACGCCGACCTGCCCAACTACTGGGACGCCTGGGACATCGACAAGCACTACAAGAACCGCTACACGGACCTCCTGGACGCCGAGTCGATCACGATCGTGGAACAGGACCCCCTGCTCGGCGCGATCCGCGTGGAGCGATCGTTCGGCAAGGGCTCGAAGATCACCCAGACGATCACCCTGCGCTCCGGCAGTCCCCGCATCGACATCGAGACCGAGATCGACTGGCACGAGGCAGAGAAGATCCTCAAGGCGGGCTTCCCGGTCGACATCCGCGCCCCGCACTCCTCCGCGGAGATCCAGTTCGGACACGTCCAGCGCCCCACCCACACCAACACCAGCTGGGAGGCGGCCCGTTTCGAGGTCTCCGGCCACCGCTGGGTGCACATCGGTGAACCCGGTTACGGCGTCGCGGTGATCAACGACTCGACGTACGGCCACGACGTGTCCCGTACGGTCCGCGAGGACGGAGGTACGACCACCACGGTCAGCCTCAGCCTGGTCCGCGCCCCGCGCGTACCGGACCCCGAGGCCGACCAGGGCCGGCACCGGTTCACGTACTCACTGCTGCCCGGCGCGAGCATCGAGGACGCGATCGCCGAGGGCTACGCCCTCAACCTGCCGCTGCGCGTCGCCGACGCGGCGGGCACGCCGGAGCCGGTCGTGTCGGTGGCCGGCGAGGGCGTGACCGTCGAGGCGGTCAAGCTCGCGGACGACCGGTCCGGCGACGTCGTGGTCCGCCTCTACGAGTCCCGCGGCGGCCGGGCCCAGGGCGTGTTGCGCGCCGGCTTCCCCCTCGCGGGGGCCCAGGTCACCGACCTCCTGGAACGCCCGCTCAACGACGCGGACGTCACCGGCGACGGCGGGGTCTTTGTCGCGCTGCGGCCCTTCCAGGTGCTGACGCTGCGGCTGAAGAGGAGCTGACCCGTGCCCGTACAACCCTGGTTCACCGATGCCAAGCTGGGGATCTTCGTCCACTGGGGCATCTACGCCGTCGAGGGCGTCCAGGAATCCTGGTCGTTCTACGACGACATCGTGCCGCACGACCAGTACATGTCCCAGCTCGACCGTTTCACCGCCTCCCGGTACGACCCGCGGGAGTGGGCGAAGCTCTTCGCCCGCGCCGGCGCCCGGTACGCCGTGCTCACCAGCCGCCACCACGACGGCGTCGCCCTGTGGGACACCGCCCACGGTGACCTGAACGTGGGCCGCGACCTGATAGCCGGCTACGCCGACGCCCTGCGCGAGCAGGGCCTCAAGGTCGGCCTGTACTACTCGCACTCCGACTGGAACCACCCCGACTACGCCTCCACGCGCAAGCCGGGCCGCCCGCCGGAACTGGAGGACAACCGCTACTCCGAGGTCGCGGCCGAGTTCGAGGACCTGGCCGCCTGGGAGCGGTTCATCGCCTACCGCGACGGTCAGATCCGCGAACTCACCAGCCGCTACAAGCCCGACCTGATGTGGTTCGACGGCGAGTGGGACCGCAGCGAGGAACAGTGGCGCATCCCGGAACTCGCCGCGCTCATCCGTTCCGAGGTGCCGGACGTCGTCCTCAACGCCCGCATGCTCAGCGAGGGCGACTACGCGACCCCCGAACAGGGCGCACCCGTCGTACCGCCCGAGGGCCCCTGGGAACTCTGTCTGACCATCAACGACTCCTGGGGACACCAGCACCACGACCACAACCACAAGTCGGTCGACCAGCTGATCCGCTACTTCACCGAGACCATCGGGGGCGGCGGCAATCTGCTGCTCAGCGTCGGGCCGCGGGAAGACGGCACCATCCCCGTCGAGCACGCCGAACGGCTCGAGGGCCTCGGCGCCTGGATCGCCCGGCACGCGGAGGCCGTGTACGGGACCGTGCGCGGTCTGCCCGCCGGCCATCACCACGGCCCGAGCACCCTCTCGAAGGACCGCCGCACGCTCTATCTGACCCTCTTCGACGCTCCACGCGCCGAGATCGGCGTACGCGGACTGCTGAGCTCCGTACGCCGGGTCACCGTGCTCGGCAGCGGAACCGAACTGGCCCACCGGGTCATCGGCGGTCTGCACGAAACACCGGGCGTGCTCTGGATCCAGCCGCCGGCCGCGGCGGACCTCGACCCGCACGCCACGGTGCTCGCGGTCGAACTGGACGGCGAGCTGGAGCTGTACCGGGGCTCGGGCCGGTTCTGAGGCCGGGGGCCGCCGCTGTTCCCATGAAGAATTAAGGAAGTGGTGAATCACCTGGTCACGGCGGCTCCGGCAGCCGCCGTGAACCGGACTCGTTGCCTCCTGGACACCTGGAGTTTGCCTGTGACCCCTGGGATGCCGGAGCAAGGAGTAGAGAAAGGTGGCACCGTGCGAGACCCGCGTATGTCCGCGATCGGGAAAGGGCTGAAGCGCCGCGGCCGGCTGATGGTCCAGGCGGTGAGCCCGCCGCGCCGCCAGCTGAACGCCGTGCCGGCCCCGCGGGCGCCCCGTGAGTCGTCGTACGTCGCCCCGCGCGCCCCGCGGCTCGTGGACTCGCCGGTGTTCGTGCTGTCCTCGGTGCGCTCCGGCTCGACCCTGCTGCGGGTGCTGCTGAACAGTCACAGCCGGGTCCGGGCCCCGCACGAGATGCATCTGCGCACCGTCCACGTCCAGCTGACCCGCAGCTTCAGCGCGGAGGCCATGAAGGCGCTGGAACTCGACAAGACCGAGCTGGAGCACCTGCTGTGGGACCGGGTGCTGCACCTGGAGCTCACCCGCAGCGGTAAGGACGTCATCGTCGACAAGACGCCGCCGAACACCCTCATCTGGCCCCGGCTGCACCGGTGTTGGCCCAACGCTCGCTACATCCTCCTGTTGCGTCACCCGGGCGCGGTCATCGCGTCCCTCACCGAGCGCCGTCAGGATCCCGACCTTCGGTCCATCCACGCCGAGGTCCTCGGGTACGCCGAGAAGCTGGAGGAGGCGCGCCGGAGCCTCGACGCGCACGTGATCACGTACGAGGAGCTCACCGCCGAGCCGGAGCAGACGACGCGCGGCCTGTGCGAGTACCTCGGTGTCGAGTGGGAGAGCGGCATGCTCGACTACGGCAGCCGGGACCACGGCACGTTCCGCCCCCAGCTCGGCGACTGGAGCAGCACCATCAAGTCGGGCCGCATCCAGCCCGCCAGGCCGGCCGACCCTTCCACCGAACTCCCGCCTCGGCTGGCGGAGCTGGCGAAGGCGTGGGGGTACTCGGTCTAGCGACGGGAGGGCACGGGCCAGGGGGGCGGGGAACTGCGCGACCAATCCCACACAACCCGCACCCGGCAGACGACCTAAAGCGGCAGTACCTCCCCCGCAGACTCAACCGGCGTCGGCTTTGGAACGGACGGCAACAGGGCCTCCCTGTCCTCCATCCTTTGCTGCGGAACCGTCACCGGCCTGAGCGGCCGCGGAGCGGACACCACCGTGTAGTCCTGCCCGAGGAACGGCGGCACGATCTCCCCGGGATCATCCCCGAGAGCCAACCGCACAGCCGCCCAGGGCGCATTGACCCCGCACAGCGACAGCTGGTGCAACCCACCCGCCGGACGCGCGTTGACATCCATCAGCACCGGCTGCTCGCCGAACATCCGGAACTGGATGTTGGACAGATGGTGCAGCCCGAAACCTTCCGCGAGCCGCCGCGCCGGCTCCAGCCACTGCTCGTGCAGCGTGAAACCCCGCCGGCGCCCGTTCTTCGTCCGCCCGACGATCAGCCGCACCCGGTTGTCCGTGCCGGTGAGGCAGTCCACGGACACCTCCGGCTGCTCCAGCCGCGGCATCACCAGCCAGTCGACGGGCTCGTCGGCCTGCCGCACCGCCTCGAGCACCAGGTCGAGCGGCACGTAGGGGCTCGGGAACCCGCTGAGGTGCAGAAGCGAGAAAGGGGCGCGTGTGATCACACGGAAGCCCACCCCGCCCGCCCCGGACGCCGGCTTGAAGCACGCCCTGTGCCCGGCCGCCTCCAACTCCTCGACGGCCGCGACCAGTTCGTCGGCGCTGCGCACTCGCCACCACGGCGGCACGGGCACGCCGATCGCCTGGACGGCCTCGTAGGCGATCACCTTGTCCTGGAAGACGGCCACGGCTTCCGGCGGCGGCGCCAGCAGCGCCGTACCCACCGCCTCGAACTCGGCGCGGTGCGCCACGATCGCCGCCTGGTGCAGCCGCGGCACGAACACGTCGATGCCGCGCCTGGCGCACTGGTCCAGGGCGAACTCGACGTACGCGGCCGGGGACAGGCCCTCCGGCTCCAGCTCGGCCGTGTCGGCGGCGGCCAGTACGGGCGAGTCGGGGTCGCCGTGCGTGGCGTGGATCTCGACGGCCCGGTCGCTGGGATTTCTCCGCAGCTGATCCATGAAGAACACGTTCTCCGCGTACGTGCGGTTGAGCCAGACGCGTACGCGAGAGACCATGCAGGCCGCCTTTCACGGTTCGCGGGCACGGCGGAGCGAGGCCGGCCCGGCCTGGGGTGGTTGGAGGGACACCGAACCGCCCCTGCGTGAAGGGAGTTTCGTGGCGGTGGTGTTGGGGCGATCATACGGCTTCGCGGACCCGCTGCGTGCAACGTGAGTGTTACGGATTCTCCGGTCGTGCGCACCCGCAGCGCGGGTTCCTGCCACCGCGCCGGTAGGCTCGGGTCGCCCTTGCCCGACGAGCCGCGGCTGTGTTCTCGTGGTCCCGTCCGTGTGATCGTAAGGGAGCGACAGGTGACATCGACGGCCAGTGGTGCCGGGCAGCTGCTGGCCATCAGCGACCTGCACATCGGGTACGCCGAGAACCGCGACCTGGTCAGGAAGATGCGCCCCGGCTCCGACGACGACTGGCTGCTCGTGGCCGGTGACGTCGCCGAAACCGTGGCCGACATCCGCTGGGCGCTGGAAACCCTCGCGGGCCGCTTCCGCAAGGTGATCTGGGCGCCCGGCAACCACGAACTGTGGACCCACCCGTCGGACCCCGTCACCCTGCGCGGAGTCGCCCGCTACGAGCACCTGGTCGAGGTGTGCCGTGAGCTGGGCGTGACGACACCCGAGGACCCCTACCCGGTCTGGGACGGCCCCGGCGGCCCGGTGGCCGTGGCGCCGCTGTTCCTGCTGTACGACTACAGCTTCCTGCCCTCCGGCTGTACGACCAAGGACGAGGGCCTGGCGTACGCGCACTCGACCGGCATCGTCTGCAACGACGAGTACCTGCTGCACCCCGACCCCTATCCCACGCGTGAGGACTGGTGCCGGGCCCGGGTCGCGGAGAGCGAGCGCCGGCTCACCGAGCTCCCCGAGGACCTGCCGACCGTCCTGGTCAACCACTATCCGCTGGACCGGCACCCGACGGAGGTCCTCTGGTACCCCGAGTTCGCCATGTGGTGCGGCACCCGGCTGACCGCGGACTGGCATCGCCGGTTCCGGGTGGAGACCATGGTCTACGGGCACCTGCACATCCCGCGGACCACCTGGCACGAGGGCGTCCGCTTCGAAGAGGTGTCCGTGGGCTACCCGCGCGAATGGCGTAAGCGCCCGCAGCCGCCCGGCCGGCTGCGCCGCATCCTGCCGAGAGAGGAAGCGACCCGGTGATCGAGGAGCTGCTGCCCGACTCCGTGGTGGCCGTCGAGGCGCACGACGACGACGGGACCGAGCCGGCGCCGCTGTACCCGGAGGAAGCGGCGGTGGTCGCGCGGGCCGTCGCCAAGCGCCGGCGTGAGTTCGCCGTCGTACGCGGCTGCGCCCGCCGCGCCATGGAGAAGCTCGGCGTGCCACCGCAGGCCCTCCTGCCCGGGGAGCGCGGCGCCCCGCGCTGGCCGGACGGCCTGATCGGCAGCATGACCCACTGCGACGGCTACGGCGCCGCCGCCCTGGTCCGCGCCACCGACCTGGCCTCCCTCGGTATCGACGCCGAACCCCACGCACCGCTCCCGGAGGGCGTCCTGGAGTCCGTCGCCCTGCCGGGCGAGCAGGACCGGCTGCGCCGCCTGGCCGCGGAGCACCCCGCGGTCCCGTGGGACCGGCTCCTGTTCAGCGCCAAGGAGTCGGTCTACAAGGCGTGGTTCCCGCTCACCCGGAAGTGGCTGGACTTCTCGGAGGCCGACATCGATCTCGTCCTGGACCCGCACGGGCGGATGCACGGCCGTTTCCACGCCGCACTGCTCGTACCGGGCCCCGTCGTCGGCGGCGAACGCCTCGGCGGCTTCGAGGGACGCTGGACCGTCCAACGGGGTCTGGTGGCAACGGCGGTGGCGGTGCCGCACATCTGACGGCGGCCGGAACCATCAGGGCTCCGGGCACCAGCTCTGCAGCAGGCGGAAGAACTCCTCCTCGTTGCCGGTCAGGCCCGCGGCTGCCAGCGCCTGCTCCGCCTCGGCGAGGACGGCGGGCGGGACGACGGGTGGCAGCCGGGCGTCCGGTGGGCCGGCCGCGGTGTCGTACGCCGCTCGTACCGTGTGCAGCAGCCGAAGGTAGGCCTGCACGGCCATGCGCTCGCGGTCGGTCAGTACGGCTGTGGGCATCGGTCGGCTCTCCCCGCCTCGTCGTGGCCTCACGCGCCCGGAGGGCACGTACGCCCCGCTCACCGGTGGCGCCCCTCCAGCTTGCCGTCCACCACTGACAATCCGGCTCTGCCGCCCCTCGGTTCGCCCGCTCAGCGGAGGCGGAACCTCGTCCGAACCCCGGTAGAACAGCTGCCCTACGCTGGAAAACAGGCGCGGTGGGGCGGGGCGTCGGCCTCAGCCCTGCGGGCCCAGATACCCCAGCGACGCCTCGATCCGCCCGGCGAGATGATCCCGCTGCACCGGACCGCGCAGCGCCGAACCGGCAAGCCACGTACGGCACTTGCTGGCGAGCAGCAGCCCGAAGCTCTCCGCCTCCTTCTCGTCGGCGAGGTCGAACCGGGTGCGGGCGGCGACCTTCAGGACCGTGGCCTGGAGATCGGCGTTGTCGTCGAGTAAACGGGCCGCGACCGCGGCGCCCTCGACGTGATGGCTGCAGTGCCCCTGCTTCATGTGCCACAGCTCGTGCCCGAGGATCACCAACTGGTGGTCGGGCGCGGTGCGTTCCTCGATGACCACGAGGTCCTGGTCGGCCATGTCGAGCCACAGCCCGCTGGCCGTGCCGGGCGGGAAGGCGGCCGTACGGAAGTGGACGGGGCGGCCGCGGCGTCTGCTCATCGCGTCGCACAGGGCGGCGTACAGGTCGGCGGGCCTGGCCGGCGCGGGCAGCGCGAGCTCCGCTACCAGCTCGCCGCACAGCCGGCGCATTTCCCTACCGATGCCCACAGGTAACCCCCGGATCACGACTCGGGCCGCTGCACGCTCTCCAGGAGCATGTCCAGCCACTCGGCGACCTTGTCACGGTGCTGGTCGGTGGGCAGTTGGGCGGCCCGCCAGGCGATGCCGCGGACGCCGTGGTCCTGCAGCAGCCGCTCCAGCGGGTCGTCGGCGGCCGCGGCCGCCTCCCGCTCCCGGTCGGCGAGTTTCTGCAGCAGCTCCTGCTCGGTGCGCTGCAGCGTGCCCGCCAGCGCCTCCGGATCCTCTGCTGTGAGGAATCCGGCGTGCACCCGGAAGAAGCGCTGGATGGCGTCGCAGTGCTCCATGGTCGGCCGCCGGTCGCCGTTGATCAGGGCGCCGGCCTGCTGTCGCGACATGCCCGCGCCGTCGGCGATCTCCTGCTGGGTGTACCTGCGCCCGTTGGGTTTCAGCCGGGTGCGGCGCAGCAGGTCCAGCCGCTGCAGGAACCGGGCCTGCACGTCCGGCTCGCCTGCCGGGCGCCCGCTCAGCAGGTCCTTGACGACGGGCTCGGGGACACCGGAGGCCACGGACAGCCGGGCCGTGTCGAAGACCTCCGCGTGCGGTACGCCGAGCCGGCCGGCGAGCGCGGTGACGCGGGCGATCACGGCCGGCAGCGTGGCCGTCGCCGTGGCGCCCGGAACCTCGTAGCCATCCGTCACCGACAGGTCTCCTACGTCTCTCACAGGCTTGTGGTCAGTGGTTGCCGTGAACTTCCCGGAGATTAGCGGGTGCTTCGAACTCACATCCAGGTCTCGCCACAACTGTGGCCAATTTCAGCCGTCAACGGGCATGAAATGCCACGATAGTTGACATCACAAGCGTCGGAGCAGCAGGATCGGGACGCCGCGTGAAGGCCGCATAGGCAAGAGGGGTGACCTCCCGATGGCACATCAGGCAGGAGGGCAGCGGTCCGCGCTGCGGTCCGTCCCCGAGCGTTCCGAGGTGCGGTCGTACCTCCAGGACTACACCACGTTGCTCGAGGCCGTCCCGTTTCCGTCCGTCGTCGTCGACCACTGCTGGGACGTCGTCCTGGCCAACAGCGCGTTCCAGAGCCTCTTCCGCGAGATCGGTCCGCATCCGACGGCGATGCCGGGCGACAACTTCCTCAGGTTCGTGCTGTTCCACCCCGAAGCGCCCGCCGTCCTCGGTGAGCACGAGTCCCGCTGGTTCCTGCCGATGCTGGCCCACTTCGCGGCCGCCGTGGAGCGGCACGGACACGACCACGGACTGCAGGCGATCCGCCGGGAGATCGCACAGGACCCGATCATGGAGGCCGCCTACCGGCAGGGCCTGCCGCACTGGATCCGGTCCGTCGGTGAGGCCGCTGTCGAGCACGACGGGGCGGTCCGCCCGTTGCTGCACCCCGACCCGCGCTGGGGCGCCACCGAGTGCCGCATCGTCGGCGAGACCCCGAGGACCCTGCAGGACATGGGATACACCCGGCTGACCATGGTGCTGCGCGAAGTGCGCCGGCCGGCTCCCGCCCCGCGCCGCCGGCCGCGCGACCGCCGCACGGCGAGCCACCTCAGCGTGGTGCCCGCCCCCGAGGCCTGACCGGGCACCGTCGGCGTTCAGGTCGCCGGCGGCGCCACGGTCGGGGTTTCCCTGCATCCGCCGTGCGCGAGGTGTTCCGCCCACCTGTGCTGTGTGACATATTACTGCTGTGGGCAACCAACTCACCTGCGATGTCGTGGTCGTCGGGGCCGGAATGGTGGGCGCCGCGTGCGCCCTGTACGCGGCCCGGGCCGGCCTCGACGTCGTCGTGGTCGACCGCGGTCCGGTGGCCGGCGGCACGACCGGCGCCGGCGAGGGCAATGTCCTCGTCTCCGACAAGGAGCCGGGCCCCGAGCTGGACCTCGCGCTGTTGTCGAGCCGGTTGTGGGCCGACCTTGCGCAGGAGTTCGAAAAGTCCGTCGAGTACGAGGCCAAGGGCGGCGTCGTGGTGGCGTCGACCCCCGACGGGCTCACCGCACTGGAGCGCTTCGCCGCCGGGCAGCGCGCCGCAGGAGTCATAGCGCAGCCGGTTGCGGCCGACACGCTGTACGACCTCGAACCCCATCTCGCCCCGGGCCTTCCGGGCGGCGTGCACTACCCGCAGGACTCCCAGGTCATGCCCGCCCTGGCCGCCGCCGAGCTGCTGCGGGCCTCCGGCGCCCGCCTCCTCACCGGCCGGAACGTGACGGACGTACTGCGCACCCCGGACGGCGCCGTCCGCGGAGTCCGTACCGACCGGGGCGATGTGCACGCCCCGGCGGTGGTCAACGCGGCCGGCACCTGGGGCGCGCAACTCGCCGCGCTCGCGGGCACGTTCCTGCCCGTCCTCCCGCGCCGCGGCTTCGTCCTCGTCACCGAACCGCTCCCGCGCCTGGTCCGTCACAAGGTGTACGCCGCCGACTACGTGGCCGACGTGGCCAGCGACTCGGCGCAGCTCCAGACCTCGCCGGTCGTGGAGGGCACCGCCGCCGGGCCGGTACTGATCGGCGCGAGCCGCGAACGCGTCGGTTTCGACCGGACCTTCTCCCTGCCCGTCGTCCGGGCCCTGGCGGCGGGCGCGACCCGGCTGTTCCCGTTCCTTGAGCGGGTCCGCGCCCTGCGCGCCTACCTCGGCTTCCGCCCGTATCTGCCCGACCACCTGCCCGCCATCGGCCCCGACCCCCGGGTTCCCGGTCTGCACCACGCCTGCGGCCACGAGGGCGCGGGCATCGGGCTCGCCACCGGCACCGGTCACCTGATCGCGCAGGTGCTCACCGCGCAGACCCCCGATCTCGACCTGACGCCGTTGCGCCCCGACCGCTTTCCCGCACCCGAGGAGGGACCGTGAACCCGCTGGAGCTGGCGCGCGCGCAACCGGGACCGGCCTTCACGGTCACCCTGGACGGCCGCGCGATCGAGGCACTGCCCGGCCAGACGGTCGCCGCCGCGCTCTGGTCGGCCGGCGTCACCTCGTGGCGCGCCACCCGGGGCGCGGGCCGGCCGCGCGGGATCTTCTGCGGGATCGGCGTCTGCTTCGACTGTCTGGTGACCGTCAACGACCGCCCCAACCAGCGGGCCTGTCTGGTGCCGGTGCGGCCGGACGATGCGATCCGTACGCAGGAGGGGACGGGCCACGATGACTGAGCGACCGCACCTTGCGGTGATCGGCGCGGGTCCGGCGGGGCTCGCCGCCACCGTCGCCGCGGCGGCGCGCGGGGTCCGGGTCACGCTGGTGGACGCGGCGACCGAGGCGGGCGGGCAGTTCTACCGGCAGCCCGCCGCCGGGCTCGCCGCCCGCCGCCCGCAGGCCCTGCACCACCACTGGCGGACCTGGCGGCGGCTGCGGGACGCCCTCGCCGGGCACGTCGAGGCGGGCCGCGTCACACACCTGACGGACCATCATGTGTGGTTCGTGGAGCGCGGGCCGGCCGGCGACTGCACCGTGCACGCGCTGCTCGGCCCCGAGCAGGCGGAACCCGCCACCGTCCGGTCCGACGCCGTCCTCCTCGCCACCGGCGGATACGAGAGGGTCCTGCCCTTCCCCGGCTGGACCCTGCCCGGCGTCGTCACCGCCGGCGGGGCCCAGGCCATGCTCAAGGGCACCCTCGCCGTGCCCGGACGCACCGCCGTGGTCGCCGGAACCGGCCCGTTGCTGCTCCCGGTGGCGACCGGCCTCGCCGCGGCCGGTGTCGAGGTGGCCGCGCTCGTCGAGTCCGCCGCCCCCGCGGCGTTCCTGCGGCAGGCCCGCGCGCTGGCGGCGCAGCCGGACAAGGTCGCCGAAGGGGCCGGATTCGCGGCCCGGTTGCTCCGGCACCGGGTACGCACTCTCGTCCGGCACACCGTCGTCGAGGCCCACGGCACCGACCGGCTGACGGCGGTCACCGTCGCCGCCCTGGACGCCGACGGCCGGATCCGGCCGGGCAGTGAACGCCGTATCCCCTGCGACACCCTCGCCGTCGGCCACGGCATGCTGCCGCACACCGACCTCGCCGAGACCCTCGGCTGCCGCCTCGACGGGGCCGGCGTGCACGTCGACGACGAACAGCGCACCGACGTCCCCGGCGTCTGGGCGGCCGGCGAGACCACCGGCATCGGCGGTTCCGCGCTCGCCCTCGCCGAGGGCCGCATCGCAGGATGCTCCGCCGCCGCCCGCCTGCACGGCACCGCACCCGACCCGCGCACCTGGGCCGCGGCGGCGAGGTCCCGTACCCGTCTGCGGGCGTTCTTCGCCGCCCTCGACACCGGGTACGCGCCGCCCGCGCACTGGGCCGAACAGGTCACCGACGACACCGTCGTGTGCCGGTGCGAGGAGGTCACCGCGCAGGCGGTCCGCGTGGCCGTGGGCGAGCTGGGCGCCGGCGACCTGCGGACCGTGAAGCTGCTGACGCGGGCCGGGATGGGCTGGTGCCAGGGCCGGATGTGCGAACCCGCGGTCGCCGGGCTCGCCGGGTGCCCTCAGACCGCGGGGCGCAGGCCGTTCGCCCGGCCGGTGCCGCTCGGCGTCCTGGCGCGCGCGGGCGAACCGGACGACGACTGACCGAGCCCCACAGCTGCCGACAGCGACATGTCACACCGCATGGAGAGGGACCACACCGCAGATGACCGTCACCGAGAACCGACCCTGGCGCGGCGTCCTCGTCGCCACCGCGCTCCCGCTGACCGACGACCTGTCCGTCGACCACGACGCATACGCCGAGCACTGCGCCTGGCTGATCGAGAACGGCTGTGACGGCGTCGTCCCCAACGGCTCGCTCGGCGAGTACCAGGTGCTCACGCCCGAGGAACGCGCCCAGGTCGTCGAGACGGCCGTGGCCGCGATCGGCGGCGCCCGGGTGATGCCCGGGGTCGCCGCGTACGGCTCGGCGGAGGCCCGGCGCTGGGCCGAGCAGGCGCGCGAGGCGGGCTGCGCCGCCGTGATGCTGCTGCCGCCCAACGCCTACCGCGCCGACGAGCGGTCCGTCGTGGCGCACTACGCCGAGGTGGCGAAGGCCGGCCTGCCGGTCGTGGCGTACAACAACCCGATCGACACCAAGGTCGACCTCGTACCCGAACTCCTCGCCCGGCTGCACGGCGAGGGCCACATCCACGCCGTCAAGGAGTTCTCCGGCGATGTGCGCCGCGCCTACCGGATCGCCGAACTCGCCCCGGACCTGGACCTGTTGATCGGCGCCGACGACGTCCTGCTGGAGCTCGCGATCGCAGGTGCGAAGGGCTGGGTGGCCGGCTACCCCAACGCGCTGCCGAGGTCGACCGTCGAGCTGTACCGCGCCGCCGTCGACGGGGACCTCGCGACGGCCCGGTCGCTCTACGCGCAGCTGCACCCGCTGCTGCGCTGGGACTCCAGGGTCGAGTTCGTACAGGCGATCAAGCTGTCCATGGACGTGGTGGGCCGCCACGGCGGCCGCTGCCGTCCGCCCCGTGTCCCGCTGCTGCCCGAGCAGGAAGCCGTCGTCCGCGCCGCCACGGAGAAGGCCGTGGCGGCCGGGCTCGCCTGAAGGAGCCCGTCCCATGCGCAGCACACTCGTCCTGCACGCCGTCGACTCGCACACCGAGGGCATGCCCACCCGGGTGATCACCGGCGGGATCGGCACGATCCCCGGCGCCACGATGAACGAGCGCCGGCTGTACTTCCGCGAACACCGCGACGACATCAAGCAGTTGCTGATGAACGAGCCGCGCGGCCACTCCGCGATGAGCGGCGCGGTCCTCCAGCCGCCGACGCGCCCGGACTGCGACTGGGGCGTGGTCTACATCGAGGTCTCCGGCTATCTGCCGATGTGCGGGCACGGCACGATCGGCGTGGCCACCGTCCTCGTGGAGACCGGCATGGTCGAGGTCGTCGAGCCGGTCACCACCATCCGCCTGGACACCCCCGCGGGGCTCGTCGTCGCCGAGGTCGCGGTGAAGGACGGCGCCGCGCAGGCGGTGACCCTCACCAACGTCCCGTCCTTCAGCGTCGGCCTCGACCGCAAGGCCACGCTCGCCGACGGGCGGACGGTGACGTACGACCTCGCCTACGGCGGCAACTTCTACGCCATCCTGCCGCTGGAGCAGTTCGGCCTGCCCTTCGACCGCTTCCGCAAGGACGACATCCTCAAGGCCGGCCTCGCCCTCATGGACGCCGTCAACGCCGAGGCGGAACCGGTGCACCCCGAGGATCCGTCCATCCGCGGCTGTCACCACGTCCACCTGTACGCCCCCGGTGCCACCGCCCGCCACTCACGGCACGCGATGGTGATCCATCCCGGCTGGTTCGACCGCTCGCCCTGCGGTACGGGTACCAGCGCGCGCATGGCACAGTTGCACGCGCGCGGCGAACTGCCCCTGCACACCGAGTTCGTGAACGAGTCCTTCATCGGAACGCGGTTCACCGGACGGCTGCTCGGCACGACCGAGGTGGCCGGTGTCCCCGCCGTCCTGCCGAGCTTCACCGGCCGCGCCTGGATCACCGGCACCGCGCAGTACCTGCTCGACCCCACCGACCCCTTCCCGGCCGGTTTCGTCCTCTAGACCGTCCGCGCCCCCGCCCGCACCACCTGACACATCTGCCCGCACAAGGAGACGCCCCCATGCCCGCCCGGCGCACCAGCCCCCCGTCCGCCGCTGCCCCCGCCCTGCCGGCACTCGGCGGCAGGAAGAGCAGCTACCGGGAGCGGGTCGCCGACGCGCTGCGGGCCGCGCTGATCGCCGGGGAACTGCGCCCCGGCGAGGTGTACTCCGCGCCGGTACTGGCCGCCCGCTTCGGCGTCTCCGCGACCCCCGTGCGCGAGGCGCTGCTGGACCTGGCCAAGGAGGGCCTCGTCGACACCGTCCCCAACAAGGGCTTCCGGGTCACCGCGGTCTCCGAGCAACAGCTCGACGAGTACACCCACATCCGCCGGCTCATCGAGATCCCCACGGTCGTGGACCTGGCCAGGACCGCGGACCCGGTCTCGCTCGAGGCGCTGCGCCCGGCCGCACAGGAGATCGTCACCGCCGCCGCGGCCGGGGACCTCATCGCCTACGTCGAGGCCGACACCAGGTTCCACCTGGGCCTGCTCGCCCTCGCGGGCAACGCCCACCTCGTCGAGGTCGTCGGCGACCTGCGGGGGCGCTCCCGGCTGTACGGCCTCACCGCCCTCGTGGCGGCGGGACGCCTGCTCGCCTCCGCCGAGGAGCACCTCGAACTCCTCGACGCCCTGCTGGCGCGCGACGAGCCGGCCGTCCGCGAGGTGATGGCCCGGCACCTCGGTCATGTGCGGGGTCAGTGGGCGGCGCCCGGCGGCTGACCGTCGTCACCTCACGCAAGTCACTTGCGATTCTTGCGCTATTCTTGCGCGCATGACGCGACGACTTGCGGAAGTGGCGAAGAAGGTCGGGGTCAGCGAGGCCACGGTCAGCCGGGTGCTCAACGGAAAGCCCGGAGTCTCCGAAGCCACCCGGCAGGCGGTGCTGTCCGCCCTGGACGTCCTCGGCTACGAGCGGCCCACCCAGCTGCGCGGTGAGCGTGCCCGGCTCGTCGGCCTGGTCCTGCCCGAGCTGCAGAACCCGATCTTCCCGGCGTTCGCCGAGGTGATCGGCGGGGCGCTCGCCCAGCTCGGCCTGACGCCGGTGCTGTGCACCCAGACCAAGGGCGGCGTCTCCGAGGCCGACTATGTCGCGCTGCTGCTGCAGCAGCAGGTCTCCGGCGTCGTCTTCGCCGGCGGCCTGTACGCCCAGGCCGACGCCCCGCACGACCACTACCGGCTGCTCGCCGACCGCAACATCCCGGTCGTCCTCGTCAACGCGGCCATCGAGCACCTCGGCTTCCCGGGCGTCTCCTGCGACGACGCGGTCGCCGTCGAGCAGGCCTGGCGGCATCTGGCCTCGCTGGGCCACGAGCGGATCGGGCTGGTCCTCGGACCCGGCGACCACATGCCGTCGGCGCGCAAGCTGGCCGCCGCGCGCGCTGTCGCCGGGGATCTGCCGGACGAGCGCGTGGCGCGGGCCATCTTCTCCATCGAGGGCGGTCACGCGGCGGCCTCCCGGCTGATCGACCGCGGGGTCACCGGGTTCATCTGCGCCAGCGACCCGCTCGCCCTCGGTGTGGTACGGGCCGCCCGGCGCAAGGGACTTGACGTCCCGTCGCAGATCTCGGTCGTCGGCTACGACGACTCCGCGCTGATGAACTGCACGGAACCGCCGCTGACCACGGTCCGCCAGCCCATCGAGTCGATGGGCAGGGCGGTCGTCGAACTGCTCAACGCGCAGATCGGCGGCAGCTCGGTGGCAGCCGAGGAACTGCTGTTCGAGCCGGAGCTGGTGGTGCGGGGGTCCACGGCACAAGCCCCTCGCGACTGAGATCCGCGGACATTCCACAGGGCTGTTCAATAATTTCAGATTCTGCGCGACATCTTGCGTGACGATGTCGTCGGTGCTTGAGTGTGCGGCGCCCACCGCTCCTGCCCAAAGGGGTCACCGATGAGTAGCACCGGGTTCCGCCGTACCTTCCTCACGCTCCTGGCCTGTTCGTCCCTCGCCCTGACCGCCTGCGGGTCCGGCGACGAGGACGACTCGGCGAGCGGGAAGACCCGCATCACGGTCAACTGCATGCCGCCCAAGAGCGCCAAGGTCGACCGGCAGTTCTTCGAGGAGGACATCGCCGCCTTCGAGAAGCAGAACCCGGACATCGACGTCGTCCCGCACGACGCGTTCCCCTGCCAGGACCCGAAGACGTTCGACGCCAAGCTCGCGGGCGGGCAGATGGAGGACGTCTTCTACACGTACTTCACCGATGCCAGGCACGTCGTCGACATCAACCAGGCGGCCGATCTCACCCCGTACGTCAAGGAGCTGAAGAGCTACGAGACCATCCAGCAGCAGCTGCGCGACATCTACACCGTCGACGGAAAGATCTACGGCATCCCGCGCACCGGCTACTCGATGGGCCTGATCTACCACCGCGCACTCTTCGAGGAGGCCGGCCTCGACCCCGACCAGCCGCCCACCACCTGGGACGAGGTGCGGGAGGCCGCCCAGAAGATCGCCGCTCTCGGCGACGGCACCGTCGGCTACGCCGACTACAGCGCCCAGAACCAGGGCGGCTGGCACTTCACCGCCGAGCTGTACTCCCAGGGCGGCGACGTCGTCAGCGCCGACGGCACGAAGGCCACCGTCGACACCCCCGAGGGCCGGGCGGTCCTGCAGACCCTGCACGACATGCGCTGGACGGACGAGTCGATGGGCAGCAAGCAGCTGCTCGTCATCAACGACGTCCAGCAGATGATGGGCTCCGGCAAGCTCGGCATGTACCTCGCCGCCCCCGACAACATCCCGATCCTGGTCAAGGAGAAGGGTGCCGACTACGAGGACATCGCCATCGCCCCGATGCCGGGCGGCGAGGCCACCCTCGTCGGCGGCGACGGTTACATGTTCAACAAGAAGGCCACGCCCGAGCAGATCCGGGCCGGCCTCAAGTGGCTCGACCACATGTTCCTCACCCCCGGCGACGGATTCCTCGGCGACTACGCCCGCGCGAAGAAGAACGACGCGCCCGTGGGCCTGCCCGAGCCGCGGTTGTTCAGCGGCGCCGCCGACGAGAAGGACCAGCAGGTCAAGCAGGCCAACGCCAATGTGCCCGTGGAGAACTACCAGGCCTTCCTCGACGGCAACCAGGACCTCGAGATGAAGATCGAGCCGCCGAACGCCCAGCAGATCTACTCCGTCCTCGACGGTGTCGTCTCCGCCGTCCTGACCAAGGAGGACGCCGACATCGACCAGCTCCTCGAGGACGCCTCCGGCAAGATCGACGGCATCCTGGCCCGGAGCTGACGGACCATGACGAAGACGGCTCAGCGGCGGACCGTCGAGAAGGCCGCGGTCCGCCCGGTCCAGGCGCCGCTCCCGGCAGGGGAGCGGGGGCGGCGCCGCCTGGCCGATCAGACCCGCGCGTACGCCTTCCTGCTCGGCGGGCTCGTCTGCTTCGCCCTCTTCTCCTGGTACCCGGCGATCCGCGCGGTGGTGATCGCCTTCCAGAAGTACACGCCGGGTGCACCGGCCGAATGGGTCGGCACCGACAACTTCACCCGCGTCTTCGACGACCCGGAGTTCACGGCCGCCTGGCGCAACACCTTCACCTTCACCCTGCTCGCCCTGCTGATCGGCTTCGCGATCCCCTTCGTACTGGCCCTCGTCCTCAACGAACTCCGGCATGCGAGGGCGTTCTTCAGGGTCGTGGTCTATCTGCCGGTGATGATCCCGCCGGTGGTCAGCGCCCTGCTGTGGAAGTGGTTCTACGACCCCGGGACCGGCCTCGCCAACGAGGTGCTGCGCCTGGTCGGCCTGCCCACCTCGAACTGGTCCAACGGCGCCGACACCGCCCTGGTCTCCCTCGTCATCGTCGCCACCTGGGCCAACATGGGCGGCACCGTCCTGATCTACCTGGCCGCCCTCCAGTCCGTCCCCGGCGAGCTGTACGAGGCGGCCGAACTGGACGGCGCGAACCTGCTGCAGCGCATCCGGCACGTGACGATCCCGCAGACCAGGTTCGTCATCCTGATGCTGATGCTCCTTCAGATCATCGCCACGATGCAGGTCTTCACCGAACCGTTCGTCATCACCGGCGGCGGCCCGGAGAACGCGACGGTCACCGTCCTGTACCTGATCTACAAGTACGCCTTCCTCTACAACGACTTCGGCGGCGCCTGCGCGCTCAGCGTCCTGCTCCTGCTGTTCCTCGGCGCCTTCTCCGCCGTGTACCTGCGGCTCACCCGCTCCGAAGGGGAGGACGCATGAGCAGCACCCGCACCCTCGTCTCCCCGGCGGCCCTGGCCCGCCCCCGCGGCCGAGCCGTCTACTGGACCGTCTTCACCGGCGTCGTCATGCTCTTCGTCCTCGCCTTCCTCTTCCCGGTCTACTGGATGGTGACCGGCGCGATGAAGTCACCGGACGAGGTGGCGCGCACCCCGCCCACCCTGGTGCCCGAGCAGTGGCACCTCACCGGCTACACCGACGCCTGGGACCTGATGCAGCTGCCGACCCACCTGTGGAACACGGTCGTCCAGGCGGCCGGCGCCTGGCTGTTCCAGCTGGTGTTCTGCACGGCCGCCGCCTACGCCCTGTCGAAACTCAGGCCCCTCTTCGGCAAGGTGATCCTCGGCGGCATCCTCGCCACGCTCATGGTCCCGGCCCAGGCCCTGGTCGTACCGAAGTACCTGACGGTCGCCGACCTGGGCTTGCTCAACGACCCCCTCGCCATCTGGCTGCCGGCCGTCGCCAACGCATTCAACCTCTATCTGCTCAAGCGGTTCTTCGACCAGATCCCGCGCGATGTGCTGGAGGCCGCCGAGATCGACGGCGCCGGAAAGCTGCGCATCCTGTGGTCGATCGTGCTGCCCATGTCACGGCCGGTGCTCGGCGTCGTGTCGATCTTCGCGCTGGTCGCCGTCTGGCAGGACTTCCTGTGGCCGCTGATGGTCTTCTCCGACACCGGCAAGCAGCCCATCAGCGTGGCGCTGGTGCAGCTGTCGCAGAACATCCAGCTGACCGTGCTCATCGCCGCGATGGTCATCGCCAGCATCCCGATGGTCGCCATGTTCCTGATCTTCCAGCGGCACATCATCGCCGGAATCAGCGCGGGCAGCACGAAGGGCTGACACCGCACCCCTCACACGGAAAGGCAGGCACAGTGGGACAGCCCACGCATGCCCTCACGCAGGCCGACTGGTGGCGCTCCGCCGTCATCTACCAGGTGTACGTCCGCAGCTTCGCGGACGGCGACGGCGACGGCACCGGTGACCTCGCGGGCGTCCGCGCCCGGCTGCCGTACCTCGCCGAACTGGGCGTGGACGCCCTGTGGTTCAACCCCTGGTATCCCTCGCCGATGAAGGACGGCGGCTACGACGTCGCCGACTACCGGGCCGTCGACCCGGCCTTCGGCACCCTCGCCGAGGCGGAGAAACTCATCGCCGAGGCCCGCGAGCTGGGCATCCGCACGATCGTCGACATCGTGCCGAACCATGTCTCGGACCAGCACCCGTGGTTCCAGGCGGCGCTCGAGGGCGGCCCGGAACGGGAACTGTTCCACTTTCGCGCCGGGCGCGGTGAACTGCCGCCGAACGACTGGCGGTCCCAGTTCGGCGGACCCGCCTGGACCCGGCTTCCCGACGGGGACTGGTACCTCCATCTGTTCGCCCCCGAGCAGCCCGACCTGAACTGGGCGCACCCGGCCGTCCGTCAGGAGCACGAGGACATCCTGCGCTTCTGGTTCGAGCGTGGGGTCGCCGGCGTCCGTATCGACTCGGCCGCCCTCCTCGTCAAGGACTCCCGTCTCCCGGACTTCGTCGAGGGCCGCGACCCGCACCCCTACGTCGACCGCGACGAACTCCACGACATCTACCGTTCCTGGCGGCGGATCGCCGACGAGCACGGCGGCATCTTCGTCGGCGAGGTCTGGCTCCCCGACACCGAACGCTTCACCCGCTATCTGCGCCCCGACGAACTCCACACCGCCTTCAACTTCTCCTTCCTCTCCTGCCCCTGGGACCCCGGCCGCCTCCGTACGTCGATCGACGAGACGCTCGCCGAGCACGCCCCGGTGGGCGCGCCCGCCACCTGGGTACTGTGCAACCACGACGTGACCCGCACCGTCACCCGGTACGGCCGCGCGGACACCGCCTTCGCCTTCGCCACCAAGGCCTTCGGCACCCCCACCGACCTCGAACTCGGCACCCGCCGCGCCCGCGCCGCCGCCCTGCTCTCCCTGGCCCTGCCCGGCGCGGTCTACGTCTACCAGGGCGAAGAGCTCGGCCTCCCGGAGGCGGACATCCCGCGCGACCGCATCGAGGACCCGATGCACTTCCGCTCCGGCGGCACCGACCCGGGCCGCGACGGCTGCCGGGTGCCGCTGCCGTGGGCTGCCGAGGCCCCCCACGCGGGATTCGGCGGGGAGCCCTGGCTGCCGCAGCCCGCCGACTGGCCCGCGTACGCCGCCGGCCGTCAGGAGCAGGATCCGGCCTCGATGCTCAGCCTCTACCGCCGGGCGATCCGTCTCCGCCCGGTCTTCGGCGACGGCCCCCTCACCTGGCTGCCCGCACCGGAGGGCGTCCTCGCGTTCAGCCGCGCGGACGGCGCGACGTGCGTGGTGAACCTCGCCGACCCGCCCGCCGACCTGCCCGCGCACACAGAACTCCTGCTCGGCAGCGGCCCGTTGGACGACCAGGGCCGACTGCCGAAGGACACCGCGGTGTGGCTGCGTTCCTGACACCGCGACGCGCTATCCCGAACACCCCCACCACGAAGGGATCAGCACATGCACAGGCACAGCCTCAGATCGCCGGCCATCGGTGTCACCGTCGCCCTGGCCGCCGGCATGCTCGTCGCCCTCGGCGCACCCACCGCCCACGCCGCCGCGGGCGCCACCCTGCCCTTCACCTCCGTCGAGGCCGAGTCCGCCACCACCACCGGCGCGAAGATCGGCCCCGACCACACCCAGGGCACCCTCGCCTCCGAGGCCTCCGGCCGCCAGGCGGTCCGCCTCAGCGCCGGCCAGCGCGTCGAGTTCACCGTGCCCCGCGCGGCCAACGCCGTGAACGTCGCCTACAGCGTCCCCGACGGCCAGTCCGGCACGCTGAACGTCTACGTCAACGGCACCAAGCTGGCGAAGACCATCGCCGTCACCTCCAAGTACTCGTATGTCGACACACCTTGGATCCCGGGCGCGAAGACCCACCACTTCTACGACAACGCCCGGCTGCTGCTCGGCCAGAACGTGCAGGCGGGTGACAAGGTGGCCGTCGAGGCGACCGGCACGCAGGTCACCGTCGACGTCGCCGACTTCGAGCAGGCGGCCGGGCCCGCCGATCAGCCCGCCGGATCGGTCTCCGTCGTCTTGCACGGCGCCGACCCGACCGGCCAGGGCGACTCCACCCAGGCCTTCCGCAACGCCATCGCCGCCGCACAGGGCGGTGTGGTGTGGATCCCGCCGGGCGAGTACCGGCTGACCTCGTCCCTGAACGGCGTACAGAACGTCACTCTCCAGGGAGCCGGTCACTGGCACTCCGTCGTGCGCAGCTCGCGCTTCATCGACCAGTCCAGCTCGTCCGGCAACGTGCACATCAAGAACTTCGCCGTCATCGGCGAGGTGACCGAGCGCGTCGACTCCAACCCGGACAACTTCGTCAACGGGTCGCTGGGACCGAACAGCTCGGTCTCCGGCATGTGGCTGCAGCACCTCAAGGTCGGCCTGTGGCTGATGGGCAACAACGACAACCTGGTCGTCGAGAACAACCGCTTCCTCGACATGACGGCCGACGGCCTCAACCTCAACGGCAACGCACGCGGGGTCAAGGTCCGCAACAACTTCCTGCGCAACCAGGGCGACGACGCCCTCGCCATGTGGTCGCTGTACGCGCCCGACACCAACAGCAGCTTCGAGAACAACACGATCACCCAGCCGAACCTGGCCAACGGCATCGCGATCTACGGCGGCACCGACATCACCGTCAGCAACAACCTGATCTCCGACACCAACGCCCTCGGCAGCGGTATCGCGATCTCCAACCAGAAGTTCCTCGACCCCTTCCACCCGCTGGCCGGCACGATCACGGTCGACGGCAACACGCTCGTCCGCACCGGCGCGATGAACCCCAACTGGAACCATCCGATGGGCGCGCTGCGCGTCGACTCGTACGACAGCGCCATCGAGGCGAACGTCCGTATCACCAACACGACCGTCACCGACAGCCCGTACAGCGCCTTCGAGTTCGTCTCGGGCAGCGGGCGCGGCTTCGCGGCGAAGAACATCACCGTGGACGGCGCCACCGTCCGCAACACGGGCACGGTCGTCGTCCAGGCCGAGACCCAGGGCGCCGCCACCTTCCGCAACGTCACGGCCACCGATGTCGGCGCGGCGGGTATCTACAACTGCCCCTACCCGAGCGGCTCCGGCACCTTCACGCTCACCGACGGCGGCGGCAACTCCGGCTGGAACAGCACCTGGTCGGACTGCTCGACCTGGCCCCAGCCCGACCAGGGCAACCCCGACCCCGACCCCACCCGCAATCTCGCCCAGGGCCGCCCGGCCACCGCGACCGGCCACCAGGACGTGTACACGCCCGGCAAGGCGGTCGACGGCGACGCGAACAGCTACTGGGAGTCGGCCAACAACGCCTTCCCGCAGTCCCTGACGATCGACCTCGGCTCCGCGCAGGCCGTCCGCCGACTCGTCCTCAAGCTGCCGCCGTCCCCGGCCTGGGGTGCCCGCACCCAGACCTTCTCCGTGCAGGGCAGCACCGACGGGTCGTCGTACTCCACGGTGGTCGGATCCCAGGGCCACCGCTTCGACCCGGCCACCGGCAACACGGTCACCGTCTCCCTGCCCAGCGGCACGAACCTGCGCCATCTGCGACTGCACGTGACCGCCAACACCGGCTGGCCGGCGGGCCAGTTCAGTGAGGTGGAGGCGTATCTGTCCTGACGGCTCGGTCCGCACGGACGAACAACGGGCGGCACGTGTGCTGTTTTGCCACGTGCCGCCCTGAATGGCGGAGAAACTCCCTGACGGACCCGGGCGTACCCGCGACTTTCACAACGGCGACATCAGACCCTTCCCTGACGTTTGGTGCTCTTGGAACACTCCTTGCGCGCGCATTCCGTCAACGCCCGGCCGGTAGTACCCCTTCAGGACGAGAGAGGTCCCTCAGCCATGCCCGAAGTCAACCGGCGCAGATTCCTCCAGATCGCGGGGGCCACCACCGCCTTCACCGCCCTGGCGAGCAGCATCGAGCGGGCCGCCGCACTGCCGGCCAACCACCGCAACGGGACGATCGAGGACGTCGAGCACATCGTCGTCCTGATGCAGGAGAACCGCTCCTTCGACCACTACTTCGGCAAGCTGCGCGGCGTCCGCGGCTTCGGCGACCCGCGGCCGGTGGCGCACGACAACGGCAAGTCGATCTGGCACCAGTCGGACGGCACCAAGGACATCCTGCCGTTCCACCCGGACGCCGACGACCTCGGCATGCAGTTCCTGGAGGGCCTGCCGCACGGCTGGACCGACGGCCAGCAGGCCTACAACGGGGGCAAGTACGACAAGTGGATCCCCGCCAAGGGCACCACGACCATGGCGTACCTGACCCGCGAGGACATCCCCTTCTACTACGCCCTCGCCGACTCGTTCACCATCTGCGACGCCTACCACTGCTCGTTCATCGGCTCCACCGACCCGAACCGCTACTACATGTGGACGGGCTACACGGGCAACGACGGCAAGGGCGGCGGCCCGGTCCTCGGCAACGACGAGCTCGGCTACGGCTGGACGACCTACCCCGAGCGCCTGGAGCAGGCGGGCATCTCCTGGAAGATCTACCAGGACATCGGCGACGGCCTGGACGCGGCCGGCTCCTGGGGCTGGATCGAGGACGCCTACCGGGGCAACTACGGCGACAACTCGCTGCTGTACTTCGACAAGTATCGCAACGCCCAGCCCGGCGACCCCTGGTACGACAAGGCCCGTACCGGCACCGACGTCAAGAACGGCGACGGCTACTTCGACCAGCTGAAGGCCGACGTCAAGGCCGGCAAGCTGCCGCAGATCTCCTGGATCGCCGCCCCCGAGGCCTTCACCGAGCACTCCAACTGGCCCACGAACTATGGCGCCTGGTACATCGCCCAGGTCCTGGACGCCCTCACCTCCAATCCCGAGGTCTGGGCGAAGACGGCGCTGTTCATCACCTTCGACGAGAACGACGGCTTCTTCGACCACGTGCTGCCGCCGCTCCCGCCGAAGGACGCGTCCCGGGGCAAGTCCACCGTCGACGTCTCGCTCGACCTCTACCCGGGCGACAGCAAGCGCCCGGCCGGCCCCTACGGCCTCGGCCCGCGCGTGCCGATGCTGGTCGTCTCGCCGTGGAGCAAGGGCGGTTACGTCTGCTCCGAGACCCTGGACCACACCTCGATCCTCCAGTTCATGGAGCGCCGCTTCGGCGTCAAGGAGACGAACATCTCCCCCTGGCGCCGGACCGTCTGCGGCGACCTGACCTCGGCCTTCGACTTCTCCCGCAAGGACAGCCGTCCGGCCGCCCTGCCGGAGACGGACGAGTACGAGCCGCAGGACCGCGAGCGTCACCCCGACTACAAGCCGACGCCGCCGGCCGACCCCGACATGCCCAAGCAGGAGCGCGGCCTGCGTCCCTCGCGCCCCCTGAAGTACGCCCCGTACGTCGACGGTTCGGTGGACGCGGCGGCCGGCAAGTTCACGCTGACCTTCGCCTCCGGCGCCAAGGCCGGTGCCGCCTTCCACGTCACGTCCGGCAACCGCACCGACGGGCCGTGGCAGTACACCACCGAGGCCGGCAAGAACATCTCGGACACCTGGAACTCGGCGTACTCCAAGGGCTCCTACGACCTGACCGTGCACGGCCCCAACGGCTTCGTGCGTTTCTTCAAGGGCGCGAACAAGGTGGCGGGTCCGGAGGTCACCGCCCGGCACAGGGGCGACGACATCGAGCTGACCTTCACCAACAAGGGGTCCGGCACGGTGCAGCTGAAGGTGGCCGACGGCTACCGCGGCCGGACCCGGACCGTCCGGGTGCGCGCCGGCGCGACCGTACGGCAGACCGTCGACCTGGCGGCGAGCCGGCGCTGGTACGACCTCACCGTCACCTCCGACGCCGACCCGGCCTTCGTGCGGGGCTTCGCCGGGCACGTCGAGAACGGGCGTCCTGGCGTGAGCGATCCGGCGATCGTCACGGAGTAGGCGCTGGGGTCAGAGGGGGGTGAGGTGCCCTGGGCCGGTGTGCCGGGTCCGGGGTGCCAACGCCGTGCCCAGGCCGGGTGCGAGGAGAGCGGTCACCAAGGGGTCGGGGAGGTCCGGCTGGTGCGGGGCTGCCTCGTCCCCGGCCTTCTGCCCGGCCACCCGGCCTGCTGCGCTGCCGGGCTCCTGGGTGGCGACCGGTGTTGTGGCCGGGGGGTGGGTCGCGCCCCCAGGCCGTTCAGGCACTGGGGGAGGCGCGACTGCCCGCGGCTTGACGTCCTGGTGTGCCGCTCTCGACAGCAGTACCACTCCCCGTGCCGCCAGGGCCGCGCCCGTCGCCGCGGCGAGGATGCCCGCTGGGCCGCCCCGTAGCCGTTCGCCCAGCAGGGAGAGGCCGATGAGCGCGGCGGCCACCGGGTTCGACAGGGTCACCACGGCGAGCGGGGCGCCCAGGCCTGCCCGGTAGGCGATCTGTGACAGGAGGAGTCCGCCGACCGCGAAGGCGGCGACCAGCACGGCCACCCCGATGACCTGCGCGCTGAGCAGGGGGCCGGAGTCGTCGGTCGCGGCCACCGTGACGGTCTGGGTGAGCGCCGAGCCGACGCCGGAGGCGACGCCGGACGCGGTCGCGTGCCGCAGGCCGCTCCGGCCGCCCGGCCGGGCCAGCGCGCCGACCAGCACCGCCGCCGTACCGGCCACCGCGAGCGCCTCGGGCACACTGAGCGTGTCGTCGGGCGCGGGCCCGGACGCCGTGACGAGCAGCGCGGCCAGCCCGAAGAGGGTGAACGCGGTGCCCCGCCACTCGGTCGCGCTGACCTTCCGCCCGGCCAGCCGGGCACCCATCGGTACCGCTGCGACCAGGGTGAGCGCGCCCAGCGGCTGCACCACGGTCAGCGGACCGTAGGTGAGGGCGACGATGTGCAGCAGCGCGCCGGAGGCGTTCAGCCCCACCGACAGCCACCACGCCCCGCTGCCGAGCAGCCGCAGCAGACCCGAGCCGGAGCTCCGGGCGGCCAGCCGTTCCTGGGCGACGGCGGCGGCCGCGTAGGCGACGGCGGAGAAAAGGGAAAGGACGACGGCGACCACGGTGGCGCTCATCGGCCCGCCGCCACGAGCACCGGCTCCTTGGTGGGTACGCGGTCGTCCGCGGCAGGCCGGACCGTGACGGTCGTCCGGAGCGGCGGACGGATCACCGCGAGCGCACCGCTCAGCAGCACGGCCGCCGCGATCGCGTCGAGCCAGTAGTGGTTCGCCGTCCCGACGATCACCAGCAGGGTGAGCAGCGGGTGCAGCAGCCACAGCCATCGCCACCGCGACCGGGTGGCGACGATCAGGCCGATCGCCAGCATCAGCGCCCAGCCGAAGTGCAGTGAGGGCATCGCCGCGAACTGGTTCGACAACTGGTCGGTCTCCGGAGAGCCGTACACGGACGGCCCGTACACCTGCCCCGTGTCCACGAGCCCGGCCTCCGCGAGCATCCGCGGCGGAGCGAGCGGGAACGTCAGATGCAGCACCAGCGCGGCGGCGGTGAGCGCGGCGAGCGCTCGGCGCGCCCAGACGTAGTGCCCCGGGCGCCGCACGTACAGCCAGACCAGGAAGGCTGCGGTGGCGGGGAAGTGGACCGTCGCGTAGTAGGTGTTCGCGAGGTGCACCAGGGTGTCACCGTGCAGCAGCGCGGACTGCACCGCGCCCTCCCCGGGCAGCCGGACGGCTCGTTCCAGGTCCCAGACGTGGTCCGCGTTGCGGAAGGCCTCGCCGGTGTGGCCCGTCGCCAGCAGCCGGCCCGACTTGTAGATGGCGAAGAGCCCTGCGACGAGCAGCAGCTCACGGACGATCGGCGGCCGCGCTATCGCGTCGGTCTCCGCTTCGGCAGGCTCGGTGCGGGCATTCATCCCCCGGCCCTTTCACTGACGGTGGTGCATGTGTGGTTCGGTGGTACGACGAAGTCATCGATACGATGCCGTACCGATACGCCAGTGTACCGATACGACTGAGTACCGGTACACTGGCGTATCGATAACGTGCGACACACTGGAGAGCGGGCCCCGTTGGGGCCGCCGGACGCGAGCGAGGAGACCAGCCGATGACGTCGCAGGCCGCGGACCGACCGGGGACGGTCGGCGCCTCGCGCCGCTCCAAGCTGACGCGCGAGCGTGAGCAGGAGTTCTTCGACGCCGTGCTCGAGCAGATCCGCGAGTGCGGCTACGACGCCGTCACCATGGACGGCGTCGCCGCCAGCACCCGGTGCAGCAAGTCCACGCTGTACCGGCAGTGGAAGACCAAACCCCAGTTCGTGGCGGCGGCCCTGCGCTCGAACGCCTGCCCGCGCTTCGCCGGTATCGACACCGGCTCGCTGGCCGAGGACCTGCGCCAGGCCGCGCGGGCCGCGGGCGAGAGGTCGGGCAAGGACAGCCGGCTGATGCAGGCACTCGGCCACGCCGTGGTGGAGGACCGGGAACTCCAGCAGGCGCTGCGCGAGGCGCTGGTCGAGCCGGAGATCGCCGCGATCAGGGAGATGCTGCAGCGTGGGGTGGAGCGCGGGGAAGTGCCCGCCGACCATCCGGCGCTGGAGTACGTGCCGGCGCAGATGTTCGGCGTCCTGCGCGTCCGGCCGGTCCTGGACGGCGAGGACGCCGACGGGGACTATCTGCTCCGGTTCCTCGAGGCCGCCGTGCTGCCCGCACTCGGCCTCACCTGAGACCCAGGCCGCCGTCCACGGGATGACTGGACGACCGGCCTGCCTGCGCCGCACCGTGGGGACGGGGGCGGCGCGCACCCCCCGGCCGGGTGGGGTTCCTCTTGAGCGGAGAGGCGCCCCACCCGGCCGACCGGTGTCGTGCCCCGGTGGGCGGGCGCGTCAGACGTTCTGCCCGTTGCCGCCGCCCGACGACTCCTCGATGCCCTTGGTGATCTCGTCGATGACGGACACCTTCTGGTCGGCGTCCACCCCGAACCGGACCACGACCAGCCGGCCGGAGTCGGCGGGCGAGGGGAAGGCGAGCGACTCGACGTAGCCGTCGGCGCCCTTGCTGGTGATGGCCTTCCAGCGGACCAGATAGCCCTTCTGCCCGGCCACGGTCACCGCCTTGGACGCCAGCACCTCGTGCGAGGTGATCTTGCCGTACGTGGTGCCGCCGTAGGACTCCTCGGCGTTCGCGGCGATGTCCGCCTTCGCGACCTCCTCCGGCGTGCTGCCCTCGGTGCCCAGCACCTCGGCGGGCGCCGAGTACGCGCCGCCCTTCGTGCACGTCTTCGACGTGTCGCCGGGGCACTCGTAGGCGTCGTCGGAGGTCAGCTGCGCGCCCACGCTGAAAGCCTGGCCGGTCCAGCCCTCCGGTACCGGGAGGCTGATCCCGTTGACCGCGTCGGACACCGTGCCGCCCCCCTCGACCTCCGGCGCCCGGGACTCCTCCGGCCCGGGCGACCGACCGTCGTCGAAGGGTCCGCCGCTCGGGCCGTCGGACGGACCGGCACCGTCCGGCCCCTGCTGCGAGTCGGCGCGGCTCGCGCCGCCCCCGTCGTCCTTCGTCAGCGCGTACACACCGACGCCTATGCTCGCCAGGACCACGGCGGCGACCGTGACCGCTATGCCCGTGCGCAGACCGCGCCGCGGGGCGGCGGGCGGCTGGGCGGGGTACCCCGGGTACCCGGGATATCCCGGATATCCGGGTTGCGTCGGGTACGCGTCGGCGGTGGGCGGTCCCGCCGGGGGACCCCAGGCGGCGGCCGACCCCGCGGGACGGGTCCGGTCCGTCCATGCCCTGCCGTCCCACCAGCGCTCGGTGGCGGGACCGTCACTTGTCTGCCCGGGGTCGGGATACCACCCGGGGGGAGTCTCCTGCGTCATGCCCCCACCGTATGAGGCGTCGGTGAAAGGCGGATGAGAGGGATCGCCTCCCCATGTCACACGGGCTGACCCCGGGTCATTCCAGCACCAGCCGCACCGGCCCCTTCCCGGCCGCCGCCGGCGGCAGTCGCAGCCCGTCCCGTCCCGGTGTCACCGACCCCAGCACGCTCGGATGCCGGGCACCCGTGCTCGCCGGCACCGTGCCGGGCAGACCGTGCGCCGTCAGGAACCCCAGCACCGCGAACGCGTACGCCTCCTTGGCGTCCGAGGGCAGCCCGAGCTCGTCGGAGGCGCGCACCGGCACGCCCGGCAGCTGATCGCCGAGCATGCCCATCAGCACCGGGTTCCGGGTTCCGCCACCGGACGCGATCACCTCCGTGGCCTCCACCGCGCGCACGGCGTCGGCGACCGTGCGGGCGGTGAGCTCGGTGAGCGTCGCGATCACGTCCTCGGCGGGCAGCGTTCCGACGCCGGCCAGAGCCGTGTGCAGATAACCGACGTGGAACAGCTCCTTGCCGGTCGTCTTGGGCGCGGGCAGTGCGTAGTACGGCTCCGCCAGCAGCCGGTCGAGCAGCACCGGACGGACCCGGCCGCGGGCGGCCAGGGCACCGTCCACGTCGTACGCCAGCCGCCCGCCGCTGAACCCGTGCGCCGCCGCGTCGATCAGCGCACACCCCGGCCCCGTGTCGAAGGCCGTGCCGTCGGGCGCGGTGAGGTTGGCGATCCCGCCGAGGTTCAGGGCGACCGGCGTACCCGGCCGGCCGCGCAGCCACAGCAGGTCGACCAGGCTGACCAGCGGCGCCCCCTGGCCCCCGGCGGCGATGTCCCGGGGCCGGAAGTCGGCGACCACGGGCAGCCCGGTGGCCTCGGCGATCCACGCGGGCTGTCCGAGCTGCAACGTGCCGTGCACCCGGCCCTCGTCCACCCAGTGGAAGACGGTCTGCCCGTGCGAGGCGACCAACTCGGCCCGTCCGTCGCACAGTTCACGGTCGGCCCGGGCGGCCGCCGCCGCGAAGGCCTGCCCGATCCGCGTGTCGAGCCGGCACACCTCGGCCATCGAGACGGACCCCGGCGGCAGCGCCGCCGCGAGCGCCGCCCGCAGCTCCTCGTCGTACGCCTCGCTCACCATGCCGAGCGGCTTCAGTACCAGGCTGTCACCGACGAGGCTCAGCTCGGCCGCCGCCGCGTCGATGGCGTCGTACGACGTGCCGGACATCAGCCCGATCACCCGCATCCGGTCAACTCGCTTTCCTCGTAACGCCCTTCACCGGAACCGCGGCGAGCGCCAGCACGCTCACCGCGCAGGTGGCCGCCGCGTAGTACGCGGGGATGTCCACGTTTCCGGTCCGTTCGATCGTCTCCGTGATGATGAGCCCGGCACAACCCGAGAACACGGCATTGGACAGGGCGTAGGCGAGTCCCAGGCCGGTGTAGCGCACGGTCGTCGGGAACATCTCCGACAGCATCGCCGGTCCGGGACCCGCCATCAGCCCCACGACCGCACCTGCACCGAACACCGCCGCACCCTTCACCGCGTCCGACCCGCCGGGGTCCTGAAGAAGGTTCAGCAGCGGAACCGCGAGGACCACCACGAGCAGCGCACCCGTCAGCATCACGGCCCGCCGCCCCACCCGGTCGCTGAGCAGCCCCGCCGGGACGATCGTCACCGCGAAGCCGAGATTGGCCAGCACCGTGGCGATCAGCGCCTGCTGGAAACTCGCGTCGAGCGTGCTCTGCAGGTAGGACGGCAGCACGACCAGGAACGTGTACCCGGCCGCCGCCCAGCCCATGATCCGCCCCGCACCGAGCGCGATCGCCCGCGCGACCTCACGCACGGGCGGACTCTGAGGCGCCACCTCGCGTTCGTGGCGGAAGGCCGGCGTCTCGTCCAGCCGGAGCCTGAGCCACAGCGCGCCCAGCCCCAGCGGCAGCGTCAGCAGAAACGGCAGCCGCCAGCCCCAGTCACCCAGCTGATCCTCCGTCAGCACGGTGGCCAGCAGCGCCGCGGCCCCCGCACCACCCAGCAGCCCCAGTGCCACCGTGAACGACTGCCAGGACCCGTACAGCCCCCGCCGCCCCGGCGGAGCGAACTCCGTCATCACCGCCACCGCCCCACCGAACTCCCCGCCCGCGGAGAGCCCCTGAAGCGCTCTCAGGAAGGTGAGCAGCCAGGGCGCCAGAGCACCGGCCGTCTCATACGTCGGCAGCACACCGATCAGTGTCGTCGCGCCCGTCATCAGCCCGATCACCAGGATCAGCACCGGGCGGCGGCCGATCCGGTCGCCCAGCCGCCCGAACAGCGCCGCGCCGACGGGCCGGAAGAAGAACGCCAGCGCGAACGACGCGTACGTCTTCACCAGCGCCTCGACCTCGCTGCCGCCCTCGGGGGTGAAGAAGCGCGCCGCGATGATCGTGGCGAAGTAGCCGTAGACGCCGAACTCGTACCACTCGATGAAGTTGCCCACCGATCCCGCGACCAGGGCCCGCCGGGACCGAACCGTGCCCTGATCCTGGAAAGTCGCCTTCATTCCCACGAGTATTGACGGTCGGTGACGCACAGGGGAGCCGGACACGGAACCTTCGCGTCGACCGTCCGGGCCGGCGGCACTCGGTGCCATCCGACACGGCAACAGGTCGCCCGACAGGCCACCGCTCGGGCAACGGGACGGCTACGCTCGGGCCTGTACGTCGTTCGGGCGACTTGGGGAGGTAGCGGGATGACGGAGGTAGGGCCGACGGCGGCCGCCTCGGGATCCCTGTGGGAGCGCGACCACGAAGTCGCCGCCGTCACCCGGGCGGTCGACACACTCTGCGCCGACCGCTCGTCCTCGGGCGGCCTGCTGATGTTCCGGGGGGAGGCCGGACTCGGCAAGACCGCGCTGCTCGCCCAGACCCGCCGCATCGCCGAGGAACGCGGCTGCACGGTGTGGTCGGCCCGCGGCGGCGAGACCCTCAGGTCCGTCCCCTTCAACGTCGTACGACAACTGCTCCAGCCCGCCCTCGTGTCGCTGCTGCCCGAGGAGGCCCGCGAGTACCTCGGCGACTGGTACGACATCGCCGGCCCCGCCCTCGGCATAGCGGACCCCGGCGGGCGGCAGGCCGACCCGCAGGGCGTGTGCGACGGACTCGTCGCCGCCGTGCGCCGGCTGGCCAGGCGGGAATGGCCGCTGGTGCTGCTGATCGACGACGCCCACTGGGCCGACCAGGAGACCCTGCAGTGGCTGGCCGCGTTCGCCGAGCGGCTGCACGATCTGTCCGTGCTGGTCGTGGTGGCCCGCCGGCCGGGCGAGGCCGGCGGTGAGAGCGCCCGCCACCTGGACGCGGTGGCCGCCGCCGCGAGCCGTCCCGAGACCACGCTGAGCGCCCTGACCCCGGACGCCACCGCCGGACTCACCCGCGCCACCGTCGGCGAGCACGCCGACGCCCCGTTCTGCCGCGAGGTCTGGGCCGTCACCGGCGGCAACCCCTACGAGACCGTCGAACTCCTCGCCAAGGTGCAGGACAGCGAGCTGGAGCCGACCGAGCCCTCGGCCGGCGAACTGCGCGCCCTGAACCGCTCGGCCCGCGGCGGCGGCCTGGTCGCCCGCCTGGAGGGGCTCGGCATCGACGCCACCCGGTTCGCCTGGGCGGCCGCCATCCTCGGCACCGGCATCTCCGTCGACCTGGTCGCCCAACTCGCCACCATGGGCCACGACGACGCGGTGCGCTGCGCCGAACTTCTGCGCAGCGCCCGTATCCTCACCGTCCCCGACCCGGCGAACACCCGGCCCGGCGGCGGCGACCTGGAGTTCGTCCATCCGCTGATCGCCACCGCCGTCTACAACTCCATCCCGGACGCCCTGCGCACCGCCATGCACGGCATCGCCGCCCAGATCGTCACCGACTCCGGACTCGGCGCCGCGGCCGCCTCCCGCCACCTGCTCCAGGTCCACCCGGACGACGACGCCGAACTCGTCGGCCAACTGCGCGAGGCCGCCCGCGAGCACCTCGCCGTCGGCGCCCCGGAAGCCGCCCGCCGCTGCCTCGAACGCGCCCTCGAGGAGCCGCCCCGGCCCGAGGTCCACGCGCGCGTGCTCTACGAGCTGGGCTGCGCCGGCCTGCTGACCGCGCCCGCCACCACCATCGGCCACCTGGGGGCCGCGCTCGCCATGCCCGGCCTCGACGGTCCCGCCCGCGTCGACGCCGTCTTCCGCCTCTCCCAGGCCCTGCTCCACAACGACCAGCTGGAACAGGCCGTCCGCACCGTCGAGGCCGAGGCCGCCCGGCACGAGGAGGGCCCCGCCCGGATGCGGCTGCGGGCCGTGCAGTACATGTGGGAGGGCATCTACGCGGGCGAGTCCGCCACCCCCGGCCGCTCCCAGCGCCTCGCCGAGCTGGCCCGCACCTGCACCGGCCGGGACAACTCCGAACGTGCCCTGCTCATCCTGCGCGCCTTCGACGCCATGACCCACGGCGAGAGTGCCGAGGAGGTCGTCGAGCTGTGCGACCGGGCCCTCGTCAACGGCCGGCTCGCGCCCGGCCTCGGCTGGACCGACACCCAGTGGGGCGTCGAACTGCTGATGATGCTGGGCAGTTCCTACGCCTACGCCGACCGGCTCGACCGCGCCGAGAACCTCTTCGCCGAGGCGCTGCGCACCTACACCACGGCCGGCTGGAGCGGCGGCCACCTCGCGCTGGCCAACGCCTTCCTGGGCCTCGCCTTCCGCCGCCAGGGCCGGCTGAAGGATGCCGAGACCGTGCTGCGCGAGTCACTGCGGCTGGCCGAACGGGTCGGGCGCGGACTGCCCCTGTACTGGTCGGCGACCTGCGGACTCGTCGACACCCTGCTGGCCCGCGGCCATGTCGAGGAGGCCTGGACGACGGCCGAGACGTACGGCTTCGCCCCGCCCTACCCGTCGACCATCGTGTTGCCCGACACCCGTTCCGTGCGCGGCCGGCTGCTGCTCGCCGTGGGCCGCACCGAGGACGGCGTCAACGAACTGGAGGCGGCCGAGAAGGCGGCGGCCGCTCGTGGCGGCCACAACCCGGTGCTGGCCCCCTGGACCGTCGACCTCGCTCTCGCCCTCGCCACCGAGGACCCGGCCCGCGCCGGGCGGCTCGCCGCCGACGCCCGCCGCCAGGCCGAGCGGTTCGGCACCGACACGGCCATCGGCGAGGCCCTGCGCTGCGCCGCCGCCCTGGAGACCGGCCAGCGCAAGGTACGGCTCGCCGCGCAGGCCGTCACCTATCTGGAGGCCTCGCCCTGCCAGTACGAACACGCCGCCGCCCGCATCGAGTACGGCCTCGCCGCCCGCTCCACGTCCGAGCTCAACCGGGGCCTGACGCTGGCCCGTTCGTGCGGGGCGGACGGCCTGGCGATGCAGGCGCGGCAGGGGCTGGCGGAGCTGGAGGGGTAGCGACGGCGCTGGAAGGGTGACGACGGCGCGCTCGTCACCTCAGCCCGGTGTGCCGTCCTCCTCGACGTGGGCGTCGCCGAGCACCTCCCGGCGGACCTCCATGCCGCGCCGTGCGGCTCCGTCGAAGTGCGCCCGCAGGGCGGTCAGAACCGCCTCGGGGCATTGCGCGGGTGCCAGATGCGAAGCCCCCGGGATCTCCACGAGCGCGGCTCCCGGCACGGCGTCCGCGATCTCCCGCAGATGCGCGGGCGGCGTCGCCGGATCGTCCCGCCCGGCGATCAGCAGCGTGGGCGCGGAGATCTGCGCGAGCCGGTCCCGCAGGTCGAAGGCGGCGAGCGCGTCACAGCAGGCCGCGTACGCCGCCGGGTCGGCGTCCCGGTGGTCCTGGACCAGCCGGGGCACGGTGAACCCCGGTGTGAACCAGCGGGCGGCCGCGCCCTCGGCGAGCGAGGCCAGCCCCTCGCGGCGCACCAGCGCGGCCCGCTCCTCCCACGGCTGCGCACCGTTGAAGTGGGCCGACGAGCAGATCACGGCCAGGGACGACACCCGCTCCGGGTGATGCACCGCCAGCTGCAGGCCCACCGCACCGCCCAGCGACACACCGGCGTACGCGAACCGCTCGACACCGAGCGAGTCGGCGAGCGCGAGCACCAGGTCGGCGAGGTCACCGACGGTGGCGCCGGGCCCGATCAGTTCCGCCGCCGAACCTCCGTGTCCCGGCAGGTCCCAGCGGACCACCCGGTGGGTGACGGACAGCTCGGGCGCGACCCTGTCCCACAGGGCGTGGGAGGTGCCCAGCGACGGCCCGAGCAGCAGTGGGGGAGCCGAAGCGGGGCCCTCGGCCCGGTGGTTGAGGAGTTTCCCGGTCAACGTCGCTCCAGAGAAAGGTCGGTGAGGGCGCCGGCGGAGCCGGTGTAGTGGGTGGGGTCGGTGAGCTCGCGCAGGTCGATGCCCTTCAACTCCGGTTCTTCGGCGAGGAGTTCGGTGAGCGGGCGCCCTTCGGTGGACATGCGTCCGGCGAGCCGCGTGAGCAGCTCCTTCGCTCGGGCCCGCCCCAGCAGCGGAGCCAGTTCGGCGGACAGCCGCTCCGAGACGATCAGTCCGTGCGTGAGGTCCAGATGCTCCCGCATGACGTCCGGGTGGACCCGCAGCCCCTCGGCCAGTTCGGCGGCGTCGCGTGCGGCCCCGCCGGTCAGTCGCAGCAGATCCCGCAGCGGCTCCCACTCCGCGTGCCAGGCCCCGGCCGGCCGCTCGTCCTCGGCGGCCGGCGCCCCGTAGAGCGTGGCCGCGAGCTGCGGTGCGCGCCGCGCTGCGGCGGCGATCAGGGTGGACCGTACGGGATTGGCCTTGTGCGGCATCGCCGACGAACCCCCGCCACCGCCCTCCGTGACCTCGGCGATCTCGGTGCGGGACAGGGTGAGCACATCCACGGCGATCTTGCCGAGCGCCCCGGCCGTGAAGGCCAGACATCCGGCGAGGTCGGCGATCGGCGTGCGCAGCGTGTGCCAGGGCAGGACCGGTGGCCGCAGGCCGAGTTCATGGGCGTACGCCGCCGGCAGGGCGGTCGGCTCGCTCACTCCGTACGCGCCGAACGCCGCCAACGTCCCGGCCGCCCCGCCGAGTTGAGCGGGCAGCCCGTCCCGTACGGCCGCCACCCGGTCCCGTGCGTCCAGTACCAGCGACCGCCAGCCGGCCGCCTTCAGCCCGAACGTCGTCGGGACGGCGTGCTGGGTGAGGGTGCGTCCGGGCATCACGGTGTCGCGGTGCTCGGCGGCCAGCCGGGCCAGCGCCCGCTCCACGCGGGCGAGATCGGCCAGGACGAGGTCCAGGGCGCGCGTCGCGACCAGCATCGTCGCCGTGTCCATGATGTCCTGGCTGGTCGCACCCCGATGGACATACGGCCCGTACTCCGCACCGACCGCCTTCGTCAGGTCGGCGACCAGCGGGATGACCGGGTTGCCGCCCCCGCGGGCGCGCTCCGCCAGTGACCGTACGTCGAAGCGGTCGGCGTGGGCCGCCTCGGTCACGGCCGTGGCGGCCCCGGCCGGGGCCAGTCCCAGCGAGGCCTGTGCGCGGGTCAGGGCGGCCTCCGCGTCGAGCAGCGCCTGGAGGTAGGCGGTGTCGCTCGTCGCGGACGCGGCAGGGGAGCCTGCCCACCCGGGGGCGAGCAGGCCGGGTTCGGGAACGGCTGGGGGCACCTCCCGCCCGAAGGGCGGGGGAGTCACCGGAACTCCAGGAAGACCGTCTCGCCTTCGCCCTGAAGGCGGATGTCGAAACGGTGGGTGCCGTCGCCGTCCGCGCGGGCGATCAGCGTGTCGCGACGCGCCTCGGCCAGCTGGGACAGCAGCGGGTCCGCGGCGAGCGCGGCCTCGTCGCCCGGCAGGTAGATCCGGGTGAACAGGTGAACGAGCAGCCCGCGCGCGAAGACGCACACGCTGAGGTACGGGGCGTTCCGGCCGCGCGCGCCCGGGCGCAGCGTGCGCGCGTACCAGTGGCCGTTGACGTCGGTCTGAATGCGGCCCCAGCCGGTGAACTCCACCCCGTTGCGGCCCAGGAAGCCGCCGCCGGCCGGGTCGCGCCGCATCGACCCGTCGACCTGCGGCAGGTTGCCGTCCGGGTCGGGACCCCACAGCTCCACGAACGCGTCCGGCAGCGGCTTGCCCTCGCCGTCGAGCACGTAACCCTGCAGGGTGATGGTGTCCGGGTGGCCGACCGGGGCGATGTCGCCGCCGCCGGGGAAGGGCAGGGCGTGGCCGTAGAAGGGGCCCACCGTGTGCGACGGAGTGGGGAGCACGGTCTCCGGGCGGCTCGTGTCGATCTTCGCCATGGCAGGTCAGCGCCCTTCCTCGAGCCAGGTGGCGTGCGGCCCGTCGAGCACGATGTCCCAGTGGTAGCCCATCGAGAACTCCGGGACCGACAGGCTGTGGTCGTACGTCGCGACCAGCCGCTGCCGGGCCGCGTCGTCCGTCACCGACTGGATGATCGGGTCGTACGGGAACAGCGGGTCGTTCGGGAAGTACATCTGCGTCACGAGCCGCTGGGTGAACGCCGTACCGAACAGCGAGAAGTGGATGTGGGCCGGCCGCCAGGCGTTGAGGTGCTGGCGCCACGGGTAAGGGCCCGGCTGGACGGTGGTGAACGTGTAGCAGCCGCTGTCGTCGGTCAGCGTGCGGCCGACACCCGTGAAGTTGGGGTCCAGCGGGGCGTCGTGCTGCTCGCGCTGGTGGGCGTACCGGCCCGCGGAGTTGGCCTGCCAGATCTCGATCAGCTGGCCCCGGATCGGGCGACCGCCCCGGTCCAGCAGCCGGCCGGAGACGGTGATGCGCTCGCCGATCGGCTCGCCGGTGTGCTGCCGCGTCAGGTCGTTGTCGATCTCGGTGATGTCCCGCTCGCCGAAGGCGGGGGAGGCCAGCTCCACCAGCTCCGGATCCCTGGCCACGTCTATCGCGACCAACGGCTGCTTGGGGTGCCGCAGCAGCGAGGAGCGGTACGGGGCGTAGTCGCGGCGCGGATGGTGCTCGACGGGACCGCCGTCGGCGACCCGCTTCTCGTACGCGGCGTGCTCGGCCGCGATCTCCTGGTCGATGTCGTGCTGGGTGAGAGCCATGAGGTTCCTACTGTTCGAGCTTCGCAGCGGTCCTGACGGTGATCGACAAGCCTCATCTCTTCCGATCTCATTGTTCAGGGCACTGAGCAATTAAGTGAACTTTCCTTCACGCTGTCACTCGTATTCGTCGACGTCAACACCTGAGGCGCCGTTCCGTTCGATGACCGGCCTGCTGAAGACAGGCGCACCGTAGCGCGATATCGTCAGTACACTGATCGAATCGACCACGGGGAGCGGACATGGCCGCGGTGGACCTCGCCAACCACCCCGGGCACCTGGCCCGGCGGCTGCAGCAGGCGCACCACCTGCTGTGGAACACGATGGTCTCCGAGGAGATCACCTCGCCGCAGTTCGCCGTCCTCAACGCCCTCGTCGACGAGCCGGGCCTGGACCAGCGCACGGTGGGGGAGCGGGTGGGGCTCGACCGGTCCACCATCGCCGAGGTGATCAGCCGGCTCGGCCGCCGGGGGCTGCTGGACAAGGTCCGCGACCCGCAGGACGGCCGCCGCTTCCTGCTGCGCCTGACCGAGGACGGCCTGCGCACCCATCGCAAGCTGTCGGTGCGCACGGCCCGGATGAACCAGGTCTTCCTGGCTCCGCTGTCCGCCGCCGAGCAGAGCCAGTTCCTCGATCTCCTCCGCCGGGTCTCGGACGCGGCCGAGGAGCTCCGCAACCCCGTGGAACCCCTCGTCGCCCAGCCCTGATCAGGCCTTCGCCAGCACCACCCACACCTGGCCCGTGGCGAAGTTCACCGGCGCGCCCCGCTCGGTCGTGAACCGGGTGTCGTCGTCGGCCGACGCGCGCTTCCAGTGCACGTCGTACGCCCTCCCGTCCCGCAGCACCGTCGCCTTCCCCGAGCCGACGCTCTCGGTGTACGGCGTGTTGTTGCCCCGGGAGTCGAAGTACTCGGACGGGCGCAGCCGCACGTACTGCACGACGACCGTCGCGGGAGCCACCCGCGCGCCGTCGGTCGTCACCATGGCCGTCCCGTCCATCGCGACCAGATAGCGGTCGTGGTCCTCGGACCAGGTGAAGGTGAAGCGGGCCGCCGGGTAGCGCACCGTCCGGGTCGTCTCCGCCGTGCCGCCGGCCGGCGGGGCGCCGTAGGTGAAGCCGGGGGCGAGGGCGTCCGGACCCGGAGCCGAGGGCAGCAGTCGCAGCGGGCGCAGATACAGGTTGTGCGGGGCGGGCCTTTCCCTGGCGCGGTAGTAGGCGCCGGGCGTGCGGTCGGGCGGCTCGGCGCGCAGCGGCGCCCGGTCGATCAGCGGCAGCAGCTTGCGCTGTGCGCCGGAGAAGGCGAGCGTGGGCCGGTCGAACTGGCGCAGCAGTTCCAGATCGCTCTCGCGGGCGCTGCGCACCGGCCCGACGGTCTCCGGCAGCCTGGTCGCGTACACCGCCATCAGCCGGCTCAGCCCGCCCTCGACCTGCTCGACGTACACGATGTCCGCTTCGCCCAGGCCGGTGTGCGGCCGCGCCCTGCGCGCGTTGTCGATCTTCACGGCGAGCACCGAACCGACATCGCCGATGTCACTGTCCTCCGGGCTCGGCACCGGCTCCGGCTCCGGCGCGGGCGGCGGCCGGTCGTCGGGCGGCGGTCCGCCGCCGTTCGTGCAGCCTGCTGTCAGGACGGCCGTCATCGCCGCGGCCAGCAGCACCGCCGTCCTGGCGGCACGCCGCACCCGCGCCCTGCGTTCCATGCCCACCGTCGCCACCCACCCACTCCCGCGTCCCTGATTGTGCGCTTATCGGTTCATCGCTCGCCATACCTGAGCAGATCCGGTCACTCGACGGGGCGAGATGCGCCAACGGCTCGCGGTGAGTACTCCGATCGGCCCAGGCGGGGCCGCGCGGTTCGACACGGGCGGCCCGGGTACCCGGGCGGCACCGCAGGACGGGCAACCGTGGAGGCGACGGAGGGAGCGCGGGGCGATGAGGGCTGTGACATGGCAGGGCAAGCGGGACGTCCGGGTGGAGAACGTGCCCGATCCGCGGATCGAGGAGCCGACCGACGCCGTCATACGTATCACCTCGACCGGGCTGTGCGGCTCCGACCTGCATCTGTACGAGGTGCTCACACCGTTCATGACGCCGGGTGACATCCTCGGCCACGAGCCCATGGGCATCGTCGAGGAGGTCGGGCCCGGCGTACCGGACCTGGCGGCGGGCGACCGGGTCGTCGTGCCGTTCCAGATCGCCTGCGGCAGTTGCTGGATGTGCCTCAACTCGCTGCCCACCCAGTGCGAGACCACCCAGGTGTCCGGCGAGGGCATGGGCGCCGCCCTGTTCGGCTACACCCGTCTGTACGGTGCGGTACCGGGCGGCCAGGCCGAGTACCTGCGGGTCCCGCAGGCCCAGTACGGCCCGATCAAGGTGCCGGAAGGCCCGCCCGACGACCGGTTCGTCTACCTCTCCGACGTCCTGCCCACCGCCTGGCAGGCGGTCTCCTACGCGGACCTGGCCCAGGGCGGCAGCGTCGCGGTGCTCGGGCTCGGCCCGATCGGGGACATGGTCTGCCGGGTCGCCCAGGTCCGGGGCGCCGGGCGGGTGTTCGGGGTGGACCTGGTCGGCGACCGGCTGCGGCGGGCGCGGGCGCACGGCGTGGAGACGTTCGACCTCAGGGTCTTCGACAGCGAGAAGGAGCTCGTCGCCGCGATCCGTGACCAGACCGACGGCCGCGGCCCCGACGCCGTGATCGACGCGGTCGGCACCGAGGCGCACGGCAGCCTGGCGGCCCGGCTCGCCCAGCAGGCCTCCACGATGCTGCCCCGGAAACTGAGCGGCCCGCTCGCCGAACGCTTCAGCGTCGACCGGCTCGCCGCCCTGCACACCGCCATCGAGCTGGTGCGCCGCGGCGGCACCCTGTCCCTCGTCGGCGTGTACGGCGGCACCGCCGACCCGCTGCCGATGCTCACCATGTTCGACAAGCAGCTCCAGATCCGGATGGGCCAGGCCAACGTACGCCGCTGGAGCGACGAGATCCTGCCCTATCTGACCGACGAGGACCCGCTCGGCGTCGACGACTTCGCCACCCACCGGCTGCCGCTCGACGAGGCGCCGCAGGCGTACGACATGTTCCAGCACAAGCGGGACGGTGCCGTGAAGGTGCTGATGCGGCCCTGACTCAGGCCTGGGGCGGCTCAGGCCTGGGGCGCGAAGATCTCCGCGAGGTCGTAGCGCACCGGCTCCTCCAGCTGGGCGTAGGTGCAGCTCTCCGGCGTCCGGTCCGGGCGCCAGCGGCGGAAGCGGGCCGTGTGCCGGAAACGCTCCCCGTTCTCCATGTGGTCGTACGCCACCTCGCACACCCGCTCCGGCCTGAGCGGCACCCAGGACAGGTCCTTCTTGCCCGACCAGCGGCTCGGCGCGCCCGGCAGCCGCGCCGCCTCGTGCGCCTCCTCCTCGGCCCAGGCCGCCCACGGATGCCCCGAGACGTCCATGCGCAGCGGCTCCAGCTCCTCCGCCAGTTCGGCGCGCCGCTCCATGGAGAACGCGGCGGACACGCCCACGTGCTGGAGCGTGCCTTGGTCGTCGTACAGGCCGAGCAGCAGGGAGCCGACGACCGGGCCGCTCTTGTGCAGGCGGTACCCGGCGACGACGACGTCCGCCGTGCGCTCGTGCTTGACCTTGTACATGGCCCGCTCGTCCTGGAGATAGTGCAGCGTGAGCGGCTTGGCGATCACTCCGTCCAGGCCCGCCCCCTCGTACTGCTGGAACCACTGCCGCGCCACCTCGATGTCGGTGGTCGCCGGCGTCACGTGCACCGGGGCCCGCACCCCCGACAGCGCCATGACCAGCAGCGCACGCCGGTTGCTCAGCGGCGCCTCGAGGAGCGACTCGTCGGCCAGCGCCAGCAGGTCGAAGGCGACGAAGGAGGCCGGTGTCCTCTCCGCCAGCATCCGCACCCGGGAGTCGGCCGGGTGGATGCGCTCGGTGAGTGCGTCGAAGTCGAGCCGCCCCTCCCGTGCGATCACGATCTCCCCGTCCAGCACACAGCGCTCCGGCAGCCGCTCCTTCAACGCCGCCACCAGCTCCGGGAAATACCTGGTCAACGGCTTGGTGGTACGGCTGACGAGCTCCACCTCGTCCCCGTCGCGGAACACGATCGCCCGGAAGCCGTCCCACTTCGCCTCGTAGTGCATGCCCTCGGGGATCTTCGCCACGGACTTGGCGAGCATCGGCTTGACGGGCGGCATCACCGGCAGCTCCATGGTTGGATTCTGCGCCACGCGGGCGTCGTGCGCCCGGTGTGCGCGGGACCCGGGCGGGGCCTACCGTGGCTCGCATGGGCGAAGCGGTGGAACTCCGGGCGGGCGGCCGGACCGTACGGCTGTCCAGTCCCGACAAGGTGTTCTTCCCGGAGCGCGGCTTCACCAAGCTGGACCTCGCCCGCTACTACCAGGCCGTCGGCCCCGGCATCCTGCGCGCTCTGCGCAACCGCCCCACCACCCTGGAGCGCTACCCGGACGGCGTCACCGGCGAGTCCTTCTTCCAGAAGCGGGCGCCCAAGAACATGCCCGACTGGATCCCCACCGCCCACATCACCTTCCCCAGCGGCCGCAGCGCCGACGAGATGTGCCCCACCGAGGAGGCCGCCGTCCTGTGGGCCGCCCAGTTCGGCACCCTCACCTTCCACCCGTGGCCGGTGCGCCGCGACGACGTCGACAGCCCCGACGAACTCCGCATCGACCTCGACCCGCAGCCCGGCACCGACTACGACGACGCCGTCCGCGCCGCCCATGAACTGCGCGCCGTTCTCGCCGAGTTCGGTGGTCTGCAGGGCTTCCCCAAGACCTCCGGCGGTCGCGGCCTGCATGTGTTCGTCCCCATCGAGCCGCGCTGGAGCTTCACTCAGGTCCGCCGGGCCGCCATCGCGGTCGGCCGGGAGACGGAACGCCGGATGCCGGAGCACGTCACGGTCAAGTGGTGGAAGGAGGAGCGGGGCGAGAAGATCTTCATCGATTACAACCAGGCCGCGCGGGACCGCACGATCGCCTCCGCCTACTCCGTACGCCCCCGCCCGCACGCCCCCGTCTCGGCGCCCCTGCGCTGGGAGGAGGTCGGCGACGCCCGCCCCCGGGACTTCGACCTCGCGACCATGCCCGCGCGCTTCGCCGAACTCGGCGATGTGCACGCGGACATGGACGACCGTCGTTTCTCGCTGGAGGCGCTGCTGGAGCTCGCCGACAGGGACGAGCGCGATCACGGGCTCGGCGATCTGCCGTACCCGCCCGACTACCCCAAGATGCCGGGGGAGCCCAAGCGGGTACAGCCGAGCAGAGCCCGCAGAGCGGGACCTACAACTCCTTGATCCGGATGTCCCGGTACGAGATCACATCCGTCGTGCCGTGCACCTGGAGCCCGATGTAGCCGGAGGCGAACCGCCGCCCGTCCGTGCCGGGGTCGTCGGCGCGGGGCGGGACGAAGTCCTGGCCGCCGATGTTGTCGAACTCGTTGATCAGCACGCCGTTGCGGTAGACCGAGTAGTGCTGGTCGACCACCCGGATCTCGTAGTCGTTCCAGGTGCCCTTCTGCGTCACGCCCGCGCCGGCCAGGCCCACGCGGTCGAAGCCGTAGACGGACCCCGTCTTGTACATGTCGCCGTCGGGCCGGTCGAGCACCTGCACCTCGTGCCCGTACTTGATGGCGACCCACTCCGGCCGTGACTCCTCCGGGTGGTCATGGACGTACGGGAAGCGCACGAAGACACCGGAGTTGGCGTTGCCCGTGCCGGGAGCGTCGTCGCGCCACTGGAGCCGGAGCGAGAAGTCGCCGTACTTGCGCTGCGGGAACCACAGCATGCCGAGGCCCGCCTTCGTGGTGCCGCTGGTGATCGACCCGTCGGCGTTCGGCGCGAAGGAACCGCCGCCCACGTGCTGCCACTTGGCGAAGGAGTCCGCGGTGCCGTCGAGGATCGTGCGGTAGCCCTCGGTCTGGCCGGGCCTGCCGATGCCGGACTGCCGGGCCGCCTTGGTGATGGCGTTGTACTCGCGCTGGTCGACGACGCCTTCCTTGAGGAGTTTGTCCAGGACCGTCTTCACATGCTTGAGGAACAGCGCGTGGGACGTCCACTCCTTCTCGTCCTCGATCAGCTCGTTGATCCGGCACCGGTTGTTCGTGACCCGGTTGGGCACACCCGAGTCGACCGTGCCGACGATGACGGTCAGCCGTTCGTCGTACTCGGGGCAGGGCGGCGCGGGCACCCCGCCCGCCACGACCGTGAAGCTGACGGTCCGGGCGTCGGAGGTGTTGCCCGCCTTGTCGCTCGCCCGGTACGCCACGGTGTGCGGGCCCGCACGGTCGACGACCAGGGGAGCCGTGTACGTGAGATAGGGCCCGCCGTCGAGCGAGTACTCGACGCTCGCGACACCCGAACCCGCCCCGTCCGTCGCACTGATGGTGACCTTGGCGTTCGCCACGTACGCCCCGTCGGAGTTCCGGGTGCCCTCCACGGTCGCGCCCGTCACCGGCGGTGTGGTGTCCTGCGGCGGCGCGGCGACCACCGTGAACTCCACGCTCTTCTCGGCCGCCGCGTTGCCCGCCTTGTCGGTGGCGCGGTAGCGGACGGTGTGCGTGCCGGTCTGATGCACCATCACCGGGCCGGTGTACGGCTGCCAGGCGCCGGACGCGCCGATCGCGTACTCGATGGTGTTGACCCCGGAGCCGGTGTCGGAGGCGGTGACGGTGACCGTGGCCATGTCGACGTAACTGCCGTCGGGGTTCTGCTCGCCGCTCACCGTCGCCGAGGTCTCCGGCGGTGTCGTGTCGTCCGTCGGCGGGGCGACGACCGTGAACTCGACGCTCTTCTCGGCGGACACGTTGCCCGCCTTGTCGAACGCCCGGTAGCGGACCTTGTGGCTGCCCACCTGGTCGACGACGACCGGGGCGGTGTACGGCTGCCAGGCGCCGGTGTCGCCGGTCGCGTACTCGATCCGGTCGACGCCGGATCCGCCGGTGTCGTCGGTCGCCCCGACCGTCACACTCGCCGAACCGACGTACTCACCCTGCGCGTTCTGTACCCCGCTGACCTGGGCGGACGCCTCGGGTGCCGTGGTGTCCTCGCCGCTGCCCTCGGTCACCACGAGAATCCCCTGCATCTGGCCGTGGCCGGGGATCGTGCAGTGGTAGAAGTAGCGGCCCGGAGTGAGCGTGACCTCGGCGGTGTGGCGGCCGCCCTGGTCGTCGTTGGGATTGGCCAGGATGTTCAGCTGGACATCGCTGTTGAACTCGGGGTCGGAGGTGACGAACGTCAGCGTGTGCGGCATTCCGGTGGTGTTGCCGGTGGCCACGCTGTTCTCGAAGACGATCGTCGCCGGGCCGGCCACCGCCGTCGCGGGCGCCGACGTGTACTTGTCGATGGCGTTGCCCGCGGTCCAGGTGAGGACCTGGTCGGCTGCGGCCCGGTCCGGGCTCGGATCCGGCTGTCCGGTGGCCGTGGTGGACTGCAGCCCCAGCATCATCAGTACGGCGGCCAGCAGGGCCGTCCAGATTCTTCGTTGGCGTCTCACTGCGCCCCCCTTGCCAGCTGGTCGGCGGCCGGCGTGGGCCCGCCGCCCTGGTACGTCACGCGCCACAGCGCCGACTTGGCGTCCGAGGTGAAGAAGCCGCGCCCGTAGTCGAGGACGTACAGGGCTCCGTCCGGACCGAACTTCCAGTCCATGAGGTTCTTGATGCCGTCGTTGCCGACCGGCACGATCTTCTTCAGTGACTCCGAGTGCACCGGCAGCCCGCCGTCACCCAGGGTCTTCGGATCCATCAGCACGGCGTTGCGCGGCTGGTCGGCGTCGTAGAAGTCGCCGACGAACCACTTGCCGTCCCAGTAGGCCGGCCACTTGACGTCGCTGGTGGCCGAGACGTCGGCGGACCGGTAGACGGGCCCGTTCATCGCGGCCTGCCCGCCGCCCTTGAGCCAGGGCAGTCGGTACGTCGACTCCTCCTGCTTGTAGGAGGGGACCCCGTTGGCGTCGCGCGGGAAGTCCGGGCCGCCGCCCTGGGGCGAGTACCAGATGTTGTTGCTGGTGACCGGCGGCAGGTTGACCAGACCGTCGTTGTTCGGGGACTCGTTCTTCGGGTGGTCGCAGTCGTACCAGCCGAGCGGCTTCGACGGATCCGGCAGATTGCGGTCCCGGTAGGGCTGCTTGTTGCCCATGCAGTACGGCCAGCCCCGGTTGCTCGCCTTGGTGATGGCGGCGAAGGTGTCGTACTTGGCCGGGCCCCAGGTCGTCGACGGCGCCGAGGCGTCCGGGCCGACCCAGCCCGCGTACAGGATGTCGGTCGACTTGTCGACGAAGATGCGCGCCGGGTTGCGGACGCCCATCACATAGATCTCGCCGCGCGTCTTCCCGCCGCCCTCGTCGGTCTCCCGGCCGGTGAAGAGGTTGCCCTCGGGGAGCGTGTACGTCCCGTCGGGTTCCGGATGGATGCGCAGGATCTTGCCGTTGAGGTTGTTGGTGTTGCCGGCGGTGCGGCGCGCGTCGGCGAAGGACACGCCCTTGTAGTTCGGCTCCGGGTTGTTGCCGGAGTAACCGTCGCTGAAGCGGCTGGAGTTGTTGTCGCCGGTCGCGATGTACAGGTTGCCCTTGGAGTCCCAGGCCATCCCGCCGCCCGCATGACAGCAACTGTGGATCTGCACCGGCCACTTGAGCAGCACCTTCTCGCTGCTCAGATCGAGCTTGTTGGTGGCGAGGTCGAGGGTGAAGCGGGAGACGCGCCGCTCGGCCATCCGCGTGTCGCGGTTGATCTGCGCGTGCGGGGTGTAGTGCAGATACACCCAGCCGTTCTCCTCGAAGCGCGGGTCCAGCTCGATACCGAGCAGGCCCTCCTCGACCTTGACCAGCTCGTCGCCGCCGCCCTTGTTGCCGAAGACCGTCAAGGCGCCCGCCAGGGTGACCTGCCCGGTCTTCGGGTCGTAGACATGGATCTCGCCCTTGCCCTTGCCGATGTCGGGGTTGTTCCAGTCGGTGATCACGGGCTGCGAGCTGTCGGCGCCGCCGCGCCCGATGTACAGGACGCGGCCGTCGGGGGCGGTGACCAGTCCGTGCGGCTCGCCGATCTGGTCGTTCTGGCCGGGCTGGTTGGGCTTGGTCAGCCGCTCCGCCTTGTAGTTGCCGTTGATCGTCGCCTTGCAGTCGGCCTGCACGAGGCGGGTGGTCCACAGCAGGGCACCACGCAGGTGCGCCCGGAAGTCGGTCTCGTCGTACGACGACACCGTGCCGCCCATACCGGTGTAGAAGGAGCGTCCGCCGTCGTAGTCCCGGCACCAGCTGATCGGATGGTCCCACCCGTTGGCGCTCGCGCCGGGCTGGTACGTCGACTCGCGCACCCGCGCCACCGTGTGCACCTCGCCCGAGGGGTTCTTCACCCAGTTCGGCCACTGGTCGGGGCGCTTCCAGGTCACCGGAAGGTCCTTGGTGGCCGGATGCTGCCGGTCGCCGACCTCAACGGTCGCCCGCTGTACCGACGTCGGGCTGGAGGAGGCCGGGCGGGCCCCGACCAGACCGGTGAACCAGTCGGAGTACGGCTCCGCGCGGGCCGCGTCATGGATGCCGACGAACCCGCCGCCCGCCTCCATGTACGTCTCCAGGCCGGCCTCCTGCTCCGCGTCCAGGACGTCTCCGCCGCCGGTGAGGAACACGATCGCGTTGTAACGGCCCAGCCTGGTCCCGTTGGTGAAGACCGAGGCGTCGTCCGTGGCCTCCACCTTGAAGCGCTGTCCGGCGGGACCGGACAGACCGATCCGCTCGATCGCCTCGATACCGGCGTTCACGACGGGAGACTCGTCGCCGGGTGCCGCGGACCCGTAGAAGATCAGCACACGCACGTTCGCGCCGCCGGGCGGCGACTTGACGGACATCGTTGTCAGGGACGGATCCGGCGCCGGGAGCGCGCCCGCTGCGGAGCCGGAGAGCAGGCCCGCAGTGACGAATCCGGCCGTCAGGGCGGCCGTCCAGGCACGCCTTCCGGCCCTTTTTCTGCTCAACTCTCGTAAACCCATGGGTCTGTGGTGCGATGTGGACCGCATGTGGTCACCCACCCCTCGTCGGTCACAGCAACAGCGCCTAGGAAGCTAGACCTCTTTGCACGGTTCGCCAATAGGTATGACCGCAACGGAACGAACTTTGTCCTGGGTGTGGATAAACGCCGTGGGTCCCGCTAACGTCTCGAACTCCGTACCGGAATTGGGGAGTTCGGCATGGACAGACGTAGCTTCAACCGGCGGGTCCTCCTGGGCGGCGCGGCCGTCGCGACATCGTTGTCCGTGGCCTCGGAGGCGACGCCGGCCACCGAACCGGCCGGAAAGGCCCCGGCGGGCGGCGAGGTGAGACACCTCAAGATCTACGCCGAGAAGCTCGCCGACGGACAGCTGGGTTACGGCTTCGAGAAGGGCAAGGCAACCATCCCGGGGCCGCTGATCGAGCTCAACGAGGGCGACACGGTGCACATCGAGTTCGAGAACACGACGGATGTGACGGCGAGCCTGCACGTACACGGCCTGGACTACGAGATATCCAGCGACGGCACGAAACTGAGCAGGAGCCACGTCGAGCCGGGCGGCACCCGCACCTACACCTGGCGCACCCATGCCCCCGGCCGCCGGCCGGACGGCACCTGGCGGGCGGGCAGCGCGGGCTACTGGCACTACCACGACCACGTGGTGGGCACGGAGCACGGGACGGGCGGCATCCGGAAGGGGCTGTACGGACCGGTGATCGTCCGCAGGAAGGGCGACATCCTTCCGGACCGCACCTACACGATCGTCTTCAACGACATGACGATCAACAACCTGCCCACCGGACCCGACTTCGAGGCCACGGTGGGCGACCGCATCGAGTTCGTGATGATCACGCACGGCGAGTACTACCACACCTTCCACATGCACGGTCACCGCTGGGCCGACAACCGCACCGGCATGCTGACCGGCCCCGACGACCCGAGCCAGGTGATCGACAACAAGATCGTGGGCCCTGCGGACTCCTTCGGCTTCCAGGTGATCGCGGGGGAGGGGGTGGGAGCCGGCGCGTGGATGTATCACTGCCATGTGCAGAGCCACTCCGACATGGGGATGGTCGGCCTCTTCCTGGTGAAGAAGCCGGACGGCACCATTCCGGGCCATACGGCACACGCACCGGACCACTCCTCGCACGGCCACTGACGGTTGCCGAGAGCGCTCTCACCTCCCCGTCGGCCTGCGGTTATCCTGAGCCGCAGTCGCCGGTGAGGAGTCCCGAAGTGACCGAGGCAGTGACGCGCCCCACGCTGGAGGCCGTGGCCGCACGCGCCGGGGTGTCCCGGGCCACCGTCTCGCGGGTGGTCAACGGCGGGGACGGGGTCCGCGAACCCCTCGTCGAACGCGTCCGGCGGGCGGTCGAGGAACTCGGGTACGTCCCCAACCAGGCGGCCCGCAGCCTTGTGACCAGACGCCATGACGCCGTCGCCGTCGTCATCGCGGAACCGGAGACGCGCGTCTTCGCCGATCCCTTCTTCGCGCTGCAACTCCGTGGAATCAGCAAGGAGCTGACGGCCCACGACAACCAGCTCGTGCTGCTGCTCACGGAGGGCCGCGACGACCATGCCCGCGTCGGCCGCTATCTCGCCGGCGGGCACGTCGACGGGGCGCTGGTGTTCTCCCTGCACCTCGACGACGCACTGCCCGGCCTGATCCGGGGCGCCGGGGTCCCGACCGTGTTCGGCGGGCGGCCCGGCTGGAGCGACGGCACGCCCCGGGCCGTGTACGTCGACAGCGACAACCGGGGCGGTGCCCGCGCGGCCGTACGCCATCTCGTCGGCCTGGGCCGCACGCGCATCGCACACATCACCGGCGCCCTCGACCAGACCTCCGCGGTGGACCGGCGCGACGGGTTCCGGGACGTCATGGCCGAGGCCGACCCGCGGCTCGTCGTCGAGGGCGACTTCACCCCGGCCGGGGGCGAGCGGGCGATGCGCGAACTCCTCGACCGCTGCCCCGACCTGGACGCCGTCTTCGCCGCCAACGATCTCACCGCCGCGGGCGCCCTGCGGGTGCTGCGCGAGCGCGGCCGACGCGTGCCGGACGACGTCGCCGTGATCGGCTTCGACGACATGCTGCCCGTCGCCGAGCAGACCGACCCGCCGCTCACCACGATCCGTCAGGACATCGAGGAGATGGGCCGCCTGATGGCCCGCCTCCTGCTGCGCCGCCTGGACCCCCGCACCGCCGACGACACCGACGCGGCGCCCTCGCCCGGCGTGGTCCTGCCGACCACTCTGGTACGCCGGGCCTCCGCGTAGCGGGCTTGCCCGGGGCGGTCAGCTCTGCTGTGGGGCGGCGCTCCTGATCACCGCGAAGCGGGCGCCGTACGGGTCGGTGAGCTTGGCGATGCGGCCGACGTCGGGCACGTCCGTCGCGGGCATCCGGACACTGCCGCCCAGCTCCTGGGCCTTGGCGACCGTGGCGTCCGTGTCGGTGACCTCCAGGTACGGCAGCCAGTAGGGGTCCGACCCCGCCTCCGTGGGATCGTCGGCCAGTGCGACGAGGCCGCCGAACATGGCATCCTCCCCCTCGCGGGCGGGGTTCACGCACGTGTACGAGCCGCCGGGGAAGCTGACGGACGAGGTCTCCCAGCCGAACACCGCGTTGTAGAACCCGGCGGCGGCCGGGAGGTCCGACGTGTAGAGCTCCAGCCAGCACAGCGAGCCGGGTTCGTTGAGTACGTCCACGCCCCCCAGCTGCCCCGGCTGCCAGATGCCGAACGGCACCCCTTTCGAGTCCGCGAGGATCGCCATGTAACCCTGGCCCATCACGTCCATGGGCTCCACGAGCACGCTGCCGTGCGCCTGCTCGGCGGCCTTGGCCGTGGCCGCGGCGTCCGCGCTCTGGAAGTACACGGTCCAGGACGGCGGGCCCTGCTCCGCGGGGTTCTGCATCCCGCCGGCGACCGTCCTGCCGTTCAGCCGGAAGAAGCCGTAGCCGCCGGCCTCGGGGCCCGCCGACTGGAACTGCCAGCCGAAGAGACCGCCGTAGAAGGAAGCGGCGCCCTCGATGTCGGTCGTGCCGAGGTCGATCCAGTTGGGAGCGCCGTTGACATAACGGGTGGTGAGCATCCTCGCCCTCCTCATGAAAGGGGACCCGTTGCGTGCAGTGCCGAGTCTTGCACCGCCCACTGACAATCGCCGCGGGAACCACGCCGTGCCGTCACCACGGCGACGCAGGGCATCCGCCTCGTTTCCGCACCCCTCTGCGCGCCGCCGTGCGCCGGCTTGTCCGCACGGTCACCATCGAGGCGGCCGAAGGCCCTCGGACGCGGCGTTGATCCCGCGTTGATCGAACGTTTTTCGCCGCACGGCACGCTCGGGACCATGCACTTCCAGACGATCACCCCGGCCGACACCGCCTGGCAGGCCCAGGCCCTGTGCGCGCAGACCGGGGCCGAGTTCTTCTTTCCCGAGCCGGGCAGCTCGGTGCGTGAGGCGAAGCGCATCTGCGGCATGTGCGAGATGCGCTCCGCCTGCCTCGAGTACGCCCTCGCGAACGACGAGCGCTTCGGCGTGTGGGGCGGACTGTCCGAGAAGGAACGGCTCCAGCTCCGGCGTACCCCGCACTGAGCAGCGGGTGATCCGGCCGGACTCCGCCCGGTGTGCGGGGATCAGCCCGCGGCTCGCGCCGCCATCCGTGCCTTGCGTGCCGCCAGCTTCTCGTCGAACTTCAGGGCCTCCGCGTCCAGGCCGTTCATGAACAGGCCGAGCTCCTCCTGGGCCTTCAGGCCCTCGGGGCCCAGGCCGTCGATCTCCAGGACCTTCAGGAAGCGCAGCACCGGCTGGAGTACGTCGTCGTGGTGGATGCGCAGGTTGTAGACCTCGCCGATGGCCATCTGCGCGGCGGCCCGCTCGAAGCCGGGGATGCCGTGGCCGGGCATGCGGAAGTCCACGACGACGTCCCGCACCGCCTGCATGGTCAGGTCGGGGGCGAGTTCGAAGGCCGCCTTGAGGAGGTTGCGGTAGAAGACCATGTGCAGGTTCTCGTCGGTCGCGATGCGCGCCAGCATGCGGTCGCAGACCGGGTCGCCGGACTGGTGGCCGGTGTTGCGGTGCGAGATACGGGTCGCGAGCTCCTGGAAGGCGACGTAGGCGATCGAGTGGAGCATCGAGTGCCGGTTGTCCGACTCGAAGCCCTCGCTCATGTGGGACATGCGGAACTGCTCCAGCTTGTCCGGGTCCACCGCGCGTGAGGTGAGCAGGTAGTCGCGCATCACGATGCCGTGCCGGCCCTCCTCGGCGGTCCAGCGGTGCACCCAGGTGCCCCAGGCGCCGTCACGGCCGAAGAGCGTGGCGATCTCGTGGTGGTAGCTGGGCAGGTTGTCCTCGGTCAGCAGGTTCACCACGAGGGCGATACGGCCGATCTCGGTGACCTTGGACTGCTCCTTGTCCCAGGCCTCGCCGTCCTCGAAGAGGCCGGGGAAGTTGCGGCCGTCGGTCCACGGCACGTACTCGTGCGGCATCCAGTCCTTGGCGACCTTCAGATGCCGGTTGAGCTCCTTCTCGACCACTTCCTCCAGGGCGTGCAGCAGCCGGGCATCGGTCCAGACGGAGGGGCTGCCGAGGTGGGGAGAGGTGATCGTCACGGGTACTCCAGGGGGACGTGGAACCAAAACCGGTGGAACCGGCGAGCGATGCCGGGAACCTACGCGATCGTAGGCTACGAACCCGTAGGTTACGAAGCCGTAGGTTAAGCGTGCCGTAAGGACCGCTGTTCAGACGGTCTTCCCCAGGGCTCCCGAGCAGCAGAAAGTCCCGGGACCCGCTGGTCCCGGGATTGCACCGTCCGGGCGTCACACGGTCAGGCGTACAGCTCCCGCAGCCGCACCGAGAGGCATGTCACACAGCCCTCGAGCTTCTCGAACTCGCTGATGTCCACGACGACCGGCGTGTACCCGAGGTCCTTGAACAGCTCGGCCGTCTTCGGGGCGCTGGCCGCCATGAGCAGCTTGTCGCCGCCGAGCAGCACCACATGGGAGCCGGACTCCTCCGGCACGTGCAGGAAGCGCCCGAACAGCGACGGCGTGTCCATCAGCGGGATGTGCCCGATGACCGTGCCGTCGGGGAGCGCCGTGACCGCCGACTTCAGGTGCAGCACCTTGCTCACGGGCACGGCGACCACCCGTGCCCCCAGCGGTTCGAAAGCGGCGCGCAGCTGCTGGACGCCGACGGCGTTGGTACGGCCGCCGCGGCCCACGTAGACCGTGTCGCCGATCTTCAGCACGTCGCCGCCCTCCAGGGTGCCCGGCTCCCAGACCCAGTTGACCGAGCAGCCCAGGCGCGCCACGACCTCCTCGACGCCCGCGGTCTCGTCCCGGCGGGACTCGGCGCCGGCGCGCGCGATCAGGGCGACGTTCTTGTACATCACCACCGTGTCCTCGACGAACACGGAGTCGGGGCAGTCGTCGGCCGGGTCCACCTCGATGGTCTCCCAGCCGTGCGTGCGCAACGCCTCCACGTACGCCTCCCACTGCTCCGTCGCGCGGTCGACGTCCACGTCCCTGCGTTCGACGTGGGTGACGAGTCCTTCGGCCAGGCGGGGGCTGGGGCGGCGGACGAGGGCCTTCTTGCTGGGCACGAGGAGGTCTCCGTATCGGATGGAACGTTGTGGACTTGCGTGGCCGAAACCCGTCGGGGTGTCGGCGCCCATGATGCAGGGCCCATTCTGGGTGACGGCAGCCCTCCGGCGAGGGGGCGGGGGCGTACTGAGCGCGGGGCGTGACCGCCTGGCGGTCACGCCCCCGCCTCGCTCATGCACGCAGCCAGATGGCCTTCGCGAAGTCCGGTGCGGTACTTCCGGTGGAGCGCTCAGGCGGGCAACCCGACAGCTTCCGGCGTGGTTTCCGTGAGTTCTCCGTCGAGCAGCAGCCACCGCGTGATGCCGATCGACTCCAGGAACGGCAGGTCGTGACTGGCCACGATCAGCGCCCCCTCGTACGACTCCAGGGCCGTGGTGAGCTGTCGTACGCTCGCCATGTCCAGGTTGTTCGTCGGCTCGTCCAGCATCAGCAGCTGCGGTGCCGGTTCCGCCAGCATCAGCGCGGCCAGCGTCGCCCGGAAGCGCTCGCCGCCGGACAGTGTCGCCGCCTGCTGGTCGGCGCGGGCACCCCGGAACAGGAAGCGGGCCAGCTGCGCCCGGATCCGGTTGTTGGTGGCGCCCGGCGCGAACCGGGCCACGTTCTCGGCGACGGTGAGCCCGCCGTCGAGGACGTCGAGGCGCTGCGGCAGGAACCGCAGCGGAACGTGTGCCGTCGCCTCGCCGGACACCGGCTCCAGCTCCCCGGCGATGGTGCGCAGCAGCGTCGTCTTGCCCGCGCCGTTGCGCCCGATCAGCGCGATCCGCTCAGGGCCGTGCAGGTCGAAGCCGTCCCCGAGGCGGGCGCCGTGGACGAGCTCCAGGTCCCGCACGGTGAGCACGTTCCGGCCCGCCGGCACCGCCGTGTGCGGCAGGTCGACGCGGATCTCGTCGTCGTCCCGTACCGCCTCCACCGCCTCGTCGAGCCGCTCTCTGGCCTCGGCGAGCTTCTCCTCGTGCAGGATGCGGTACTTGCCGGCCGACTCCTGGGCCGTGCGTTTGCGCACCCTCATGACCGCCCGAGGCTCGCGCGTGTTGTCGAACATCTTCTGCCCGTACCGCTTGCGGCGTGCCAGTACGACCTGCGCGTCGGCCAGTTCACGTTTCTGCTTCCTGAAGTCGGCCTCGGCGACGCGCACCATGCGCTCGGCCGCCTCCTGCTCGGTGGCGAGGACCTCCTCGTACGCCGAGAAGTTGCCGCCGTACCAGGTGATCTCCCCGGAGCGCAGATCGGCGATCTGGTCGACCAGTTCGAGGAGTTCACGGTCGTGGCTGACCACGACCATCACCCCCGGCCAGGCCGCGACCGCCGCGTAGAGCCGTTTGCGGGCATACAGATCAAGGTTGTTGGTGGGCTCGTCCAGCAGCAGTACGTCCGGTCGGCGCAGCAACAGCGCGGCCAGCCGCAGCAGGACGGACTCGCCGCCGGAGACCTCTCCGATGGTGCGGTCCAACGCGATGTGTCCCAGGCCGAGTTCGCCGAGGGTGGCGAGGGTGCGCTCCTCGATGTCCCAGTCGTCGCCGACCGTCTCGAAGTGCTCCTCGGCCACGTCACCCGCCTCGATGGCGTGCAGCGCGGCCCGCATGCCGGCGATGCCGAGCGCCTCGTCGACCCGCAGCGCGGTCTCGAGCGTGACGTTCTGCGGGAGATAGCCGACCTCGCCGACGACGCGTACGGCCCCGTCGACCGGGGCGAGCTCCCCGGCGATCAGCTTCAACAGGGTTGACTTTCCTGATCCGTTGACACCGACGAGCCCGGTCCGGCCGGGGCCGAAGGAGACGTCGAGGCCCTCGAAGACAGGGGTGCCGTCGGGCCAGGCGAAGGAGAGGGAGGTGCAGGTGAGGGAAGTATGCATACGGGCCTCGCGGTTGCTTGATGTGGTCAGGGCAACGCGTATCGAGACACCGGAAGGCGGCGACCATCGCGGGGGCCGTGAAGAGCCCAGGGGAAGGGGCATGAGAAAGGCCCTGCTCCGCAAGGACGGCTCGAACGCCGAGGTCGCACGCAGCGCACACACCTGTTGTGTGTGACGCGGTGTCTCAGGACCTCAGACGAGCAACGTCCTTCTCCAATCGACGGCAACAGAACCGCTGTAAACCGTACGAGGAGGGCTCACGGCTGTCAACGGAATAACGCCCGGGTCAGGGTGCCCCGGCTCGATGTCGGATTCCTGCCGGCCCGGCTCCCGGCCCACTGGTTGAGTGGGCCGCATGACCAGCGAGAACCCGCTCCGCGACCGCGCCCTGACCTTCCGCTCCCTGCATGTCCCGGGCCGTCCGCTCGTCCTGCCGAACGCCTGGGACACCGCCAGTGCCCTCCCCCACTCTCGAACTTCGCTCGAGCGGGAGGTACCCCCACCGTCGAGGACGCCGGCGCCGCCGCGGTGGCCACCACGAGCGCCGGGCTCGCCGGGGCCTTCGGCGCGCCGGACGGCGACCGGCTGGAGCGCGACCGGGCGCTCGCCGCCCTCGCCGGGATCGCCGCAGCGGTCGGCGTGCAGATGGCCGCGGACATCGAGAGCGGCTGCGCGCCGGATGCCGAGGGTGTCGCCGACACCGTCCGGGCGGTGCTCGCGGCCGGAGCGGTCGGGATCAACATCGAGGATGCGCTGCACGAGGCGGGACAGGCGCCGCTGCGGCCGGTGGCCGAGCAGGCCGAGCGGATCGGCGCCGCGCGCGGGCGCGGACGGCATCTTCGTCCCCGGGGCCGTCGATCGGGGGACCGCGAAGCTGCTCGCCGACGGTGTCGACGGTCCGCTGAACGTGACGGCCGGTCCCGGCACACCGCCGGTGACCGAACTGGCCGCGCTCGGGTCGCGCGCGTGAGCGTGGGGGGCCGGCCTGACCCAGGCCGCGCACGCCGTCGTCCGCCGCGCCGCGCGGGAGCTGCTGGACGCGGGGACGTACGAGTCGCCGGCCGGCGGTCTGGACTACGGCGAGCTCAACTCGCTGCTCGGCCGCAGCCGTTGGCCGGACTGTTCAGCAGGCGTCCCGCATCAGCTCCGCGAGATCGTGGTCCAGGTCCAGGTACGCGTGCTCCAGGCCCTCGGGCACCAGAACGTGCGTCGCCTGCAGGAAGCGGCGCAGCTCGCCCGAGCGGACGTGGACGACGGCGATGCCCTCGGCGGCGTGGAACTCCAGCACGGTGCGGTCGTAGCCGTACGGCCGTACGCGTACGTCGCCGTGGCCCTCGGGGTCGTGGAGGCCGGCCGCGAGCAGGTCGCGGGAGAAGGTCCAGCAGACCTCCTCGTCCTCCAGCGTGGCCTGGGCCGGGAAGGTCATACGGATGGCGAACGGATCGCTGGTGTCGTAGCGCAGTGTCGCGGGGATGCTCGGCATCCGCGGCGCGGCGGCGACGAGGCGGGCCTCGACGGCCTGCTCGATGACGGTGGACAACGCCTTGCTCCCTTGTGACGGCGGAACGGACTTCCGGGGATGAGGCCGGGCACTGAGTGAGACGACGGAATCGGCGCCTCCGTGCACACCGGTACGGAGTGACGTCCGTCACCGTGCCCCCTCGCGTGCGGGGCGACGGGGCCGGTTCCCCGCCCTCTGGACGGCGCCGGGGCAGTGGACTAGCTTCGCCCGCCATGAGGCGCTTGGGGAGCACGCGGCGGACGGCACGGGGGACACGGGCGGGACGTACGGGCCGGGCGGTGGTCGCGGGCCTGGTGTGCGGGGCGGCGCTGGCCGCCCTGACGGCCGTACCGGCACAGGCGCACGAGCCGGAACACCGGGCGCCGCACTGGGAACTCAAGGACAGCGGAACCCCGGACGTGCGCTTCCGGGGCCTGGCGGCCGTCAGCCGGAAGGTCGCCTGGGTGTCCGGAACCGGCGGGACCGTCCTGCGCACGACAGACGGCGGGGCGAGCTGGCGGAACGTCTCGCCGGACGGCGCGGCCGATCTGCAGTTCCGGGACATCGAGGCGTTCGACGCGCGGCGCGCCGTGGTGCTGGCCATCGGTGAGGGCGAGGCCTCCCGCGTGTACCGCACCGACGACGGAGGGCTGACCTGGACGGAGTCCTTCCGCAACACCGACGCGCGGGCGTTCTACGACTGCATGACCTTCTTCGACAGCCGCCACGGCCTCGCCATGAGCGACCCCGTGGACGGCAGGTTCCGGATCCTGTCCACGAGCGACGGCGGGCGCTCCTGGACGGTGCTGCCCGATGCAGGGATGCCGCTCGCCCTGACGGGTGAGGCCGGGTTCGCCGCGAGCGGGCAGTGTCTGGTCTCCGCAGGGTCGCGGGACGTCTGGCTGGCCACCGGAGGGGGTGCACGCGCGCGCGTGCTGCACTCCGCCGATCGCGGGCTGACCTGGACGGCCACCGACATGCCGCTCCCGGCGGGCGACCCGGCCCGCGGGGTCTTCGCGCTCGCCTTCCGGGACCGTACGCACGGCCTGGCGGTGGGCGGCGACTACCGTCCCGACCAGACGTCTTTGCAGGCCGCGGCGCACTCCTCGGACGGCGGCCGCACCTGGCGCCCCGCCGCTGCACCCCCGCCCGCCTACCGCTCCGGCGTCGCGTGGCTCCCGTACAGCCGCACGGCCGCCCTCGCGGTCGGCCCGACGGGGACGGACCTGACGACGGACGCCGGCCGCACCTGGCGCACGGTCGACCCGGGCTCGTACGACACCGTGGACTGCACGGCCGACCTGGGCTGCTGGGCCGCCGGGGAGCGGGGCCGCGTCGCCCGTCTGGAGAGCTGACCGCGCCGCGTGTGCCGCATACGCCCGGGACGGGGTACTCGTTTCGCACGACGCGAGAGGAGTGAGCGGACATGCCACGCGGTTCGAGCTCCAAGCGGGAACGCCAGTACGAGCACATCAAGGAGAGCGCGCAGGACCGGGGCGAGAGCACGGAACGCGCCAAGGAGATCGCGGCGCGGACGGTGAACAAGGAACGTGCCCGGTCCGGCGAGTCGAAGACCGCGAGCCGCACCTCGACCCAGGACATGTCGTCCGGCAAGCGGGGCGGTCAGCGGTCCGGCAAGGGGTCCCAGGGCCCCACCTACGACCAGCTGTACGAGGAGGCCAAGCAGCGCAACATCCATGGCCGTTCGGACATGAACAAGCAGCAGCTGAAGCGCGCCCTCGGTAAGTGACCGGCCCGGTATCCGGTCGTCGGCCGCCTGCCCCGTACTCTCGTCCCCACCATGACGACCGTACGCATTCCGGCGGGCTGGCCCGCGACCGAGGAACAGGCCCGCGCGGTCCAGGACGAGTTGCGCGAGCGGGTGGTGCTGGACGAGCCGGGGCCGCCGCCGGGAACGGGTCATGTGACCGGCGTCGACGTCGCCTACGACGACGAGCGGGACGCGGTGGCGGCCGCGGCCGTCGTCCTGGACGCGGCCACCCTCGCGGTCGTCGCCGAGGGCACGGCCGTCGGGCGGATCTCCTTCCCGTACGTGCCCGGCCTGCTCGCCTTCCGTGAGATCCCCACCGTCCTGGCGGCCCTCGAGGCCTTGCCCTGCCCGCCCGGCCTGGTGGTCTGCGACGGCTACGGACGGGCCCACCCGCGCCGCTTCGGCCTCGCCAGCCACCTCGGTGTCCTGACCGGCCTGCCCACGATCGGCGTCGCCAAGAACCCGTTCACCTTCACCTACGACGACCCGGAGTCCCGGCGCGGGTCGTCGTCCCCGCTGCTGGCGGGCAGGGAGGAGGTCGGCCGCGCCCTGCGCACCCGGGACGGCGTCAAGCCGGTCTTCGTGTCCGTCGGCCACCGCGTCGACCTGGACACGGCCTGTGCGCATGTGCTGCGGCTGACCCCGCGTTACCGGCTGCCGGAGTCGACCCGTCGCGCGGACTCCCTGTGCCGGCGGGCACTGCGGGAGGCCGTCGCCGGCTGACCGGCCACCTACTCACTCCCGCCTGAGTACGCGTACGGATATCCGGTGCGCCGGCATGATCGGCAGGCTGTGCCGTATGACGACGCACCGTGCCCCCAAGCCCCTCGCCCACCCCAGTCGGCCCGTCGAGCGGGCGGTGACGCTCGCGCTGCTGCTGGCCGTCCTCGCCGGGCTCGCCTGGATCGGCGGGATGATCTACACGCTGGCCGAGTGGTCGCTCTAGGACTGGCCCGGCAGGAGGGGGTCACCGGCTGGCGGCCACCCGGAACACGATCCCCGCCGCGCGCAGCCGCTCGGTCAGCGCATCGCCCATCGCCACCGCCGTGGTGACCTGACCGGCCGTCGGCGGCAGGTCGTCGAAGGCCAGGGACAGCGCCGACTCGGCGAACATCTTCGCCGTCTCCCCGTACCCGGGGTCACCGCCCGCGACCTCGGTGAACACCCGCCTGCCGCCGCCCTCGCCGACGAAGCGCACGGAGAACCAGCTCCTCGCCCGCTTCTCGGCGCTCGGCCCCTCCCCGGGCTTCAGCCGGTCGGACAACCAGCGCCGTGCGGACGGCAGTTGGGCGGCCACGGCGAGCGCACCGACGGCCGCCACGCCGCCGACGGCGACGGGCAGATGCCGTACGGCCGCGTAGTGCCGGTAGCGGAAGTCGGGGCCGTACCGGTCCAGTGACCGCGCCGAACGGCGCACGATCTGCGGGTCGATGGTCGGCAGCGGCAGCGCCCAGGCGCCCACTTCCGGGGCGAACCGCGGAACACCTGTCGGCGTGGCTGCCCGCCGCCCCATCAGCCGCGGCTCATGGCGCCGGCGGTCCCGTGCGGCGGCCGTCATCTGCCGGGCCCGTGAGAACTGGTTCAGCGCGGAGGCAAATGTTCCGCCCGAGAAGGCCGCGTCGGCGGTCACGAACCCGTCCACCGTCAGCGGCACGCCCTGCGGCAGCTGCCGGACCGTGAAGTACACGCCCAGGTCGTGCGGCACCGAGTCGAAACCGCAGGCGTGCACCAGCCGGGCACCCGTCTCACGCGCGCGTGCGTCATGGCGGACGTACGTCATGTCGACGAACTCGGGCTCGCCCGACAGGTCGAGACAGTCGGTGCCGGTGTCCGCGCAGGCCGCGACGAGTTCCTCGCCGTACGTCACATAGGGACCCACCGTGGTGGCCACCACGCGCGCGTGCTCGGCGAGCCGGCGCAGCGAGGCCGGTTCGGACACATCGGCCCGCAGCACCCCGATCTCCGCGCCGCCCGGTGCCTGTTCCCGCAGCCGCTCCCGCAGCCGGGCCAGCTTCAGTTCGCTGCGGCCGGCGAGCGCCCAGCGCAGGTCCTTCGGCGCATGGGCGGCGAGATACTCCGCCGTGAGCGTCCCGACGAAGCCCGTGGCTCCGAAGAGCACGATGTCGTACGGACGATCCGTCCTGTTCAGCCTGCTCATGACACCTCTCGCTCCTCAACCCGCGCCGCTGTCGGTGGCTGAGGCTAGCGTGAGGGGTGCGCAGCCCGACGACGAGCCCGGAGGTGGATGGTGGCCGTACCCGCGAACGCCCTGAAGAAGTGGGAGAAAGTGCGCGAGTTCGCGCTCGGGCTGCCCGGTGCGGGGGAGGAGTTCCCCTGGGGTGAGAGTGTCGCCAAGGTCAACAAGAAGGTGTTCGTCTTCCTCGGCGTGGACGACGGCAGCTACCCCCTGGGCCTCACGGTCAAGCTGAAGGACGAGACGAGCCACGCCCACGCCCTCACATCGCCCGGCGCCGAGCCCGCGGGGTACGGCCTGGGCAGGTCCGGCTGGGTGCGCATCCCCCTGGAGCCGAAGGGCGCGCCCGGCGCGGAACTGCTCTGCGACTGGGTGGAGGAGAGCTACCGCGCCATCGCACCCAAGCGCCTGACAGCGGAGCTGGACGGACACTGACGGCGCCGGCGCTCACCCGCTCCGCAGCGCGTGGCTAAGCGCTTGCTCGCCCCAGACCTTGTGTCCGCTGAAACGTGTTCTTACCATCACCGGTGTTACATCAGTTGTGTCACAGCGCAGGGGGCTGGATGACCAGGGCAAAGACGCCACCGCACGGCCCGCTCACCGGCGTGCGCGTGGTCGAGCTGGCCGGTATCGGTCCCGGCCCCTTCGCCGCCATGCTTCTCGCGGACCTCGGCGCCGACGTCGTCCGGGTCGACCGCCCGGGCGGCGCCGGACTCGCCATCGACCCCGTCCACGACATCACCAACCGCAACAAACGCTCGGTGATCGTCGACCTCAAGTCCCCGGACGGCCCGGCTCGCGTCCTGGACCTGGCAGCCCGCGCCGACATCCTGATCGAGGGCTACCGCCCCGGCGTCGCCGAGCGCCTCGGCGTCGGCCCCGAGGCCTGCCACGCCCGCAACCCGGCGCTCGTCTACGGCCGCATGACCGGCTGGGGCCAGGACGGCCCCCTCGCCCCCCGCGCCGGCCACGACATCGCCTACATCGCGCTCACCGGCACCCTCGGCATGATCGGCCGCCCCGACGAACCCCCGGCCGTGCCCGCCAACCTGGTCGGCGACTACGCGGGCGGCTCCCTCTACCTCGTCGTCGGCGTCCTCGCCGCCCTCCACCACGCCCGCGCCACCGGAACCGGCCAGGTCGTCGACGCCGCCATCGTGGACGGCGCCTCACACCTCGCCGCGATGATCCACGGCATGCTCGCCGCCGGCGGCTGGCAGGACCGGCGCGGCGCCAACCTCCTCGACGGCGGCTGCCCCTACTACGGCACCTACGAGACGGCCGACGGAAAGTACATGGCGGTCGGCGCGCTGGAACCCCGGTTCTACGACGAGTTCCTGGACCTGCTCGACATCAAGGAGTACGCAACCGCCCGCAAGGACTGGTCACGCTGGGGCGAGCTGCGCGAGGCGGTCACGGCCCGCTTCAAGTCCCGTACGAGGGACGAGTGGACGGCCGTCTTCGAGGGCTCCGACGCGTGCGTGGCCCCCGTCCTGTCGCTGCGTGAGGCACCGCACCATCCGCACCTCGCCGCCCGCGGCACCTTCACCGACCACGACGGCATCACCCAGCCCGCCCCCGCGCCCCGGTTCTCCGCCACCCCGACCGCCGTCCGCAGCGGACCCGCACAGCCGGGCGCCGACACCGCGGAGGTGGCCCGCGACTGGGACGTACCCGGACTGACGGAGCCCGGCACCTGACCCGGCGTCCGCTGCCCGCAGCCCCCGCAGACCCCGCCACCTCGACAAACCCTCATCGAAAGGCCTCCCCAGTGACCACCGAAGCGTACGTGTACGACGCGATCCGCACCCCGCGCGGACGCGGCAAGGCGAACGGCGCCCTGCACGGCACCAAGCCCATCGACCTGGTCGTCGGGCTCATCCACGAGCTCCGCGACCGCTTCCCCGACCTCGACCCCGCCGCCATCGACGACATCGTGCTCGGCGTCGTCGGCCCGGTCGGCGACCAGGGCTCCGACATCGCCCGGATCGCCGCCGTCGCCGCGGGACTGCCGGACACGGTGGCGGGCGTGCAGGAGAACCGCTTCTGTGCGTCCGGCCTGGAGGCCGTCAACACGGCCGCCGCCAAGGTGCGCTCCGGCTGGGAGGACCTCGTCCTCGCGGGCGGCGTCGAGTCGATGTCCCGGGTGCCGATGGCCTCGGACGGGGGCGCCTGGTTCAACGACCCGATGACCAACCTCGCCGTCAACTTCGTACCGCAGGGCATCAGCGCCGACCTGATCGCCACGGTCGAGGGCTTCTCCCGCCGGGACGTCGACGAGTACGCGGCCCTCTCGCAGGAGCGGGCGGCCACCGCGTGGAAGGACGGCCGCTTCGAGCGCTCGCTCGTGCCCGTGAAGGACCGCAACGGCCTGGTCGTCCTCGACCACGACGAGCATGTGCGCCCCGGCACCACCGCCGACTCGCTGGCCAAGCTGAAGCCGTCGTTCGCCGACATCGGCGACCTGGGCGGCTTCGACGCCGTGGCCCTGCAGAAGTACCACTGGGTGGAGAAGATCGACCACGTCCACCACGCGGGCAACTCCTCCGGCATCGTGGACGGCGCCGCCCTCGTCGCGATCGGCTCCAAGGAGGTCGGCGAGCGCTACGGCCTCACCCCGCGCGCGCGGATCGTCTCCGCCGCGGTCTCCGGCTCCGAGCCCACCATCATGCTCACCGGCCCCGCGCCCGCCACCCGCAAGGCGCTCGCCAAGGCCGGGCTGACCATCGACGACATCGACCTCGTCGAGATCAACGAGGCCTTCGCCGCCGTCGTCCTGCGCTTCGTCCGGGAGATGGGCCTGTCGCTGGACAAGGTCAACGTCAACGGCGGAGCCATCGCCCTCGGCCACCCGCTCGGCGCCACCGGCGCGATGATCCTCGGCACCCTCGTCGACGAACTGGAGCGCCAGGACAAGCGGTACGGCCTCGCCACCCTGTGCGTCGGCGGCGGCATGGGCATCGCCACGATCGTCGAACGCATCTGACCCCAGCGGCAACGAGAGACTTCTACGGAGACCCGTCATGACCGAGAGCACCACCATCCGCTGGGAACAGGACGACACCGGTGTCGTCACCCTCGTCCTCGACGACCCCGCCCAGTCCGCGAACACCATGAACCAGGCGTTCCGGGACTCGCTCGCAGCGATCACCGACCGTCTTGAGGCCGAGCAGGACTCCGTCCGCGGCATCATCTTCACCTCCGCCAAGAAGACCTTCTTCGCCGGCGGCGACCTGCGCGACCTGATCCGGGTCACGCCCGAGACCGCGCAGGAACTGCTCGACGGCGGCCTCGCCATCAAGCGCGACCTGCGCCGCATCGAGACGCTCGGCAAGCCGGTCGTCGCCGCGATCAACGGCGCGGCCCTGGGCGGCGGCTATGAGCTCGCCCTGGCCTGCCACCACCGTGTCGCCCTCGACGCGCCCGGCTCCAAGATCGGCTGCCCCGAGGTCACCCTCGGCCTGCTGCCCGGAGGCGGCGGCGTGGTCCGCACGGTGCGCCTGCTGGGCATCGCGGACGCCCTCCTCAAGGTCCTCCTCCAGGGCACCCAGTACAGCCCGCGGCGTGCCCTGGAGAACGGCCTGATCCACGAAGTGGCCGACACGCAGGAGGAGCTGCTCGCCAAGGCCCGCGCCTTCATCGACGCCAACCCGGAGTCCCGGCAGCCGTGGGACAGGCCCGGCTACCGCATCCCCGGCGGCACCCCCGCCAACCCCAAGTTCGCGGCGAACCTGCCCGCCTTCCCGGCCAACCTGCGCAAGCAGACGGGCGGCGCACCCTACCCGGCGCCACGCAACATCCTCGCCGCCGCCGTCGAGGGGTCCCAGGTCGACTTCGAGACCGCCCAGGTCATCGAGGCCCGCTACTTCGTCGAGCTGGCGGCCGGTCAGACGTCGAAGAACATGATCCAGGCCTTCTTCTTCGACCTCCAGGCCGTCAACTCCGGCGCCAACCGCCCGAAGGGCATCGAGCCCCGCCAGGTCCGCAAGGTGGCCGTCCTGGGCGCCGGGATGATGGGTGCCGGCATCGCCTACTCGTGCGCCCGCGCGGGCATCGACGTCGTCCTGAAGGACGTCTCCCCGGAGGCGGCCCTCAAGGGCAAGGCCTACTCCGAGAAGCTGTGCGCCAAGGCCGTCTCCCGGGGCCGTACGACCCAGGAGAAGGCGGACGAGCTGCTCGCCCGCATCACGCCCACCGCCGAGGTCCAGGACCTCGCGGGCTGCGACGCGGTCATCGAGGCCGTCTTCGAGGACACGGCGCTCAAGCACAAGGTGTTCCAGGAGATCGAGCAGGTCGTCGCGCCGGACGCGCTGCTGTGCTCCAACACCTCGACGCTCCCGATCACCGCGCTCGCCGAGGGCGTGCAGCGCCAGGCCGACTTCATCGGGCTGCACTTCTTCTCGCCGGTCGACAAGATGCCCCTCGTCGAGATCATCAAGGGCGAGCGGACCGGCGACGAGGCCCTGGCCCGCGCCTTCGACCTGGTCCGGCAGATCAAGAAGACGCCGATCGTCGTCAACGACTCGCGCGGCTTCTTCACCTCCCGGGTGATCGGCCACTTCATCAACGAGGGCGTGGCGATGGTCGGCGAGGGCATCGAGCCCGCCTCCGTCGAGCAGGCGGCGGCCCAGGCCGGTTACCCGGCCAAGGTGCTGTCCCTGATGGACGAGCTGACGCTCACCCTCCCGCGCAAGATCCGCAACGAGACCAGGCAGGCGGTGGAGGAGGCGGGCGGCACCTGGACCGCGCACCCGGCGGAAGCCGTCATCGACCGGATGGTCGACGAGTTCGGCCGCCCCGGGCGCAGTGGCGGCGCCGGCTTCTACGAGTACGGGGAGGACGGCAAGCGCACGGGCCTGTGGCCGGGCCTGCGGGAGCACTTCACGCGTGAGGGCGCCGAGATCCCGTTCGAGGACATGCAGGAGCGCATGCTCTTCTCGGAGGCGCTGGACACCGTCCGGCTCCTGGAGGAGGGGGTGCTGACCTCCGTCGCCGACGCCAACATCGGCTCGATCCTCGGCATCGGGTTCCCCGGCTGGACCGGCGGTGTCCTGCAGTACATCAACGGCTACGAAGGAGGCCTGCCCGGCTTCGTGGCACGCGCGCGTGAACTCGCCGACCGCTACGGAGAGCGGTTCACCCCGCCGGCGCTGCTGGTGGAGAAGGCGGAGAAGGGGGAGACGTTCACGGACGCGCGCTGACGCGCCCGGGAGCGGGACCGGAGTATCGCCCGGCGACACGCCGGTCCCGCTCTCTCAGGCGGATCCGCCTGCCCCTGAGGTCCCGTCGAGCCACTCCCGCAGCTCCTCCCGCAACGACCGCTGGAAGGCCGTCAGCAGCGCCTGCACCACGATCGGCTGCATGTGTGCCGACAGTGACTTCACCGCGCCGGCGTCACGCTCCGCCACCTCGCCGCGCAGCAGCTGCGACAGCTCGTGGGCGGCGGCGCGCGAGTGCTCGACGAGTGCGGTGCGCGCCGCGAGGATCGCCTCCTGGGACAGCGGCACGTCGAGCAGCTGCACGCCGAGCCGCAGCAGACCGGAGTCGATGCGGTACACGCCGTCGGCCGGCGCCACCACGCCCATCGCCGCCAGCCGCTCCACGTCCTCGTCGCCCAGCGCCCGCCCCACCCGTCGCTCCAGCTCCGCACGGGTCACCGTCTCCACCACGTCCGGCGCCCAGGAGGCCACCACGGCCCGGTGAATCGCCAGGTCATGAGCGGTGAGGTCCGGCGGCAGCTGCTGGAGATAGCGTTCGATGGCCGCCAGCGTCATGCCCTGGTGCTGCAACTCCTCGATCAACGCGAGACGCGCCAGGTGCTCCCGGCCGTAGTGCCCCACCCGGCGCGGACCGATCACCGGCGGGGGCAGCAGGCCCTTGGTGCCGTAGAAGCGGACCGTGCGCACCGTGACGCCGGCCCGGGCGGCCAGCTCGTCGATGGTGAGGGTCGGCTCCTCGGTGTCGGTCGTCATGTTCAGCAGTATCGCTGTCTCACCAGTGCTGTGAAACCTCGTACGCATCCTTCGGTGACCATGAAGTGAACGACCGGTGATCACCGTGAATACCCGCAGTGGATCACGTGAGAAGTAACGCTCTGTGACATGAGCCACCGTGTCCTCGCCGACGGGTGTGGGAAGGTGCTGCCTTGGTCCGTGCCGCGTCACGAGCGTGGGGCGGACCGAGGCACGTACGGACACCTGAGCGCACGACGCTCGGGCGCACCAGGAAGTGGTACCACCGTGAGCAAGGACGCCGTGGACACGGCCCGGATCGCCGCCGGAAGCGGGGCGACCACAACGCCCGCGGACGCGGGCGACGCCGGCTACAGCAAGGACCTCAAGGCCCGCCACGTCAACATGATCGCCATCGGCGGCGCGATCGGCACCGGACTCTTCCTGGGTGCCGGCGGCCGTCTGCACAACGCGGGCCCCGCGCTCGCGCTGGCCTACCTCGTCTGCGGCGTCTTCGCCTTCTTCGTCGTGCGGGCACTGGGCGAGCTCGTCCTGTACCGGCCCTCGTCCGGCTCCTTCGTGTCGTACGCGCGCGAGTTCCTCGGTGAGAAGGGCGCCTACGTCGCGGGCTGGATGTACTTCCTGAACTGGTCGACGACCGGCATCGCCGACATCACCGCGATCGCGCTCTACACGCACTACTGGAGCATGTTCACCGACATCCCGCAGTGGGTGCTGGCGCTGATCGCCCTCGCGGTGGTCCTGGCGGTGAACCTGATCTCGGTGAAGATCTTCGGCGAGATGGAGTTCTGGTTCGCGATCATCAAGGTCGCCACCCTCGTCGGCTTCATGTTCGTCGGCATCTTCCTGCTGGCCACCCAGCACGAGGTCGGCGGCCAGACGCCCGGCCTGAGCGTGATCACGGACAACGGGGGTGTCTTCCCGCACGGCCTGATGCCGGTCGTCCTCGTGATGCAGGGCGTGATCTTCGCGTATGCCGCGCTGGAACTGGTCGGTGTCGCCGCGGGCGAGACCGCCGAGCCGGAGAAGGTCGTCCCGCGCGCGGTGAACTCGATCATGTGGCGGGTCGGCCTGTTCTACGTCGGCTCGGTCGTCCTCCTGGCCCTGCTGCTGCCCGGCTCGGTGTACTCGGCCGACGAGAGCCCCTTCGTCACCGTCCTGTCCAAGATCGGAATCCCGGCCGCGGGCGACGTGATGAACCTGGTCGTCCTCACGGCCGCCATGTCCTCGCTGAACTCCGGCCTGTACTCCACCGGCCGCATCCTGCGCTCCATGGCGATGGCGGGCTCGGCCCCGAAGTTCACGGCCCGCATGAACCGCAGCCAGGTCCCCTACGGCGGCATCCTGCTCACCTGCGCGGTGTGCGTCCTCGGCGTCGGCCTGAACTACCTCATGCCGAGCCAGGCCTTCGAGATCGTGCTGAACGTCGCCTCCCTCGGCATCATCAGCACCTGGGTGATCATCATGGTCTGCCACCTGATCTTCGTCCGCCGCGCCAGGGAGGGCCTGGTCACCCGGCCGGGCTTCCGCCTCCCCGGCAGCCCCGTCACCGAGATCACCACGATCGCCTTCCTGCTGGCCTGCCTCGGCATGATGTGGAACGACCCCGAGGTCGGGCGCAAGACGCTGCTGCTCATCCCCGTCATCGCGGCCATGCTGGTCGCCGGCTGGTATGCGATCCGCCGCAAGGCCGCACGGGCCGCGGATGAGGAGCTGTCGCAGCTCACCAAGTAGACAGCGGCCTACGAAGCCGCAGGTCAGGGCCACTGTCAGTGGCATCGCCTACGGTGGCGTCATGTCGGGGATCATGTATGTCCGGGGTGACGCCACCACGCCGTCGGTGAAGGGCGTCAAGCTGATCGCTCATGTCTGCAACGACATCGGGGGCTGGGGGAAGGGCTTCGTCCTGGCCATATCGCGCCGCTGGCCGGAGCCGGAGAAGGCGTTCCGGGCCTGGCACCGGGAGCGGGCGTCCAACGACTTCGGGCTGGGTGCTGTCCAGTTCGTGCAGGTGGAGCCGTATGTGTGGGTGGCCAACATGGTCGGCCAGCGCGGGATCCGCACGGGCAGCAAGGGGGTCCCGGTGCGGTACGAGGCGATCGACACCGCCCTCGCCCGCCTCGCCGACAAGGCCGCCGAACTCGACGCCTCCGTCCACATGCCCCGGATAGGGTGCGGTCTGGCCGGAGGCAAGTGGTCGCGTGTCGAACCTCTTGTCGCCGAGCGGCTGGTGCGGCGGGGGATCGCCGTGACGGTCTACGACCATGGGGAGGGCCGGAGTTGAGCCGGGACACCGACGTGCTCGTGCTGGGCGGCGCGGGCGTCGACACGATCGTGTACGTACCGGAGCTGCCCCTCCCGTACGCGGACAGCTACATGGTCGACTCCGGAATCCGCACCCGCGCGGGTCAGACCGGCGACTTCGTCGCCCTCGGCCTGAGCGCCCTGGGCCTGCGCACTCATCACGTCGACATGCTCGGCGACGACCCCGAGGGCGACCTGGTCCGCGGGCTGCACCACGACAACGGCATCGCGCTGACCGCCGTCCCGCAGCCCGCCGGGACCAAGCGCGCGGTCAACCTGGTGGGCCCCGACGGCCGCCGGCTCTCCCTGTACGACACGAGCCGCTCCCGCGCCGACGACCGGCTACCCGAGTCGACGATCCGCGCCCTGGCCGAATCCGGCCGTCATGCCCACGTCTGCATCACCCAGCCGTGCGCCCATGCCCTGCCCGTGCTCCGCGAGACCGGCGTGACGATCTCCACCGACCTGCACGACTGGGACGGGGAGAACCCGTACCACGAGCCGTTCGCGTATGAGGCGGACGTGGTCTTCCTCTCCGCAGCCGCCCTCATCGCCCCCGAGGCGACCATGCGCCGCATCGCCGAGCGAGGCCGGGCCGAGGTGGTCGTCGCCACCGCCGGAGCCCGGGGCGCGCATCTGCTGATCGACGGCGAGCTGACCCGGACACCCCCGGTGGCGCCGCCTGCGCCGGTGGTGGACTCCAACGGCGCGGGCGATGCCTTTGCGGCCGCCTTCCTGTTCGGCTGGTTGCGGGGCGAGCCGCCCGGGCGCTGCGCCCTGTACGGTGCGATCGCGGGCGCTCACGCCTGCACGGTGTCGTCCACGGAGACCGCGGCGATCGGACGGGACGAGCTCCTCGCCCGCGCGAGAGAGCTGGACACGACGCCCTCCGTACAGTGACCTACTCGGCGTGCCCGTGGTCGTGATCATGGTCGTGCACGCCGTTCGTCGCCGCGATCTTCTTCCACGACTTCGGCTGCACCGGCGCGCCCTTCGCCCCCAGCGCCCGGGCCGAGATCGACGCGTCCCGCGCCGCCGGCGCACCCGGCTTCGACGGCTCGAACAGCCAGGTGTCGAAGAGCGAGGCGAGCGGCTTTCCGGACACCTGCTCCGCGTACCGCCGGAAGTCGGCGACCGACGCGTTGCCGTGCGCGTACTTCGCCGGCCAGCCCTTCAGGACGGTGAAGAAGGCGTCGTCGCCGATCTCGTTCCGCAACGCCTGGAGCGCCAGCGCGCCCCGGTCGTACACCGCGAGATGGAACTGGTTCTCGGGCCCCGGGTCACCGGGCCGCACCGTCCAGAACGGGTCGTCGGCCGGACGGGAGGCGTACACGTAGTCCGCGATCTCCTGCGCCGTGCCCTCGCCCTCGTGTTCGGACCACAGCCACTGCGCATAGCGCGCGAAGCCCTCGTTGATCCAGATGTCCTTCCAGCCGGCCACGGACACGAGGTCGCCGTACCACTGGTGGGCCAGCTCGTGCACGACCACGGACGTGTTCGACCCGCCCGCGAACTGCCGCGGGCTGTAGAAGGGCCGGGTCTGCGTCTCCAGCGCGTACCCGGTGTCGGTGTTGGGCACGTAGCCGCCGAGGGCGTTGTACGGATACGGCCCGAAGTACCCGGTGAGCCAGTCGGCGATCTCCCCGGTCCGCTCGACGCTGGCCCGCGCCGCGCCGTAGCGGTTGCCCAGGTCCTTGCTGTACGCGCTGAGGACCGGGATGCCGCTCTCCGTGGTGCCGGTGGTCACGTCGAACTTCCCGACCGCGAGCGTGGCCAGATAGGTGGCCTGCGGTTTGTCGGACCGCCAGCTGTAGCGGGTCCACCCGGCCCGGGAACTGCTCGACTGCAGCGTGCCGTTGGAGATGGCCTGGGTGCCGTCCGGCACCTGGACGGACACGTCGTAGGTGGCCTTGTCGAGCGGGTGGTCGTTGCTGGGGAACCACCACCAGGCCGCCTCGGGCTGACCGGCCGCGACACCGCCGTCCGGCGTACGGAGCCAGCTGGTGAACCCGTACGCCTGCTTCGCCGAAGGCACCCCGCTGTAGCGCACCACGACCGTCACGGCCGTGCCCTTGGCCAGCGGGGTCTTCGGGGTGATCGCCAGCTCGTGCTCGCCGGAGGTCGTGAACGCCGCCCGGGCGCCGTTGACCCGCACCTCGCCCACGTCCAGCAGAAAGTCCAGATTGAAGCGGGTCAGATCCTGTGTGGTGCGCGCCAGCAGGGTCGCCGTGCCCTCCAAGCGGTCCGAGGCGGGCTGGTACTTCAGCCGGAGGTCGTAGTGGGAGACGTCGTAGCCGCCGTTGCCGTACGCCGGGTAGTAGGGGTCGCCGATCCCCGGAGCGCCGGGGGAGTGGCTCGCGGCCGATGCCGGGATCGCCAGCAACAGCAAGGCAGCCGCGAGTGCGCCCGGTGCCGTGATTCTGCGGTGCACGAAAGCTCCAAGTCGTAGGGGTGGAAAGTCTGTTCGGAGCCTATTCATTCCCTGTGTCCTTGGACGTGTCCACAGCAACCGCTGTCACACGATCGCCATTCGGCCGTCATACGTCTGGCCGCACCGGGGGTCCTTTTCGGCCACCGCAACGTACTCCACTCGCGGATCGCCCCCTTCTGCACGGGAGTTGACGCAGGTACCGTCCCGCGCATGCCGAAACGCACGCGCTTCACGATCTGGAGACCGCTCGCGACGGCGGCCACCGCCGCCCTGATGGCCACATTCCTCGCTCCCACGGCAGCGCACAGCGCCCCGCGCGAGAGCAGGCCCGTTCACTCGTACGACAACGCGGTCCGTGAGGCCGTCTGGGTGGACACCGGACTCGACGGCGACGGCGACGGAAGGGCCGACCGGGTCGCCGTCGACATCGTCCGCCCGCGCGAACCCGCCCAGCAGGGCCGCAAGGTGCCCGTCATCATGGACGCCAGCCCGTACTACTCCTGCTGCGGCCGCGGTAACGAGAGCCAGAAGAAGACGTACGACGCCGACGGCGACGTCGTCCAGATGCCGCTCTTCTACGACAACTACTTCGTGCCGCGCGGGTACGCCTTCGTCGGCGTCGACCTCGCCGGCACCAACCGCTCCGACGGCTGCGTCGATGTCGGCGGCCGCTCCGACATCCAGTCCGCGAAGGCCGTCGTCGACTGGCTGAACGGCCGGGCCAAGGCGTACACCACGCGTACCGGCACCACCCGCGCCAAGGCCGACTGGACCAACGGCAGAACCGGCATGATCGGCAAGAGCTGGGACGGCACCATCGCCAACGGTGTCGCCGCCACCGGCGTCGAAGGACTCGAAACCATCGTGCCGATCAGCGCGATCTCCTCCTGGTACGACTACTACTTCACCAAGGGCGCCCCGCTGTACAACTCGGGCCCCGACTGGCTGTCGAACTACGTCAACAGCCCCGACGCCCGCGCCAAGTGCGCCACTGTCCAGCAGAAACTCGTCGACGGCGCCCCGCGCACCGGTGACTGGACACCGCTGTGGACCGAGCGCGACTACGTCAGGGCCACCAGCAAGGTCCGGGCGAGCGTCTTCCTCATCCACGGCATGCAGGACCTCAACGTGCGGATGCAGCACGTCGGCCCGTGGTGGGACGCCCTCGCGAAGAACGGCGTCGAGCGCAAGATCTGGCTCTCCCAGACCGGCCACGTCGACCCCTTCGACTTCCGCCGCGCGGAGTGGGTGGACACCCTGCACCGCTGGTTCGACCACGAACTCCTCGGCTACGACAACGGCATCGACCGCGAGCCCATGGCCGACATCGAACGCCACCCCGACCAGTGGGTCACCGCCAAGGCCTGGCCCCCGCGCGGCACCGACACCGTCCGCCTGAAGCCCGCCAAGGGCAACCGGCCGGGCGTCGGCACCCTCGGCCTGCGCACCGGCAAGGGCACCGAGACCTTCACCGACGACCCCCAGCACAGCGAGACCGACTGGGCTTCCGCCATCGACAGCCCCACACCCGACAAGGCCGGCTTCGTGACGGGGCCGCTCACCCGCGACCTGCGCCTGTCCGGCTCCTCCGAGGTCACCGTCACCGCGACGCCCACCACCTCCACGGCACACCTGTCCGCCGTCCTCGTGGACCTGGGTCCCGACACCATCCGTGACTACGCCGACGCCGCCGAGGGCATCACCACGCTCCCCGACCGCACCTGCTGGGGCGCGAGCACCTCGGGCGACAGCGCCTGTTTCAAGGAGACCCGGGCGAAGACGACCGACGTCGACTACACGATCGTCAGCCGCGGCTGGGCCGACCTCGGCAACCACGCCTCCGACCTGAAGGGGGTCCCGCTCACCCCGGGCAAGCCGTACACCATCACCCTCGACCTGGCGGCGACCGACCACGTCGTCCCGGCCGGACACCGCCTCGCACTGATCGTCGCGGGTACCGACCGGGACCTCATCGACCCGCCGGCCGACACGCCGACCCTGACGCTGGACCTGTCCCGCACCTCCGCCCGCGTCCCGCTGGTCGGCGGCACGGCCGCGTTCGCCCATGCCACCTCGGGCACCGCGACCGCCACGCCCGCCCCGGAGCCGCTCGACGGTGTCGAGGCACCGCGCACCGCCCAGCGCGTACCGGGCCCCCGCACCGCCGGCTGACTCACCCGGAGGCGGCCGGACACGCCAGCCCGGCCGCCTCCTGCGCGCACCCCCACGCCACGGTCACGCCCGCACCCCCGTGGCCGTAGTTGTGCACCAGCACCCGCCCGTCCGGCAGCAGTTCGCGTTCCAGCCGCACCGCATCCCGTACCGGCCGCAGCCCCACCCGGTGCTCCAGGATTTGCGCCCCGGCGATCTCCGGCCGCAGGGCCGCGCACCGCCGTACGATCGCCTCGGCCACCGCCGGATCCGGCCGCAGCGACCACACGTCCTGCTCCGCCGTCCCGCCCAGCACCAGCCGCCCCGGCTGGGGGAAGAAGTACGCCATCTCCCCGGACGCGTCCTTGGAGACGAGCCAGGTGCCGATGCCCGGGTTCTCCACGACGACCAACTGTCCGCGCAGCGGCCGTACGGACTCGTCCGGCACCAGCTCACGCGCCCCCAGGCCCGTGCAGTTGACCACGACCGGCGCCTCGGCCTCGGCGAACGCCGACACCGTGCGCTCCTCGACCGAGCCGCCCGCCTTCACCAACCGCTCCCGCAGCCACGGCAGATGAGTCGACATGTCGATCAGCGGCAGCCGTGCCCACAGTCCCGTCCCGGCGTACTCCGCGGCCGTCGCCGCCCGGAGCCCGGGCAGCCGCGCCGCCGCCCAGCTGTCCGTCTCGTCCAGGTCTGTCTCGCCCAATACCCCTTCGACCATGCGTACGCCGGTGACCTCGGAATGCTCGGCCAACTCCTCGTAGACGTCCAGCGAGTGCAGGGCCCACCTGCGTGCCGACGCCTCCGGCTCGATGCGGTAGGGCCACCACAGCGCGCCCGCAACCGCCGAGGTGGTCCGCTCGACGGGCTCCCGCGTCCACACCCGCACCCGCCGGCCGCGCTCGGCGAGCAGCACCGCCGTCGTCAGCCCGATGACACCCCCGCCGACGACGATCACATCGCCCTTCACGTCACTGTCCACGCGGGGACGGTAGCGGAATGTGTCATGCCGCGCTCAGAGCGGCCGCACTCTGGGGATACTCACAGCATGTCTGCCGCGTACGCGACCTTCGGCCTGGCACCGGCGATGCGTGCCGGTGAAGTTCTCGCAGACGGTGGCTACCAGGTCCACCGGGACTTCGTGGACTTCATCGTCGACGGACGCCCCCTGCTGTTCCAGCTGTCCGACCTGGACGCCGTCTCCCCACTCGCCTCCGACGTCCCGCCCGCGATCTTCACCGTCCAGGTGCGCAGCCTGCTCCTGGAGGCGGAGGCGCCCCTGCCCGGTGGGCGTTATGTCATCTACGGCTGCCCCGAATGCGCCGACCTCGCGTGCGGGGCGGTCACCGCGGTCATCGACAGAGCCGACGACGACTACGTGTGGCGGGACTTCGCCTGGCAGACGGAGGAGCAGGTCGACCTGGAGCTCAACGGCTACCACGGCATCGGCCCGTTCCGCTTCCACGGCGAGGAGTACCGGACGGCGCTGAACTCCCTGCTGAACGGCGACGCCAACGGCAGCCGCCGCCGCGTCCTGCTGATCGGCGCCCGCGTCGCCCTGCTCGCCAAGCTCGCCGCCGCCCTGCGCACCATCGGCATCGGCGCCGACATCACCCGCGACGCCGACGACGTCCCCGCCGACGAACTGCGCGGCTACGGCGCCGTCGTCTTCGGCCGCGGGGTCGGCGAGGAGGAGCGCGCCGCCGTGCGCCGGGCCTTCGAACGCGCCGGAGTCGACGTGGCCTGCGTCGACGGACTCGCCCCCATCGTCCCGCTCCTCGTCGCCCAGATCGAGCACGCCCTCGACCGCAGCCCGGTGGAGCAGCGCCGCCTCACCCGTCTGGTCGCCGCCGACGGCGAGGCGGGCGTCGAGATCACCTCCGCCTGCCGGGTCCGCCTCACCGCGTACCGCATCGACCGGCTCGCCCGTGCCCACACCCATGAGCTCTTCGACGGCCTCCTCGAAGCCGGCCGGCACCGCATCGCCCTGGACGCGAAGGCTGTGAAGGGGGAGTCCTTCGTGGTGGCGAGGACGGCGGGAAGCGTGCTGGTGGAGGCGATGGCCCACTGAAAACCGGGGCGACCGCGCCTCCTGGCGGCCGTTAGGATCGACGGTCTGATGACTGCCACCCTCGTCGCCAAGAACCTCGCCGCCGGTCACGGCGACCGCGCGCTTTTCACGGACCTCGACCTCGTCGTCGCGCCCGGCGATGTGATCGGGCTCGTCGGCGCCAACGGCGCGGGCAAGTCCACGCTGCTGCGCCTGCTCGCCGGGCTCGACGCGCCCGAACAGGGCGAACTGCGGCTCTCCCCGCCGACCGCGACGGTCGGGCATCTGCCGCAGGAGCCGGAGCGCCGGACGGGCGAGTCGGTGCGCGAGTTCCTCGCCCGCCGTACCGGTGTCGCCGAGGCCCAGCGGGCCATGGACGAGGCCACCCAGGCGCTGGTCGACGGGGCTCCAGGCGCCGACGACGCCTATGCGACGAGCCTGGAACGCTGGCTCGGCCTCGGCGGCGCCGACCTGGACGAGCGGGCCGAGGAGGTCGCCGACTCGCTCGGCCTCGCCGTGGGCCTCGACCAGCCGATGACCTCCCTGTCCGGCGGCCAGGCCGCCCGCGCGGGACTCGCCTCCCTGCTGCTCTCCCGCTACGACGTCTTCCTCCTCGACGAGCCGACCAACGACCTCGACCTGGACGGCCTGGAGCGCCTCGAACGCTTTGTGAGCGGCCTGCGCGCCGGCACGGTCGTCGTCAGCCACGACCGGGAGTTCCTCACCCGCACGGTCACCAAGGTCCTCGAACTCGACCTCGCCCAGCGGCAGATCAACCTCTACGGCGGCGGCTACGCGGCCTACCTCGAGGAACGCGAGGTGGCCCGCCGGCACGCCCGCGAGGAGTACGAGGAGTACGCCGACAAGAAGGCCGCCCTCCAGGACCGCGCGCAGATGCAGCGCGCCTGGATGGACAAGGGTGTGAAGAACGCCCGGCGCAAGGCGGGCAACGACAACGACAAGATCGGCCGCAAGTTCCGCAGCGAGGCCAGCGAGAAGCAGGCCGCCAAGGCCCGGCAGACCCAGCGCATGATCGAACGGCTCGAGGCCGTCGACGAGCCGCGCAAGGAGTGGGAGCTGCGAATGGAGATCGCCGCCGCGCCCCGGTCCGGCGCGGTCGTGGCGACCCTGCGCGACGCCGAGGTGCGGCGCGGCGACTTCGTCCTCGGCCCGGTCTCCGTGCAGATCGACTGGGCGGACCGGATCGCGGTCACCGGTGCCAACGGCGCCGGCAAGTCCACCCTCCTCGGTGCCCTGCTCGGCCGCGTCCCCCTGGACGCCGGGCAGGCCGCCCTCGGCTCCGGCGTCCTGGTCGGCGAGGTCGACCAGGCCCGCAAGCTGTTCCACGGCCCCGAGGCGCTGCTGGACGCGTTCCGCGCGGCGGTCCCGGACACCGAACCGGTCGAAGTACGCACACTGCTGGCCAAGTTCGGGCTGAAGTCGGACCACGTCCTGCGCCCCGCCGCGACGCTCTCCCCGGGCGAACGCACCCGCGCCGCCCTCGCCCTCCTCCAGGGCAGAGGCGTCAACCTCCTCGTCCTCGACGAGCCGACCAACCACCTCGACCTGCCCGCCATCGAGCAGCTGGAGTCCGCCCTGGACGCCTACACCGGCACCCTGCTCCTGGTCACCCACGACCGCCGCATGCTGGACGCGGTCCATGTGACGCGTCGTCTGGAGGTCGCCGACGGCAAGGTGACCGAGCGTTAACGAGGCGTCAGCCGCGTCGCCAGCCCGCGGTAGTCGACCACACAGCCGTCCGCATCGAACTCCACCTCACTGCGGAAGCCGTCCGAGGCGAACCCCACCCGCCCACCGCCGTCGGTACGCGCGAGATGCGTGTAGGTCTGCCGCGACGGCAGCACGGTCAGGTCCGGCACCGACACCCAGGCCATCAGGAACTCCCGTTCCCCGGCCGTCCGATGCAGGTCGTGCCGCAGCACCGGCATCGTGTTGGTCAGCGGACACGATCCCAGATCGCAGTCGAGCGCCCCGCCGACCTCCGGCACCGGCTCCCCGTCGGCCGTCCACCCGCCCCGCCCGTCGTGCCGCAGATCAAGGGCATGCGTGTGCTCCGCGGTCTCGGCGATCACCCGCAGCCGCCGCGTTACATAGCGGTCGCCGGTTTCGAGCTCGTACGAGATCCAGTACGCCTCCGGAGCCGTCCCCACCGCCCGGCCACGGGCCCGCAGGATCCCGCCCTCGAACTCGACCCACGCAGTCTCATAACCGCGACTCGCGGTGACGTCCCAGGTGAGTGCACGCGAAGTGGTCATACCGCCACGGTACGGGCAGCAGAGCCCCGAAGCCGGTAGGGCGCGGGCCCGGCCCCGTGCGGTGCAGGGGCCGGGCCCGCGTTTCAGCTCCGGCCCTTCTTCGGGTCGAGCAGCCCCGCCCGGCGCAGGGCGTCGGCCATCGCGCTGTTCGCCGGGGCCGGCGCCTGGCGGCCGCCGGCCCCGCCCCCACGACCGCCCTGCCGCTGCTGCGGCGGACGCCCGCCGCCCCGCTGCTGCCGGCGCTCGCCGGACGGCTGACCCTGCGGGGCCGCCTCGTCGTCCAGCCGCAGCGTCAGCGAGATCCGCTTGCGCGGAATGTCGACGTCGAGCACCTTCACCTTGACGATGTCACCCGGCTTGACGACGTCGCGCGGGTCCTTGACGAACGTCTTCGACATCGCCGAGACATGCACCAGACCGTCCTGGTGCACGCCGACGTCGACGAACGCGCCGAACGCGGCCACGTTGGTCACGACACCCTCCAGGACCATGCCCGCCTGCAGGTCGGAGATCTTCTCGACGCCCTCCTTGAAGGTGGCCGTCTTGAACGCGGGCCGCGGGTCGCGCCCCGGCTTCTCCAGCTCCTTGAGAATGTCGCTCACGGTCGGCAGACCGAACGTGTCGTCCACGAAGTCCTGCGGCCTCAGCGAGCGCAGCACGCCCGTGTTGCCGATCAGCGACGCCACCTCCTGGCCGGAGGTCTTCACCATGCGCCGGACGACCGGGTACGCCTCCGGGTGCACGCTGGAGGCGTCCAGCGGGTCGTCCCCGCCGCGGATGCGCAGGAAGCCCGCGCACTGCTCGTACGCCTTCGGCCCCAGCCGGGCCACGCCCTTCAGCTCCGAACGGGACTTGAACGGGCCGTTGGCGTCGCGGTGCGCCACGATGTTCTCGGCGAGTCCGGAGGAGATGCCGGAGACGCGCGCGAGCAGCGGTGCGGACGCGGTGTTCACATCGACGCCCACGCCGTTCACACAGTCCTCCACCACCGCGTCCAGCGAACGCGACAGCTTCACCTCGGACAGGTCGTGCTGGTACTGGCCCACACCGATCGACTTCGGGTCGATCTTCACCAGCTCGGCGAGCGGGTCCTGCAGGCGGCGCGCGATCGACACCGCGCCACGCAGCGACACGTCCATCTCGGGCAGCTCCTGCGAGGCGAACGCCGACGCCGAGTACACGGAGGCGCCCGCCTCGGACACCATCACCTTGGTGAGCTTCAACTCCGGGTGCTTGCTGATCAGTTCACCGGCGAGCTTGTCCGTCTCGCGCGACGCCGTGCCGTTGCCGATCGCGACCAGCTCGACCGCGTGCTCCTTGGCGAGCCGGGCCAGCTTGGCAATGGCCTCGTCCCACTTGTTGGCCGGGACGTGCGGATAGATCACGTCCGTGGCGACGACCTTGCCCGTGGCGTCCACCACGGCCACCTTCACACCCGTACGGAATCCGGGGTCCAGGCCCAGCGTCGCGCGCGTGCCCGCCGGGGCGGCGAGGAGCAGGTCCCGCAGGTTCGCCGCGAACACGCCCACCGCCTCGTCCTCGGCCGCGGTACGCAGCCGCAGCCTCAGGTCGATGCCGAGGTGGACGAGGATGCGGGTCCGCCAGGCCCAGCGGACCGTGTCCAGCAGCCACTTGTCGGCGGGGCGCCCGCGGTCGGCGATGCCGAACCGGTGCGCGACGATGCCCTCGTACGAAGACGGCCCCTCGGTGGGCTCCTCCGGCTCCAGGACGAGGTCCAGGATCTCCTCCTTCTCGCCGCGCAGCATGGCCAGGATCCGGTGCGAGGGCAGGTCGGTGAACGGCTCGGCGAAGTCGAAGTAGTCCGCGAACTTCGCGCCCGCCTCCTCCTTGCCCTCCCGCACCTTGGCAGCCAGCCGGCCGCGCACCCACATCCGCTCGCGCAGCTCGCCGATCAGGTCGGCGTCCTCCGAGAACCGCTCGGTGAGGATGGCGCGGGCGCCGTCGAGCGCGGCCTGCGGATCGGCCACGCCCTTGTCGGCGTCCACGAACGCGGCGGCCGCGGCGAGGGGGTCGACGGCCGGATCGCCGAGCAGCCCCTCCGCCAGCGGCTCAAGACCGGCCTCGCGCGCGATCTGTGCCTTCGTACGCCGCTTCGGCTTGTACGGCAGATAGATGTCCTCCAGGCGCGCCTTCGTCTCGGCGCCCCGGATCTGCGCCTCGAGCTCCTCGGTGAGCTTGCCCTGCTCGCGCACCGACTCCAGGATCGCCGTCCGCCGCTCCTCCAGCTCCCGCAGGTAGCGCAGCCGCTCCTCGATCGTGCGCAGCTGCGCGTCGTCGAGCATCTCGGTCGCTTCCTTGCGGTAGCGGGCGATGAAGGGCACCGTCGAACCGCCGTCGAGCAGCTCCACGGCAGCCTTGACCTGCCGCTCCCGTACGCCGAGCTCCTCGGCGATCCTGCCTTCGATGGACCCTACGAGGGGTGTCGTCACGATCCCGTACCGCCTTCTCCACTTCGGGTTGCGCGGCAATTGTGGCAGGTGGCACCGACAGCGGGGGACCAGGGCGGAAATGCGGCGGGGCGGCGGCCGTCAGACGTGCCGCGCGCCGCGCCGGCCGGACCCCGAGGCTCCGCCTAGCAGGCGGGCCAGCGCCCGGAACGGCAGCGTCACCACGGTGGCGACGGCACCGCCGATCTGCCGCAGGACATCAGCGAGAGCGCGGAACACGGGAATCTCCTTTCGTCTTCGCCATGCTCACCAGGACCAGGCAACGTTCACCAGGACCAGGTGACGTCCGGGTACCGCACCCGTCGTCGACCATGCACCCGGCACGCGCGAGTGCCGGACGGGGCCGCTTCATTCTGACGTGGACACGCTCCACGTGAAGCGCGGCTGCCGGCGCTCCAGGAACGCGGTGACGCCCTCCGCGGTGTCGGTGTTGCCGCGCGCCCGGTCCGCCCAGTGGGCGTCCCGGTCGGTGCGTCCGTCGGCGAACTCCTTCGCCGCGGCCTGCGTCAGCTGTGAGCGCAACACCAGTGTTCGGGCGAACTCGGCCACGCGCTTGTCGAGTTCGCCCTCGGGCAGCACCTCGTCGACCAGCCCCGTGCGCAACGCCCGCTCGGTGCCGATCAACTCGCCCGAGTACAGCAGGTACTTGGTGGTGGCCGGACCGACCAGCGCCACCAAACGCCGGGTGGTGGAGGCCGGATACACGATCCCCAGCTTCGCCGGTGTCACCCCGAACAGCGTGCCCTCCTCCGCGAACCGCAGATCGCAGGCCGCCGCGAGCTGTGCCCCGCCGCCCACACAGTGCCCGCGGATCGCCGCCAGCGTCGGCTTCGGAAACGCGGCAAGGGCCTCCTCGGCCTGCACGGCCAGCGCCTGCGCCGTCTCCGGCGAGTCCTGGAGCGTGGAGATGTCGGCCCCTGCGCAGAACGTGCCCCCCGCCCCCGTCAGCACCAGGGCGCGTACGTCCGGATCGGCGGCCAGGGCGTCGAGCAGCGGCGGCAGCGCCTGCCACATCGCGGCCGTCATGGCGTTGCGCTTGGCGGGATGATCGATCACGACGGTGGCCACCGAGTCGGCGACCCGGTGTGACAGCTGGGGCTCCATGCGCGGGATGCTAGCCGCAGCTACCTCAGCTGCTGTGTTCCGGGCACTGCAAACCCGTACAACCCGAAGAGTTCGCAAAGCCTGCATGAGTGGGACAGGAGCAGTCCCACAACTGACCGTGTCATACGCCAACGGTCAGAAGTGTTCGATAACAGCTGACTTGTGTTCAGGTCTCCGGCATGGAGAGGCTCGTTACCAACACTCGACGTGTGGTGACAATCGAGCACAAGGGTGGCGACCGGACGATGGAGAACCACGGGCGCGGGTCCGCCCCACGCCCAGAAGGCGGCGCGGATGCACCGGTCGAACCGAGGACGCGCGAGCCGCTGCCGTTCGAGGGCGTGTGGCGGTTCACCGCTCCCGCCGTCGACGCCTCGGTCCCGCAGGCCCGGCACGCGGTACGGGACCTGCTGATCCGCCAGCGGGTCCCGGTCTCGGACGAGCTGGCCCAGGGCCTGTTGCTGATCATCTCGGAGCTGGTCACGAACGCCGTCCGGCACGCGGCGCTGCTGTCGCCGATGCTCGCCGTGGAGGTCGCCGTCGGCGCCGAGTGGGTGCGGGTGTCCGTGGAGGACAACCACCCCTACCGTCCCACCGCCCTCGAGGCCGACCACGGCCGGACGGGCGGCCGGGGCCTGCTCCTGGTACGGGAGGTCACCCGGGAGGCGGGCGGCGTGTGCGACGTCGAGCACACGGCGAGCGGCGGCAAGGTGATCTGGGCCGCCCTGCCGCTCGACCACGCCCGGCTGCTGTGAGGGTCACCAACCCGCGGACGGGCCGGTCAGCTCCCTGATCGCGGGGCGGGCCGCGTCCAGCACCGTCATGAACCAGGACGAGAAGGTGTCCTTGGCGTGCCGCTCGGCCAGCTCGTCGGGGGTGACGAAGGCCGTCGCGTGCACCTCCTCCGGATCCGGCCGGAGCGGCGCCTGCACCAGGCCGACGAAGAGATGGTTGTACTCCTGCTCCACCAGGCCCGAGTGCGGGTCCGGGTGGTTGTAGCGGACGGTGCCCGCCTCGGCGAGCAGCGCCGGGGAGGCCCCGAGCTCCTCGTACGTCCGCCGGGCCGCCGCCGCGAACGGCGCCTCGCCCGGGTACGGGTGGCCGCAGCAGGTGTTGGACCACACGCCGGGGGAGTGGTACTTGCCCAGCGCCCGCTGCTGGAGCAGCAGCCGGCTGTAGTCGTCGAACAGGAAGACCGAGAACGCCCGGTGCAGCTGTCCCGGGGGCTGATGGGCGGCGAGCTTCTCCGCGGTGCCGATCGTCACGCCGTCCTCGTCTACCAGTTCCAGCAGGATCGCTTCCGCGGTGCCGTTCGACGAGCTGTGCGTCGCGGTGGCAGGTGTGATCGGCATACCCATCCTTCGCCTCGTTCCTCGCGCCCCAGTCTGCCGTACGAATCCGGCACTCCCGGCACTTCCCGGCGCGTCGGCACCGGAAGAGGGGCCCGGTAGGTGATCGTGCCCGGCGCGGATCGGGGAGAACCGCCCGCGACGGGGGCGTACGACTACCAGGACGCGATCGCGCGCCGGACCGATGCGCTCCGCCCCCGACGGATCACCGGTGGCCGGGCGTCAGTAGCACAGCCGGGCCTCGTGTTCCGCGTGCCCGCTCGGCTCCAGCTGGAAGGTGCAGTGCTCCACGTCGAAGTGGTGGCCCAGGCAGCCCTGCAGTTCGTGCAGCATCTTCTCGTGCCCTATCGCGTTCAGGACGTCGGAGCGGACCACCACGTGCGCGGACAGCACCGGCATGCCCGACGTGATCGTCCAGGCGTGCAGGTCATGGACGTCCTCCACGCCGTCCAGCGCCAGCATGTGGGCCCGGACCTCCGCCATGTCGACGCCCTTGGGGGCCGACTCCAGCAGTACGTCGAGGGTCTCGCGCAGCAGCTTCAGCGTCCGCGGCACGATCATCAGGCCGATGACGAGCGAGGCGACCGGGTCGGCGGTCTGCCAGCCGGTGGTGAGAATCACCACCGCCGAGATCAGCACCGCGACCGAGCCCAGCGCGTCGGCCGCGACCTCCAGGAAGGCACCGCGCACGTTCAGGCTCTCCCGCTGACCGCGCACGAGCAGCGTGAGCGAGATCATGTTCGCGCCCAGACCGATCAGACCGAACACAACCGTCAGCCCGCCCTCGGTGCCGGCCGGCGTGATGAACCGCTGGATCGCCTCGTACAGGACGTACCCGCCGACCCCGAGCAGCAGCAGACAGTTGGCGAGCGCGGCGAGGATCTCGGCACGGGCGTATCCGAAGGTGCGGTTCGCGCTCGCCGGGAGGTTGGCGAAGTGGATCGCGAGCAGGGCCATGCCCAGGCCGACCGCGTCGGTCGCCATGTGCGCGGCGTCCGCGATCAGCGCGAGGGAGTCCGCGAGCACGCCGCCGACGATCTCGACCACCATGACGGTGAGCGTGATGCACAGCGCGATCCGCAGCCGGCCGCGGTACGCCGCGGCCGCCGTGCCGCTGACCGGCGCGGCGTGTGCATGCCCGTGATCGTGCCCAGCCCCCATGAAAAGCCGCCCTCCTGCGATCGGTCCGAGACCACAGTGAACTACGGGCGGGGGACATCGGGCAACGCGGCACTGAACACCGTTGTCATATGCTCTGACCTGCGCAAACGAACAGCAGGTCAGAGTGCTTCGGTGATCATCCGCCGTGGTGCAGCAGCCATCCCCGCCAAGCCGAGCCGACCATCTCGCGCACCCCGCGCCGGGCCGTCCAGCCCAGCTCCTGCGCCGCCAGTTCGGCCGAGGCGACCGCACGCGGGGCGTCCCCGGGGCGACGCGCCTCGACGACTGCCGGACGCGTGTCCCCGGTCACCTCACCGATCAGCGTGACCAGCTCGCGCACCGAGACGCCCTCGCCCCGGCCGATGTTCACCGTGAGGTCGCCCGCGGCGTCCGGTGCGGACAGCCGCCGGGCCGCCGCGAGGTGGGCGTCGGCGAGGTCGGCGACATGGATGTAGTCGCGGATGCAGGTGCCGTCCGGCGTCGGGTGGTCGTCGCCGAAGATCCGCGGTGCCTGGTCGCGGGTGAGCCGGTCGAAGACCATGGGGACCACGTTGAAGACACCGGTGTCGGCCAGCTCCGGCGTGGCAGCGCCCGCCACGTTGAAATAGCGCAGGCACACCGTCGCGATCCCGTGCGCCCGGCCTGCCGCCCGCACCAGCCGTTCACCGGCCAGCTTGGTCTCGCCGTACGGACTCATCGGGGCGCACGGAGTGTCCTCCGTGATGAGTTCCACATCCGGATTGCCGTAGACGGCCGCCGACGAGGAGAACAGGAACCGTTCGATTCCGGCTTCGGCGACCGCGTCGAGCAGCGTCGCCAGTCCGCCCACGTTCTCCCGGTAGTACCGCGTCGGCTGCGCCACGGACTCGGCGACCTGCTTGCGCGCGGCGAGATGCACCACACCCGTCACCGCATGCTCGGCGAGGACCCGCTTCAGCAGTGCCTCGTCCATCGACGACCCGCGAACCAGCGGGACGTCCGCCGGGAGCCGCGCCGGAACCCCGGCCGACAGGTCGTCCAGCGCGACCACGCGCTCCCCGGTCCCGGCCATGGCCCACGCCACATGTGCCCCGATGTATCCGGCACCGCCGGTGATCAGCCATGTCATGGCAGCCCACCCTAAGCCCGGCCGAAAGAGCCATCGGCTCCCACCAGGGCGCCGGATGCCGTGAATGCCCGTTCTGGGAGCGCGATTTTGTGCGGCGGGCCCGGCATCCCTGATGATGATCGACGCGGAGGTCCCAGCAGACCGTGTCGACCGGGCCATGAACGGCCGGTGAACACGGGCTTGTCATCATCCGATAGCCTCTGCCGACATGTCGCCCGCCTGGCGCAGCCGATCACGCGGCCCGGGGGCGGCCTCCACCATGCACACGGCCGACGTGGATGCGTCGGCACCCAGGGAGTGAGTTCGGTTGTCGACCGCCATCCTCACCGGCCAGCCGGTCCCCGGATCGTCGATCGAGGACGATCTGCGGTCCCTCGGCTTCGAGGTGCGCAGCGCCGCCGACCCGGCCGCCGCCGAGACCCTCCTCGCCCAGGTGCCGGCCGACGAACGGGTTGCCGTGGTCGACGCGGGTTTCGTCGGTCACCTGCACGCCCTGCGCCTCGGCCTCACCGACCCCCGCTTCCCGCTCGCCGCGATCCCGGGCGCCGTGACGGCCCAGCCGGCCGGCCGCCGGGCACTGACCCGCGCGCTGGCCCGCGAGAACTCGGCCGGTGCCGGGGCGACCCTCGTCGGCAGCCTCGCCGACCGTATCGTCACCGCCCTCGACGCCGATGTGCACCGTCCCGAGCTCGGCAGTCTGGTCGCCGCGGTCCCCGCCGACCCGCAGGCCCGCAACGAGGCACGGCAGGCCGTCACCGCCGTCGACGACGAGGCCGTACGTCTGAAGTCGGCCGTGAAGGCCCGCGACGGCTTCTTCACCACCTTCTTCGTCAGCCCTTACTCCCGCTACATCGCCCGCTGGTGCGCCCGCCGCGGCCTCACCCCCAACCAGGTCACCACCGCCTCCCTCGTCACCGCCCTGATTGCGGCGGCCTGCGCGGCCACCGGCACCCGGGGCGGCTTCGTCGCGGCCGGCGTCCTGCTGATCGCCTCCTTCGTGCTGGACTGCACCGACGGCCAGCTCGCCCGCTACTCGCTCCAGTACTCCACCCTGGGCGCCTGGCTGGACGCGACCTTCGACCGGGCCAAGGAGTACGCCTACTACGCGGGCCTCGCGCTCGGTGCGGCCCGTGGCGGCGACGACGTGTGGGCCCTCGCACTCGGCGCGATGGTCCTGCAGACCTGCCGGCACGTCGTCGACTTCTCCTTCAACGAGGCCAACCACGACGCCACGGCCAACACCAGCCCCACCGCCGCCCTCTCCGACAAGCTGGACAGCGTCGGCTGGACGGTGTGGCTGCGCCGGATGATCGTCCTGCCGATCGGCGAACGCTGGGCGCTGATCGCCGTCCTCACGGCGGCCACCACCCCGCGCATCACCTTCTACGTGCTGCTGATCGGCTGCGCCTTCGCGGCCACGTACACCACGGCGGGCCGCGTCCTGCGGTCGCTGACCCGCAAGGCCCGGCGCACCGACCGCGCGGCGCAGGCGCTGGCCGACCTCGCGGACAGCGGTCCGCTCGTGGAACTGCTGAAGCGCGCCGCCCCACGCTTCCCGGCACCCCTCAGCGCTGCCGTCGGCGGTCTCCTCGTAGTGATCTCCGCCGCAGTCTGGGGCGCCGCATGGCCGACCCTGCTGTGCGCGATCGCGTACGCCGCCCTGTCCGCCGTCGCCGTCGCCCGCCCCCTCAAGGGCGCCCTGGACTGGCTGGTTCCGCCCTTCTTCCGGGCCGCCGAGTACGGCACCGTCCTCATTCTGGCGGCTGAATCAGAGGTGAACGGGGCACTTCCCGCTGCTTTCGGGCTGGTTGCGGCCGTCGCCTACCATCACTACGACACGGTCTACCGCATCCGCGGCAACGCGGGTGCGCCCCCGCACTGGCTGGTGCGGGCGATCGGGGGGCATGAGGGCCGGACGCTGGTGGTCACCGTGCTTGCCGTGCTGCTGACCGCCGCGCAGTTCGAGGTCGCGCTCACGGTCCTCGCCGTGGCCGTTGCCCTGCTGGTGCTCGCCGAGAGCATCCGCTTCTGGGTGTCCGCAGGGGCCCCCGCCGTACACGACGAAGGAGAACCCGCATGATCGGCCTCGTGCTGGCGGCCGGCGCCGGCCGGCGTCTGCGCCCCTACACCGACACCCTGCCCAAAGCACTGGTGCCGGTGGGGCCCGCGGGCCACGAGGACGGGACCGACGGGATCACAGTTCTCGACCTGACCCTCGGCAACTTCGCCGAGATCGGCCTGACCGAGGCCGCGATCATCGTCGGCTACCGCAAGGAGGCCGTCTACGAGCGCAAGGCGGCCCTGGAGCGGAAGTACGGCCTGCGGCTCACCCTCATCGACAACGACAAGGCCGAGGAGTGGAACAACGCCTACTCCCTGTGGTGCGGCCGTGACGCCCTCAAGGACGGCGTGATCCTCGCCAACGGCGACACCGTCCACCCGGTCTCCGTCGAGAAGACGCTGCTCGCCGCCCGCGGCGACGGCAAGAAGATCATCCTCGCCCTCGACGCCGTGAAGTCGCTGGCCGACGAGGAGATGAAGGTCGTCGTCGACCCCGCCAAGGGCGTCCAGAAGATCACCAAGCTGATGGACCCGGCCGAGGCCACCGGCGAGTACATCGGCGTCACCCTCATCGAGGGCGACGCCGCGCCCGAGCTGGCCGACGCCCTGCGCACGGTGTGGGAGAACGACCCCCAGCAGTTCTACGAGCACGGCTACCAGGAGCTCGTGAACCGCGGCTTCCGGATCGACGTGGCCCCGATCGGCGACGTGCCGTGGGTCGAGATCGACAACCACGACGATCTCGCCCGGGGACGGGAGATCGCGTGCCAGTACTGACCCGGCTCATACCCTCGCCGGTCGTCGTGGACATCCGCCCGGGTGCCCTCGACGACCTGGCCGGCGTGCTCGCCGACGAACGCATCTCGCACTCGGGCAAGCTCGCCGTCGCCGTCAGCGGCGGCTCCGGCGCCCGGCTGCGCGACCGGGTCGCCCCGCAACTGCCCGGCGCCACCTGGTACGAGGTCGGCGGCGGCACCCTGGACGACGCCGTCCGGCTGGCCGCCGAGATCAGGGCCGGCCACTTCGACGCGCTCGTCGGCCTCGGCGGCGGCAAGATCATCGACTGCGCCAAGTTCGCCGCGGCACGTGTGGGCCTGCCGCTGGTCGCCGTCCCCACGAACCTCGCGCACGACGGCCTGTGCTCGCCGGTCGCCACCCTCGACAACGACGCCGGCCGCGGCTCGTACGGCGTGCCCAACCCGATCGCCGTCGTCATCGACCTCGACGTCATCCGCGAGGCCCCGGTCCGTTTCGTCCGGGCCGGCATCGGCGACGCCGTCTCCAACATCTCCGCGATCCGCGACTGGGAGCTGGCCAACCGCGTCAAGGGCGAGAAGATCGACGGCCTCGCCGCCGCCATGGCCCGCCAGGCCGGCGAGGCGGTGCTCCGGCATCCCGGCGGCATCGGTGACAACGACTTCCTCCAGGTACTGGCCGAGGCGCTGGTCCTCAGCGGCATCGCCATGTCCGTGTCGGGCGACTCCCGCCCCTCCTCCGGCGCCTGCCACGAGATCAACCACGCCTTCGACCTGCTGTTCCCCAGGCGCGCCGCCGCCCACGGCGAGCAGTGCGGGCTGGGCGCGGCCTTCGCCATGTACCTGCGCGGAGCCCACGAGGAGTCGGCCTGCATGGCCGAGGTGCTGCGTCGGCACGGACTTCCGGTGCTGCCGGAGGAGATCGGCTTCACGGACGACGAATTCGTCCGCGTCGTGGAGTTCGCTCCGCAGACCCGGCCCGGCCGCTACACGATCCTCGAACACCTCGACCTGACCACCGACCAGATCAAGGACATCTACGCCGACTATGTCAAGGCCATCGGTAGCTGAACTCCGCCCCGTCGTTCACCCCGCGGGGGTGAAGGACCGGCGCAGCGGTGAGCACTGGATGGGACGCCTCTACATGCGCGAGGTGTCCCTGCGGGTCGACCGCTACCTGGTGAACACCAGGGTCACGCCCAACCAGCTCACGTACCTGATGACCGTCTGCGGTGTCCTCGCGGCCCCGGCACTCCTGGTGCCGGGGATCCCCGGGGCGGTGCTCGGCGTGATCATGGTCCAGCTCTACCTGTTGCTGGACTGCGTCGACGGCGAGATCGCGCGCTGGAAGAAGCAGTACTCGCTGGGCGGTGTCTATCTGGACCGCGTCGGCGCCTACCTCACCGATGCCGCGGTCCTCGTCGGCTTCGGCCTGCGCGCCGCCGACCTGTGGGGCAGCGGCCGTATCGACTGGCTGTGGGCCTTCCTCGGCACCCTCGCCGCCCTCGGCGCCATCCTGATCAAGGCCGAGACCGACCTCGTCGGTGTCGCCCGCCACCAGGGCGGACTGCCGCCGGTCAAGGAGGCTGCCTCCGAGATGCGCTCCTCCGGCATGGCGCTCGCCCGCCGCGCCGCGGCCGCGCTCAAGTTCCACCGCCTGATCCTCGGCATCGAGGCGTCCCTGCTGATCCTGGTCCTGGCGATCGTCGACCAGGTCCGCGGCGACCTGTTCTTCTCCCGGCTCGGCGTCGCGGTGCTGGCCGGCATCGCGCTGCTGCAGACCGTGTTGCACCTCGTGTCCATCCTCGCCTCGAGCAGGCTGAAGTGAGCGGCATGAAGGTCGGGGCGGTCATCATCACCATGGGCAACCGCCCCGAGGAGCTGCGCGCCCTGCTCGACTCGGTCGCCAAGCAGGACGGCGACCCGATACCCGTGGTCGTCGTCGGCAACGGCTCACCCGTGCCCGAGGTCCCCGAGGGTGTCCGCACGGTCGAACTGCCCGAGAACCTCGGCATTCCCGGCGGCCGCAACATCGGTATCGAGGCCTTCGGCCCCAGCGGCCGCGACGTCGACATACTGCTGTTCCTCGACGACGACGGCCTGCTCGCCCGCACCGACACCGCCGAGCTGTGCCGCCAGGCCTTCGCGGCCGACCCGAAACTCGGGATCGTCAGCTTCCGCATCGCCGACCCGGACACCGGCGTCACCCAGCGCCGCCACGTCCCCCGGCTGCGCGCCTCCGACCCGATGCGCTCCTCCCGGGTCACCACCTTCCTCGGCGGCGCCAACGCCGTCCGTACCCAGGTCTTCGCCGAAGTCGGCGGCCTTCCGGACGCATTCTTCTACGCCCACGAGGAAACCGACCTCGCATGGCGGGCCCTCGACGCGGGCTGGATGATCGACTACCGGTCCGACATGGTGCTGTACCACCCGACGACCGCGCCCTCGCGGCACGCGGTCTACCACCGCATGGTCGCCCGCAACCGCGTCTGGCTCGCCCGCCGCAACCTGCCCGCCCCCCTGGTGCCGGTCTACCTGGGCATCTGGCTGCTGCTCACCCTGCTGCGCCGCCCCTCGCGGCCGGCTCTGCGAGCATGGTTCGGCGGGTTCCGGGAGGGCTGGCGCAGCCCGTGCGGCCCCCGCAGGCCCATGAAGTGGCGTACGGTGTGGCGGCTGACCCGGCTGGGCCGACCTCCTGTCATCTGACAAGCTCGTCCCTGAGAGCATTCGGGGCGTAACGCTCGGCTCCCGGCCCGTGGCCGGCCAGCACCGGCCGCGCATCTCGAAGACGAAAGTTTCCACCAGTGAGTGAGACAACGCACGACCGCTCAGTCGCGGTGACCGCGCCCGCGTCACCCGACGAGGGACTGACCGCGACGGAGCTCGCGGCGAAGTACGGCCTGTCCGTGAGCGGCGCCCGGCCCTCCCTCGTCGAGTACGTCCGCCAGCTCTGGGACCGGCGTCACTTCATCCTCGCCTTCTCGCGGGCGAAGCTGACCGCCCAGTACAGCCAGGCCAAGCTCGGCCAGCTGTGGCAGGTGGTCACGCCACTGCTGAACGCGGCCGTGTACTTCTTCATCTTCGGGGTGATCCTGGAGGCCGACCGCGGGATGGAACGCGAGGTCTACATTCCGTTCCTGGTCACCGGCGTGTTCGTGTTCACCTTCACGCAGAGCTCGGTGATGGCGGGCGTCCGCGCGATCTCCGGCAATCTGGGGCTGGTCCGCGCCCTGCACTTCCCGCGGGCCTCGCTCCCGGTGTCCTTCGCGCTCCAGCAGCTCCAGCAGTTGCTCTTCTCGATGTTCGTGCTGTTCGCGGTGACCGTTGCCTTCGGCAGCTACCCGGACCTGTCCTGGGTGCTGATCATTCCGGCGCTGGCCCTGCAGTTCTGCTTCAACACCGGCCTCGCGCTGATCATGGCCCGGGCCGGCGCCAAGACGCCCGACCTGGCGCAGCTGATGCCGTTCGTGATGCGTACCTGGATGTACGCGTCCGGTGTCATGTACTCCATCCCGATCATGCTCGCCGACAAGCCGCAGTGGATCGCCGACGTGCTGCAGTGGAACCCGGCGGCCATCTACATGGACCTGATCCGCTTCGCGCTGATCGACGGCTACGGCTCCGAGTGGCTCCCCGAGCACGTGTGGGCGGTCGCGGGCGGCTGGGCCCTCCTCTTCGCCGTCGGCGGCTTCGTGTACTTCTGGAAGGCGGAGGAGAGGTACGGACGTGGCTGAGCGCACCCCCGAGGACCGCATCCCCACCGTCATCGCGGACGACCTGCACATCGTCTACCGCGTCAACGGCGCCAAGACCGGCAAGGGCAGCGCCACCGCCGCCCTCAGCCGCATCCTGAAGCGTGGCGAGGAGCGCGGCGTGCGCAAGGTGCACGCCGTGCGGGGTGTCTCCTTCGTCGCCTACCGTGGCGAGGCCATCGGTCTGATCGGCTCCAACGGCTCCGGCAAGTCGACCCTGCTGCGCGCCATCGCCGGCCTGCTGCCCGCCGAGAGCGGCAAGGTCTACACCGACGGCCAGCCCTCGCTGCTCGGTGTGAACGCGGCCCTGATGAACGACCTGACGGGCGAGCGGAACGTGATCCTGGGCGGGCTCGCCATGGGCATGTCCCGGGAGCAGATCAAGGAGCGCTACCAGGAGATCGTCGACTTCTCCGGCATCAACGAGAAGGGCGACTTCATCACCCTGCCGATGCGCACCTACTCCTCCGGCATGGCCGCCCGCCTGCGCTTCTCCATCGCCGCCGCCAAGGACCACGACGTCCTGATGATCGACGAGGCCCTCGCCACCGGCGACCGCAAGTTCCAGAAGCGCTCCGAGGAACGCATCCGTGAGCTGCGCAAGCAGGCCGGCACGGTGTTTCTGGTCAGTCACAACAACAAGTCGATCCGCGACACCTGCGACCGTGTCCTGTGGCTGGAACGCGGCGAGCTGCGCATGGACGGCCCGACCGACGAGGTCATCAAGGAGTACGAGAAGTTCACCGGCAAGTAGGCCGGTCGTCAGGGGCCTCACCGGAACTGTTCCGGCGAGGCCCTGCGTCGTGTGCAAAGGGGCCCTGAGCCACCGGCAAAGGAAACGTCAACTCCGGCTTGCCGTAGGAATCTTGAGGTCAATCGGTGTGTTGTTGTGATGCGCCGGACACCCCCACGCTCCACGGCGCGTTGTACAACGTAAGCTGTACCGGTGCCGAATCACGGCAAGTAGGGCGATAATGCGCGACACCTACCACCGGGCGGCCGCACGAAACCCGGGCGGCGTGTCCGAAATAGTGCGTATTGGGTCGGCAGTGTAGAACGGGAGATGTGACGGCAATGGCTACGGAAACTCCCCAGCCCCGCGCAGCATGTGCCGTCCCCGCCCCGGGCAGCAAACGGTGACGGGAACCGACACGGCGCGCACGGCCGATCCGGAGCGCGCGACGCTGGACAAGGCCACGGCCGAGAACTTCCCCGTGGCCCCTTTCTTCCTGCCCAGAGCCTGGCGCACCGACCTGATGGCCGTGTACGGCTTCGCCCGACTCGTCGACGACATCGGTGACGGCGACCTGGCCCCCGGCGGCGCCGACGCACGGCTGCTCGGCGTGTCGGCCGACCGGGCCGGGGACCGGTCGGCGCTCCTCGACGCCTTCGAGGCCGACCTGCGCCGTGTCTTCGACTCCACGCCGCGCCACCCCCTGCTGCGTCGTCTCCAGCCGACCGTCCGCCGGTGCTCCCTCACGGCCGAGCCGTTCCTCGGCCTGATCGCCGCCAACCGCCAGGACCAACTGGTCAAGCGGTACGAGACCTACGACGACCTGCTCGCCTACTGCGAGCTGTCCGCCAACCCCGTGGGCCGGCTCGTCCTCGCCGTGACCGGCACCTCCACCCCCGAGCGGATCCGCCGCTCCGACGCGATCTGCACGGCCCTGCAGATCGTCGAGCACCTTCAGGACGTGGCCGAGGACCTCGGCCGTGACCGCATCTATCTGCCCGCCGAGGACATGAAGCGCTTTCATGTCCAGGAGGCGGATCTCGCCACGCCCACAGCGGGCGCGTCGGTGCGCGCACTGGTTGCGTACGAAGCGCAACGCGCCCGCGTTCTCCTGAATGAAGGCGCCCCCCTCGTGGGTAGCGTGCACGGCAGGTTGAGGCTGCTGCTTGCGGGGTTCGTGGCGGGGGGAAGGGCGGCAATCCGTGCGATCGCCGCCGCCGAATACGACGTACTTCCCGGCCCGCCCAAGCCCGGCAAGCTCCAGTTGCTGCGTGAGGTGGGCGTGACTCTGCGAGGAGAGGGGTGATCCGGACCGTGGAGTCGGAACCACACGTGTCCGCACCGGTACTCGCTGCCTACAGCTACTGCGAGGCCGTCACCGGACAGCAGGCCCGTAACTTCGCCTACGGCATCAGGCTGCTGCCGACGCCCAAGCGCCGGGCCATGTCGGCGCTGTACGCGTTCTCCCGCCGCGTCGACGACATCGGCGACGGCGCGCTCACCGACGACGTGAAGATCGACAGACTCGAGGACACCCGGGCACTGCTCACCCGGATCCACGAGGAGGCGGTCGACGAGGACGACACCGACCCGGTCGGCGTCGCCCTCGCTCATGCCGCCCAGCAGTTCCCGATCCCGCTCGGCGGCCTGGACGAGCTCATCGACGGCGTCCTGATGGACGTACGCGGCGAGACCTACGAGACCTGGGACGACCTGAAGGTCTACTGCCGCTGCGTGGCCGGTGCCATCGGGCGGCTCTCGCTCGGCGTTTTCGGAACGGAACCGGGGGCGCGCGGCGCCGAGCGCGCCTCCGAGTACGCCGACACGCTCGGGCTCGCACTCCAGCTCACCAACATCCTGCGGGACATCCGCGAGGACGCCGAGGGCGGACGCACCTACCTGCCCGCCGACGACCTGGCCAAGTTCGGCTGCTCGGCCGGGTTCAGCGGGCCGAAACCGCCGGAGGGCTCCGACTTCGCGGGCCTCGTGCACTTCGAAGTGCGACGGGCCCGCGCCCTTTTCGCCGAGGGCTACCAGCTCCTCCCCATGCTCGACCGGCGCAGCGGCGCCTGTGTCGCCGCGATGGCCGGCATCTACCGCCGCCTCCTCGACCGCATCGAGCGCGAACCGGAAGCCGTGCTGCGCGGCCGGGTCTCACTGCCCGGACGCGAGAAGGCCTACGTCGCCGTGCGCGGTCTGTCCGGCCTGGACACCCGGCATGTGACCCGGCGGTCCGTCAGGAGGCGCGCCTGATGGACAACCTGGGACAGGGTGACGCCACCGGCGAAATGCGGCACGCAACCCTCCGCTGCCGGGCCGCGTCCCAGACTGCAACGACCTGCCGTGGCCGGTTCTCGCGCCGCGGCCGGTACGTGGGGGAGGGTGCACGATGACCGACGGCACGTGGTCGGGGTCCACCAGGGACGCCGTCGTGATCGGCGGAGGGCTCGCCGGTATCACCGCCGCGCTCGCGCTCGCCGACGCCGGAGTGCGCGTCACCCTGCTCGAAGGACGGCCCCGGCTCGGCGGGCTGGCCTTCTCCTTCCAGCGCGGCGAGCTGACCGTCGACAACGGACAGCACGTCTACCTGCGCTGCTGCACCGCCTACCGCTGGTTCCTCGACCGTATCGACGGCGCGGCACTGGCTCCGCTGCAGGATCGTCTCGACGTGCCCGTCCTCGACGTCACCAAGCCCGAGGGCCGGCGGCTCGGCAGGCTGCGGCGCGACGCCCTGCCCGTGCCCCTGCATCTGGGGCGCAGCCTGGCGACGTATCCGCATCTCTCACTCGCCGAGCGTGCCATGGTCGGCCGGGCCGCGCTCGCGCTCAAGGGCCTCGACCTCGCCGATCCGACCCTGGACGCACAGGACTTCGGCAGCTGGCTGACCGCGCACGGTCAGTCGGCGCGTGCCGTCGAGGCCCTGTGGGACCTGGTCGGGGTTGCCACCCTCAACGCGGTCGCGGGCGACGCCTCCCTGGGGCTCGCCGCGATGGTGTTCAAGACCGGTCTGCTGTCCGACCCGGGCGCGGCCGACATCGGCTGGGCGCGCGTCCCGCTGGGCGAACTGCACGACCGGCTGGCCCGCAAGGCGCTCGACTCCGCGGGCGTCCGTACCGAACTGCGCTCACGTGTCACCTCCATCTCCCGGAACTCCCAGTACGAGAACGGGCGTTGGACCGTGCAGGTTCCCGGCGAGGCCATCGAGGCGGACGCGGTCGTGCTCGCCGTACCCCAGCGCGAGACGTACGACCTGCTGCCGGACGGTGCCCTGGACGCCCCCGACCAGCTGCTGCGGATCGGCACCGCGCCGATTCTCAACATCCATGTCGTCTACGACCGCAAGGTGCTCGCCAGGCCCTTCCTGACCGCGCTCGGCACCCCGGTGCAGTGGGTCTTCGACCGCACCGAGGCGTCCGGGCTCGAGCAGGGGCAGTACCTCGCGCTGTCGCAGTCCGTGGCCCAGGACGAGATCGACGCTCCGGTCGCCGAGCTGCGCGAGCGGTACCTGCCCGAACTCGAACGGCTGCTGCCCCGCGCCCGCGGTGCCGAGGTGCGGGACTTCTTCGTGACCAGGGAGCGCACCGCCACGTTCGCTCCCGCCCCCGGCGTCGGACGGCTGCGGCCCGGCGCCCGTACCAAGGCACCCGGCCTGTACCTGGCCGGAGCGTGGACCGCCACCGGGTGGCCCGCGACCATGGAGAGTGCGGTCCGCAGCGGCATCGGTGCGGCGGACGCCGCGCTGAGCGCCCTGGGCCGGCCCCGCCCCCGCCACCTCTTCGACGTCGAGGAGGCGGCCTGATGCCAGTACCGCAACAGGCACTCGATCAGCGCGCGGCAGGCCCCCGCACCCCCGGTACCGCAACAAGAGGAGAGACTGTGCCCACTGTGCCCCCGGCCTCGAAGGCCGCTCGAGAGACCGCGGTGGACGTGACCGCGCTTCTGGAGCGCGGCCGGACCCTGGCCACACCGGTACTGCGGGCGGCCGTCGACCGCCTGGCACCTCCCATGGACACGGTCGCCGCCTATCACTTCGGCTGGATCGACGCCGCGGGCAACCCTGCCGACGGCGACGGCGGCAAGGCCGTGCGCCCCGCCCTCGCGGTGCTGTCCGCCGAGGTCACCGGGGCCGCGCCGGAGGTCGGCCTTCCCGGAGCGGTCGCCGTCGAACTGGTCCACAACTTCTCGCTGCTGCACGACGACCTGATGGACGGCGACGAACAGCGCCGGCACCGCGACACCGTCTGGAAGGTGCACGGCCCTGCCCAGGCCATCCTGGTCGGCGACGCCCTGTTCGCCCTGGCCAACGAGATCCTCCTGGAGCTCGGCACCGTCGAGGCCGGCCGCGCCACCCGCCGACTGACCACGGCGAGCCGCGCCCTGATCGACGGCCAGGCCCAGGACATCTCCTACGAGCACCGCGACCGCGTCAGCGTCGAGGAGTGCCTGGAGATGGAGGGCAACAAGACCGGCGCCCTGCTGGCCTGCGCCAGCTCCATCGGCGCGGTGCTCGGCGGCGCGGACGAGCACACCGCCGACTCCCTGGAGAAGTACGGCTACCACCTCGGCCTCGCCTTCCAGGCCGTCGACGACCTGCTCGGCATCTGGGGCGACCCGGAGGCCACCGGCAAGCAGACCTGGAGCGATCTGCGCCAGCGCAAGAAGTCCCTGCCGGTCGTGGCCGCGCTCGCGGCGGGCGGCGCCGCCTCCGAGCGGCTCGGCGAGATCCTCGCCGCCGACGCCAAGAGCAGCGACTTCGCGAACTTCTCCGAGGAGGAGTTCGCGGCCCGCGCCGCCCTCATCGAGGAGGCGGGCGGCCGCGAGTGGACCACCGAGGAAGCGCGCCGTCAGCACACCATCGCCATCGAAGCTCTCGACGCCGTCGACATGCCCGACCGGGTGCGGCAGCAGTTCACGGCGCTCGCCGACTTCGTCGTCGTACGAAAGAGATGATCACTATCGGCCGAATAGCTCTCGCGTAGTCGCCGGCCGGTGCCGCGGATTCGTGTGTACCGGCCGACGGCGGACCCACAGCAGACGCACCACCGGAAGTGACTGCACGAAGGGGAAGCCATGACAGCGACGACCGACGGAAGCACCGGGGCCCAGCCGCCCCGCGCTGCCGCGGCCAGCGAAACCGACAGCACCACCCCCGAGGCGGCCGGGGGCCGAGAAGCCGCCGTACACGCCGTCCGGCGCGCCACCGACTTCCTGCTGTCCCGGCAGGACGCCGAAGGATGGTGGAAGGGCGACCTCGAGACGAACGTCACCATGGACGCCGAGGACCTGCTGCTGCGTCAGTTCCTGGGCATCCGCGACGAGTCCACCACCCGCGCCGCCGCCCTGTTCATCCGCGGCGAGCAGCGTGAGGACGGCACCTGGGCCACCTTTCACGGGGGACCGGGCGAACTCTCCACCACCATCGAGGCGTACGTCGCCCTGCGCCTGGCCGGCGACGCGCCCGAGGCCCCGCACATGGCGAAGGCGTCGGAGTGGATCCGGGCCCAGGGCGGTGTCGCCGCCTCCCGCGTCTTCACCCGGATCTGGCTCGCCCTGTTCGGCTGGTGGAAGTGGGAGGACCTGCCCGAACTCCCGCCGGAGCTCATCTACTTCCCGACGTGGCTGCCGCTCAACATCTACGACTTCGGCTGCTGGGCCCGGCAGACCATCGTCCCGCTGACCATCGTCTCCGCGAAGCGGCCGGTCAGGCCCGCACCCTTCCCGCTGGACGAGCTGCACACCGATCCGGGTAACCCGAACCCGGTGAAACCCCTTGCACCTGCGGCGAGTTGGGACGGGGCCTTCCAGCGGCTCGACAAGGGCCTGCACGCCCTGCGCAAGGTCGTGCCGAGGAAGCTGCGCAGAGCCGCCATGAACACCGCGGCGCGCTGGATCATCGAGCGGCAGGAGAACGACGGCTGCTGGGGCGGCATCCAGCCGCCGGCCGTGTACTCGCTCATCGCCCTGCATCTGCTCGGCTACGACCTCCAGCACCCCGTGATGCGGGCCGGGCTGGAGTCCCTGGACCGGTACGCCGTCCGGCGCGAGGACGGCGCCCGGATGATCGAGGCCTGCCAGTCGCCGGTGTGGGACACCTGCCTGGCGACCATCGCGCTCGTCGACGCCGGTGTGCCCGCCGATCACCCGCAGCTCGTCAAGGCCGCGGACTGGATGCTGGGCGAGCAGATCGTCCGGCCCGGCGACTGGTCGGTGCGCAGGCCGGGGCTGCCACCGGGCGGCTGGGCGTTCGAGTTCCACAACGACAACTACCCCGACATCGACGACACTGCCGAGGTCGTCCTCGCACTGCGCCGGGTCAGGCACCACGACCCGGAGCGGGTGGAGAAGGCGATCGGGCGCGGGGTGCGCTGGAACCTCGGCATGCAGTCGAAGGACGGCGCGTGGGGCGCCTTCGACGTCGACAACACCAGCCCGTTCCCCAACCGGCTGCCGTTCTGCGACTTCGGCGAGGTCATCGACCCGCCGTCCGCGGACGTCACCGCGCACGTCGTGGAGATGCTCGCGGCCGAGGGCCTGGCCCACGACCCGCGCACCCGGCGCGGCGTCCGGTGGCTGTTGGATCAACAGGAGCCGGACGGCTCGTGGTTCGGGCGCTGGGGCGTCAACTACGTCTACGGCACCGGGTCGGTGGTGCCCGCACTCGTCGCGGCGGGCATCCCCGGTTCGCACCCGGCGATCCGCCGGGCGGTGGCCTGGCTGGAGAGCGTGCAGAACGACGACGGCGGCTGGGGCGAGGACCTGCGCTCCTACCAGGACGTCGAGCGATGGAGCGGCCGCGGCGCCTCCACCGCCTCCCAGACGGCCTGGGCGCTGATGGCCCTGCTGGCGGCCGGCGAGGAGGACTCCAAGGCCGTCGAACGCGGGGTCGCCTGGCTCGCCGCGACCCAGCGGGAGGACGGCTCCTGGGACGAGCCGTACTTCACCGGCACCGGCTTCCCCTGGGACTTCTCCATCAACTACCACCTCTACCGGCAGGTCTTCCCGCTCACCGCCCTCGGCCGGTTCGTGAACGGAGAGCCCTTCGCATCGGCCAAGGGGAGCTGATGAGCACGCCGCCCGCCTCGGCACCGCTGCTGATCGCCTGTGCGCTCGGCATCGAGCGCCTGGCCCTGCGCCTGGGCGACCATGGCGGTGCCGACGGGCCGGTCACCGTCCTGCGCACCGGCATGGGGCCCCGGTCGGCCGAGCGCTCCGTCACCCGGGCGCTGGCCGACCCGGCCCTCACCGAGGCCTCCGTGCTCGCCACCGGCTTCTGCGCGGGGCTGGCCCCCGGCATGCATCCCGGCGACCTGGTCGTCGCCGAGGAGACCCGGCACCCGCACGGCAGCACGCCGTGCGTGGGCACCGAACTGCTCGTCAAGGAACTCATCCGTGCCGTGCCCGGCCGTACCGTCCACACCGGGCCGGTCACCGGCTCCGACCACGTCGTCCGTGGTCAGGAACGTGCCGACCTGCTCGCCACCGGCGCAATCGCGGTCGACATGGAGTCGGCGGCAACGCTTCTGAGCGCGGGGCGCGTGGGTGCGCGTCCGGTTGCGGCCGTCCGGGTGGTCGTGGACGCTCCAGAACATGAGCTCGTCCGGATCGGCACGGTGCGCGGTGGAATATCTGCTTTCCGCGTCCTTCGTTCCATTCTTCCCGCATTCTTTGAATGGCACCGTAATGTGTTGCTCCCCAGGAGGTGAGCCCGATGGCCATGCCGCTGCGTCAGTCCATCAAGGTCGCTACTTACTTGGCTGAACAGAAGCTCCGCAGGCGCGACAAGTTCCCGCTCATCGTCGAGCTCGAACCGCTCTTCGCCTGCAACCTCAAGTGCGAGGGCTGCGGAAAGATCCAGCACCCCGCCGGGGTGCTCAAGCAGCGCATGCCGGTCGCGCAGGCCGTGGGAGCGGTGCTGGAGTCCGGGGCGCCGATGGTGTCGATCGCCGGCGGTGAGCCGCTGATGCACCCCCAGATCGACGAGATCGTGCGCCAGCTGGTGGCCAGGCGGAAGTACGTCTTCCTGTGCACCAACGCCATGCTGCTGCGCAAGAAGATGGACAAGTTCAAGCCCTCGCCGTACTTCGCCTTCGCCGTGCACATCGACGGCCTGCGCGAGCGGCACGACGAGTCGGTCGCGAAGGAGGGTGTGTTCGACGAGGCCGTGGCGGCCATCAAGGAGGCCAAGCGGCGCGGCTTCCGGGTCACCACCAACTCGACCTTCTTCAACACCGACACCCCGCAGACCATCGTCGAGGTGCTCAACTTCCTCAACGACGACCTCGAGGTCGACGAGATGATGATCTCGCCCGCCTACGCCTACGAGAAGGCCCCCGACCAGGAGCACTTCCTGGGTGTGGAGCAGACCCGCGAGCTGTTCAAGAAGGCCTTCGCGGGCGGCAACCGGCGCCGTTGGCGGCTCAACCACTCCCCGCTGTTCCTCGACTTCCTCGAGGGCAAGGTCGACTTCCCCTGCACCGCATGGGCGATCCCGAACTACTCGCTGTTCGGCTGGCAGCGCCCCTGCTACCTGATGAGCGACGGCTACGTGCCGACGTACCGCGAACTGATCGAGGAGACCGACTGGGACAAGTACGGCCGTGGCAAGGACCCGCGCTGCGCCAACTGCATGGCGCACTGCGGCTACGAGCCCACCGCCGTCCTCGCCACCATGGGTTCCCTGAAGGAGTCCCTGCGCGCCATGCGCGAGACGGTCTCCGGAAACCGGGAGTGACGCCATGACCGTCATCCCCCTGGGCCTCCCCGAGGTACCGGTCCGGCCGATCGCCGAGCGCCGGAAGAGCCGGCAGATCCAGGTCGGGTCCGTGGCGGTGGGCGGAGACGCCCCGGTGTCGGTGCAGTCCATGACCACGACCCGT